>JAFZOG010000183.1 GCA_017550745.1 Clostridia bacterium | reverse complement strand
GGGCCCCGAATGGGCGCACGCCGAGCGTTATGGTATAATAACGAGCGAACCGGCCCGAAGGGACGGTTGCGCGTCTCGGCGGGCCCCGAATGGGCGCACGCCGAGCGTTATGGTATAATAGCTGAGCGTACTATTCTTAGGGGAGAAGGGATGTATCGATGTATCGCGTGTTGATCGTGGACGACGAAATGCCGGCCCTGCGGTTTGTGACCAGCATTATCGAGCAGTTCGCCAAAAGCTTTCAGGTGGCGGGCACGGCCACCAGCGGCGAGCAGGGGGTCCGGTTTCTGCAGAAGAACGCCGTGGACCTGCTGATTACCGACATCAGCATGCACGGCATGAACGGCATCGAGCTGGCCCAGGCCGCGCGGGGGATGCAGCCCAATATCCATATCGTGATCATCAGCGGCTACGGCGAGTTTGAATACGCCCAGGGCGCCATTCAGGCCGGGGTGGACGATTATCTGCTTAAGCCCGTTTCCATCAGCAAAATGACCGCGATCCTGCAGGCTGTCGAAAAAAAGCTTGACGCGGAAAACAGCGATATGGCGGCGACCATCCTGCCGTCCATCGCGTGCGGCCAGCCCTATTCCAAGGAAGACGCCGCCCAGCTGTACCAGCGAAACAGCTTCCGCTTCGCCCTGATCCGCTGGGGCAACCTGGACCTGAACCTGCCCAAGACCCTGGGCGCCACCTCGCTGATCAAGCCGCCGGACGAGCATTTTCAGGTGCTGCGGGGACGGGACGACGACGAGCGCATCCTCATCGCCCCGGAAGGGCCAATGGAGGATTTTCTGAGCAGCCTCAGCGTTTATATGACCAAGCCCGGCAGCCTGCCCACCTGGACGGCGGTTTACACCTCCTCCGCCCGGGAGATCGAATTCCTGCCCGCTTTCCTGGAATGGGCGCTGACGCTGCTGTACCGCCGGGCGGTGATCGGCAAACACCAGATCATCCAGTTCTCCGGCGGGTCGCCCACGGAGGACCGGGTGCGCCTGCCCGCCGCGGATTTAAAGCAGCTGGCCTATTTCATCAGTATGGGCAAATACCGGATGATCAAGGAATACTTCATTTCCCTGGCCGCCTCCTGGGAGAAGGAGCAGATGCCCCAGCGCCAGGTGTGGCACATGGGCCGCCAGATCATCCACCAGACGGCTTCGGTCTTTCAGCCGGTGGGCAGCCAATTGGAAGAAACGCTGACGGAGTTCAACGATTTGATCCGATGCGCCTCCTCTTACGGCGATCTCATGTCCGGGCTGTATGCCCTGCTGTTTGACAACGGCAGCGTCCGGGACCGTAAAATGTCCACCCAGGAGCTGTACGATTACGCCGTGCAGTACATCGAGGAAAACTACGCCCAGCCTTTGAGCATGCAGAGCGTGTGCGATGAGATCGGCATTTCCCAGACTTACCTGAGCCGCCTGTTCCGCAAGTACAGCGACACCACTTTCAACACCTTCCTCACCCGCTGCCGTATGGAAGCCGCCAAGAAGCTGCTCAAGGAAAAGCCCGACCTGCTCCTGCGCGACGTGGCCGCCTGCGTGGGCTACGACGACAGCAGCTACTTTACCAAGGTGTTCCACCAGTATACCGGCAAAACCCCCTCCCAGTTCACGGCGGGAGAATAAGCTTATACCGAAAAGATTTTTCGACAATCCGGACGACAGCCGCCGCCTGGCGGCTGTCAGGCTGTCGGAGAACCCCCTGGGATGCATCGAAGGGCCGCAGCCCTTCGATTGTAATCCGCAGGCGGCGGCGTGTACGTCGCCGAGGAGCAACAGAATGTTGCTTCCTATATCCATTTCCGGCCGCAAAAATAGGGTTTTTGGCCTCCTTTGGAGGTCGGAAACCCATTTTTGCAGGAAATGGATGCATCGAATGAAAACGGAATCCTGATTCCATTTTCATTCGCAGGCTGGCGAAAAATACTTTTTCGACAGCCTGACAGCCGCCGCCTGGCGGCTGTTCTTGCTGTAAAGACAACAGCAGCTTACCGTTCCGCATCGGCGAACCAGTCCAGCGGATGTTCCTCCCAGCCGGAGGATTCAAACAGCGGATACTGCTCCATCCATTTTCTGGCGCAAACGTCATAGGAGGCGTATTTTTCGTCCCCCCGGCGGTCGGGGAGATCGAACAGCATCTCCAGGTCTTCGCCCAGCTTCCGGGAGAAGGTGACGCTGCCCTTTACGTTCAGATGCTGCCAGTCGGCAAAGTCCGAGGAATAGCGCAGGCCAAAGCGCATGCCGGGATCGTTGTAATTGATGCCGTGAATGCCGTATTCCGCCGCCACCGCCCAAAGCGCGTTGTAATACATATGGTCGTTGGCGTAGTCCGGGTTGGGCAGGCCAAGGAGCAGCACTGTGATCCCTTCCGACTGGGCGTACTCAAAGATCTTCCGGGCGTATTCCTCCTCCCGGTCGTTCATGTTGCGCTTGACGCTGTTGTACACCAGGGAGGGCTTTTGGTGCTGCTCCACTGTATCCGCTTCGATATAGCCCTTCCAGCTGTCGCCCCGCCCGCCGTTGTCCGGAGGGAAGGGAAAATCCTGCGCCGTCAGCTTGGCATAATTGCTATGCACCTCCGGCAGCCCCAGGATGTAGCCCCAGGCGTCCCGGGGATTTTCCACGCACGCCAGGATCGCGCCGACGCGGTTCTCCATTCCCTTGATGCCGAAGGTGGACAGGATGGTGCGGCCCCGCCTGGTATAGTCCCGGGTGTAAATGGCGGGCTTGGCGTCCAGCAGGATCACCTTCGGATGCTGGGTTTTGAGCGCTTCCCGGATGGTGTAGTAGCTGACCCAGAAGGGCTGCTCGGCGCTGCACAGGTTGTAGGAGGCGATGCCGTATTCTTCCCAGAGCACGTTGGTGTTGATGCCCGCGTAAGCCAGGGAGGTGCCCACCGCCAGCACGTCCACGCTGTCGTCCGGCTGGCGGTACAGGTTCATCATGGAGCAGATGCCGTAATCGTGCTTGGGCGTCAGCACATAATTGGCATACATGAGCAGCAGCGCTGCCAACAGGGAAAAGCAGGCAAGGCGCAGCCAGAAGCCCGCCGCCTTTTTTTTTCGGGAAACCGTCCGCTCCGCCATGCCCGCCCCTCCTTTCTCAGAACTGGGTGTATAAAAACGCCGCGCTGTCATAGCCCGCGCCGTAAACGCCGAAGACCGCGATGGCCAGGATCAGCAAAAGCAGCACGGGCCAGCGGAAGCAGAAACGCGCCTTCGCCAGCCTGCCGCACACGTCGATTTTCTGTTCACACATCAGGTCGATCCCCAGCACGATCAGGCAGCCCGCCCCGGCTATTCCCCATTCCAGCGGGGCCATGACCGCCGCCGTCCGCTCGGCAAAGCCGGAAAAATCCCAGGGCCGGAAGGTGCCCAGCAGCAGGGATACCCCCATGTCCGGGTTCAATGTGAAGGCGAAATACTGGGCCCCCAGCACCAGGACCCAGGTCCGCACCAGGCGCAGCGCCGTCATCCAGCCCCTGGCCGGCAGGCCCAGGGTGGCCCGCATGGTTTTCCAGACCGGCTCCAGCAGCATGGAGGCCCCCATCACCAGGCCGAAATACGCGCCGTACACCACCGCGTTCCAGTTGGCGGTGTGCCAGACGCCGATGAGCAGGAACACCAGCAGGGTCGCCAAAGCGCTCGGCACCGTGCGGCCTGTCTTTTTGCCGAAGGCCCTGGAAGCGATTCTGCCAAGGCCGATGCCGATGCGGGAGGTGGTCAGGGGATAAAGCAGATAGGCGCGGAACCACGCCCCCAGGGTGATGTGCCAGCGCCGCCAGTATTCCGCCACGCTCCGGGCGAAAAAGGGCCGCCGGAAATTTTCGGGCAGCTCAATGCCAAGGCACCGGGACAGGCCCCGCACCACGTCCATCCCGCCTGAAAAGTCCGTGTACAGGCGGATCGTATACAGGATCACGCCCCCCAAAATGAACCAGCCGGGCAAATCGCCGCCCTGCAGCAGCGCGTCCGTGGCGGGCGCCAGCCGGTCGGCGATGACCATTTTTTTGAAGCAGCCCCACAAAACCAGCTGAACGCCGGAAACAAACCCGTCGGGGTCGAACCGGTGCCCCGCCGCCAGCTGCCCGCCCAGCTCTTTCCAGGTGGAAATGGGGCCCTGGGCCAGCTGGGGAAAGTAGCCGGCGAACAGCCAGGCTTTCAGCGGGTTCTTCTGCGGCTCCGCTTTGCCCCGGTATACGTCGATCAGATACCCCGCCGACTGAAAAGTGAAATAGCTCAGCCCCAGGGGCAGGATCAGGTCCGCCCCGGAGAGGGCGGGATAGTATTTCAGAAACGCCATGGCCCCCAGATCCAGCGTCAGGAGCAGGCCAAGGAGCAGCCTGCTTTTCTTTTTTCGCAGCACAAGCCCGCCGCCCCACATCACCAGGGCGGCGGCGGACAGGTGGGCGGCGCTGTACCAGCCGGCCAGGGCCGTGTACGCCGCGCTGCCGGCCAGCAGCGCCACCCACCGGATGTTCAGCGGCAGGCAGTAGTACAGCAGCGCAGCCCCCGCCGCGAACACGAAAAACTCAAGGGATAAGATGCTCATGCTCCGCCTCCTGCCGGAGGGCCTTCCGGTCGATCTTGCCGCTGCCCGTCCGGGGCAGGGCTTCCCGGCGCAAAATCACGTCCGGCAGCATATACTTGGGCAGCGCCGCCTTCAGATGCTTCTTTAAGGCTTTTTCCTCCGCGCTGCCGGTGTAGGCCGCGATGATCTTTTCCTTCTCCGCGTCGTAATAACAGCAGGCCAGGGCCACGTTTTCCGCGGCGTTCAGGGCGGCTTCGACCTCGCCCAGTTCGATCCGGTAGCCGCTGCGCTTGATCTGGCTGTCCCGGCGGCCCAGGAACATGAGCTCCCCCCGGCCGTTGTATTCGCCCAGATCCCCCGTTTTGTAGATGATCTCGGTTATTTCGGGCCGCAAGGGATTCTGCACGAAAGCGGCGGCGGTCTTGTCCGGGGCGTTGTAATACCCGGGCGACAGGCAGGCGCCACAAACGCAGATCTCCCCGTCGATCAGATGGATCCGGGTGTTTTCGCAGGGGAATCCGATGGGCAGGCTGTCGGTGTCGGCAAAGGCCCTGTCCACCCGGTACCAGGCGCATACGTCGGTGATCTCGGTGGGGCCGTACATATTCACATAATCCGCGTCCGGCAGCGCTTCCCTCCACCGGTTCAGCGTGAAGCAGGGCATCACTTCCCCGCAGAAAAAAACGCGCTTTAAGCCGGGCAGGCAGTTTTCCGCCAATACCTGGGCCCTCGCCACTGCCGTCAGCGCCGAGGGCACCCAGAAAACGGTGTCGATCTTTTCATCGGAAAGGCGCTGCACCAGCCGCTTGGGAAACATGAAATCCCCCTTGGGGATCAGGTGCAGGCTGCCGTGCGTTTTCATCGCGCAGTAAATGTCCAGCACGGAATTGTCAAAATAAAAAGGCGCCTGGCTGCCAAAGCGCGGGCCTTTCGGCAGCCGCAGGGCTTCGCAGGCCCACTCCACAAAGTCGACCACGCTGCGGTGGGTGATGGATACGCCCTTGGGCGCGCCGGTGGAGCCGCTGGTGAAGAGCACATACAGCAGGTCGTTGTCGATGTGCTGTTTTCTTCTTTGCGACAGCAGCGCTTCGTCGGCCGCATCCCCGATTTCTTCCCAGCCGCACACCAAAGCGTCCCCGGCGATGCGGCCGGCGGTATCCGCGAATTTTTCCTCGCAGAGGATCAGGCCGGGCCGGAGGGTGCCCGCGATGAGGCGCATCCGGTTCTCCGGCATGGAGGAATCCAGCGGCGTGTAAAAACACCCGGCGTATACCGCGCCCAGCATGGCGCACAGACAGTCCGGGCTTTTCTCCATGAGGATCAGAACCGGCCTCTGCCGGGAAACCCGGGCGGCAAGAAAACTGCCCGCGCTTTTCGCCCGGGCACGGGCCTGCCGCCAGGTCAGGGCCTGGCCCGGCATATCAAAAGCCGGAGAGGACCCGGCGTTTTCCGCCGCGTCCTCCAGCCAGTCCAATACGTTCCGCGTGCTCATTTTCCCCGGTACCTGCGCACCATCGCCAGCATGGCCGCGGCGCTGTTGAAATTTTCCGGCTCGATGTCGCCGCCGGGGATGTGAATGCCAAAGGCTTCGTCCAGCGCGGCAATGATCTGGGTCAGGTCCAGGGAGTCGATCTCGCCCTCGTCCACCAGGCCCTCCCCATGCTCAAAATCCACGTCGTCCCGCACCTCGGCCAGGGCGGCGAGCAGTTTTTCCATGTCATCCATAAGAAAACCTCCGGGGAGAGAGAACAGAGTACAGAGTGCATAAACAGAGTACAGAGTTCAGATTTATCTACTTAATAAAACGTGGGTTTCCTTTTGTCATCACTATTCAATCTGTACTCTGCACTCTGTTCTCTTTTTTTAGTCGTTAATCCTCATCTGCGTCTGGGGGTCGAAGAGGTGCAGCTTGGCCATGTTGGGGGTCAGCAGCAGTTCCTTTTCGGCGGGAGCGGTTTCTCCGGTATACTTGAACACCACTACTTTATCACCAACCCGCACATAAATCAAGTAGGCGTCGCCCAAGGGCTCGATGGAATCCACCCGGGCGGGGATGGCGTTGACGCCTTCCCTGGCGATTTCAAAATCGGAGGGACGGACCCCCAGATCCACCTTCTTGCCGATGTAGGCCGTCAGGGAGGCCTTCACCGCTTCGGGGGCGTGGATGCGGAACGCGCCGCCGTCCAGGATCAGGCTGCCGTTCTCCTGCTTCACGTCGCAGGGGAAGATGTTGATCTGGGGCGTGCCCAGGAAGCCCGCCACGAACTCGTTGGCCGGGTGGTCGTAAAGGTCGTTGGGGGTGCCCTGCTGCTGGATGTGGCCGCCGTTCATCAGCACGATGTGGTCGGCCATGGTCATGGCCTCGGTCTGGTCGTGGGTGACGTAGACGGTGGTGACGTTCAGCTCCTTCTGGATCTTTTTGAGCTCATAGCGCACCTGGTCCCGGAGCTTGGCGTCCAGATTCCCCAGGGGCTCGTCCAGCAGGAACACCTGGGGGGAACGCACCAGGGCGCGGCCCAGGGCCACGCGCTGGCGCTGGCCGCCGGAAAGCTGGGCGATGCGCCGGTCCAGCAGGTCGGTAAGCTCCAGCTTCGTGGCCTGCTCCATCACCAGCCTGTCGATTTCTTCCTTGGGCACCTTCTTGGTTTTCAGGGCGAAGGCCATGTTTTCCCGTACAGTCATGTTGGGGTAGAGGGCATATTCCTGGAACACCATGGCGATGTTGCGCTCCTGGGGCGGAACGAAGGTCTTTTTTTTGCCCTTTTCCATCTCCGTCATCTTGGTTTCGCCGAAGTAGATCTCGCCTTCATAGGGCTCCAGGAGGCCCGCGATGGAGTACATGGCGGTGGATTTGCCGCAGCCGGAGGGGCCCAGGAACACGCAGAACTCGCCGTCCCTGATGTCCAGGTTCAGTTTGTCCAGCACGAAGGATTTGCCCTTGTTGTAGCTGACGGACATGTTTTTGATGGTGATTTCAGCCATGGTTCTTACCTCCCGAAGCCGTCGGCGTCAATGCCGAAGCCGTATTCATACAGGGGATTTTCGATGTCCTTGGGCATATCCTCCCGCTGGGCCAGCACCTGCTCCATGGAAGCGGGGATCTGGAAGGGCAGCCTGCCGGTAATGGCGGTTTCGCCAAAGAGGCAGTCCGCCACGGCTGACCCGCCGCTGGTGACGCCGGGACGGTAGACCAGCAGCACGCTGTCCGCCGCGTCCGCGATGGGGGCCAGCACATAGGCGCGGTTCATCACCACCACGGCCACCACGTTGGCCCCGGCCTTGTCCAGCGCGTTCACCAGCGCCACCTGATCCTCCGGGAATTCCAGGGTGGAGGCGCCCCAGGCGGGATCGTGGGTGCCGCTCTTTTCGCCAACCACCACAATTGCGGTGGTGCCGGAAAGGTCCGCGGGCACAGAAGCGGCATCCGCGATATAGGTCACTTTGTCCTCGCCCGCCTTGGCTTTCAGGGCGGAAAGAATGGAAGTGCCTTCTATTTCCACAGGCTCCTTGGCTGTCCAGCCGCTATTCAGGCAGCGCACGTCGTCCGCCAGCAGACCGGCCACCACGAAGGACTGGCCGACCAGAGAGGCGGCGTTTTCGTATTTTACCAGGGTGAAGGACTTGGCGGCGGCTTCCTTCGCCACAGCCTTGTGGGCGTCGCTGCCGATGATTTCTTCCGCCTGTGTTTCGTCCACATAGGGATTTTCGAACAGGCCCATCTGGAACTTGGCGATCAGGATGCGGCGGCAGGCGTCGGTGAGCCGCTCCTCGTCCACTTCGTCCACCAGCTGCCGGGTGGAGCGCACGCCCGCGCCGCCCAGGATGTCCGCGCCCGCGTTGGCAGCGCCCACGAAGTTGAGGCCCCAGTCGGTCTGGATGATGCCGGTGTAGCCCAGCTTTCCGCGCAGCAGGTCGGTCATGACCGCGGCGCTCTGGTCAGCGGAATTGTCCACCGCGTCGCCGCCCAGGTAGGGCACCGTGGAATAGCCGTAGGGCATCACGGCGGCCACGCCCGCTTCAATGGCGGCTTGGAAGCCTGCCAGGTGCAGGCCGATGGTATCCTCGGAAATGGTCAGGGGGGAGCCGTCCACGCCGCCGGTCTGCGCCCCCGCGCCGGGGAAGTGCTTGACGCACGCCATCACGGAATCGGCGGTCAGCCCGCTGCCGTTCTGCAGGGTCTCCACGGCGACGGCGATCAGCTTTTGGACGACCTCGGTATCCTCGGAATAGCACTCCTGGTTGCGGCCCCAGCGGGGATCGGTGATCAGGTCGGCGTCCGGGGAGAGGGCCATGCGCACGCCCATGGCCAGCAGCTCTTCCTTCAGCACTTCATAATACCTGGCGGCCAGGGCCTCGTCGCTGGCCGCCCCCAGGTTGATTTCGTCGGGCAGGAAGGTGGCGTCCTTGACAAACGCCGCGCCCGCCTCGGTGTCCATGGAGAAGAGGATCGGGATGCCCAGCTCGGAGGATTCGGAAAGCTCCTGAATCTCGTTGGTTTTCACCGCGGCGTTCATGGCGCTGCCGGTAATGAGGGGGGCTTCCTCCTCCTCTTCGTCTTCCTCGTCCTCCTCCTCTTCGTCTGGTTCTTCCATTTCGAAGATGTATTCATATACCAGCGCGAAGCCCACGTTGTCCTTGGTGAACCAGCTGTCCTTCTTGGTGACCAGGGTCAGGTGCACCATCTGGGCGGCCTTCTGGCCGGCATCCATCATGGACAGAAGGTTTTCCGCCCGTTCTTCCGGGGTCAGCCGCCAGTCCTCGTAGGGGTCCAGTTCGCCGTTGTCGTTCAGGTCCTTGAATTGATAACCGTCCACTTCGATGATGTCCTTCACCCGGGCCGCCAGCTCCGGCTGCACAGGGGCTTCTTCCGCCAGGGCGGGGAGCATGCACAGCACCATGACCGCCGCCAGCGCGGCGGAAGCAAACTTTTTAAACCGTTTCATCATACGACCACCTCATAGCATTGATATCGATATGGCTTTCCTGGGATCCGTCCCCTCAGGACGCCGTCACGGCGCCGCTCATCTGGCCGCTGATCAGGTACTTGCCCATGAAGATATAGAGCACCAGGACGGGCAGGGCCAGGATAAGGGAGCCTGCCATCTGCACGTTGAACTCGGCGGCCATGGTGCCGGCCAGTTCGTTCAGGGCGATGGTGGCGGGTTTGGAATCGTAGCCGCCCAGCACCAGGGCGAAGAGCATTTCATTCCAGATGGAGGTGCACTGGAAGACGAAGGTGGTGATGGTGGCGATCATGGTGTTGGGCAGGACGATCTTGCGGTAAATCTGCCACATGCCGTTGCCGTCGATCATGGCCTGGCGGATAATGGCGTCGGGCACGTCGGCGTAATAGCCCCGCATCATGACGGTGCACATGGGCATGCCGAAGACGGAATGCACCAGCACCAGGCCCCACACGTTGTCATACAGGTCCAGGTTGTTGATGGTCTGGAGCAGGGGGATCAGGATGGCCTGGAAGGGCAGGTAGGTGGCTGCCACCAGGGCGATGAAAAACACGTTGTTCAGCCTGAATTTCCACTTGCTCAGGGCGTAGGCGCAGATGGAGCCCAGGAACACCGAGCCCGCCGCGCCGAAGACGGTGACCACCAGGGAGGTCATCAGCGGCATCCCCAGCTCCTCCATGGCGCTGGCGTAGCCCTCCAGCGTCCATTCCGTGGGCGGGGTGATGGGGGTGGAGGTCATGACCTCGCTGTTGGTTTTAAAGCTGGTCATCACGGTGCCCCAGAAGGGCAGCATGTAGAAAATGAGGAACGCGGCCATGATGAGGTAATACACGATATGCAGCACCGTCATATGCCAGCGGGGCTTCACCTTCACGGTCTGCGCCTGCTGGCCCGCCTTGCTGCGGTCCAAGCTCAAGCTGTTTTGCATATCACGCTTTCCTCCTGTTCGTCCAATAGGTCAGCGGCAGGATCAGCACCAGCACCAGCGCCAGCAGGAAGCAGCTGATGGCCGCGGAATAAGCGAAGTTGTTGCTCTGGAAGGCCTCGTTGTACATCCAGATGGGCAGCGTCCAGGCGGAGGAGGTGGTGTAGCCCACCAGGGACACGATAAAGTCAAAGGAGCGCAGGGCGTACATGGCCAGGATGGTGATGCAGGAGCCCATGGCGCCTTTCAGCTGCGGGATGATCAGCTTCCAGTAGATGCGGGGCATGTACGCGCCGTCCAGCTTCGCGGCGTTGATCACGTTCACCGGCACGTTCTTGATGGCGGCCAGGAAGATGACGGCCACGTAGCCGGAAAACTGCCATACCATGGCGATGATGATGGAGAGCATGATCGTGCGGTTGCTGGACGCCCACATGAGGCTGCCGTTCTTCATGGCGGAAGAAACGTCCACGCCGATCATGCTGAGGAAGCTGTTGAGCACGCCGCCGGTGGGGCGGTACATGTAGGCCCACACGGTGCCGGTGACCACGAAGGACAGGGCAAAGGGCAGCAGGATCAGCGTGCGGAACACGGCGGTTCCCTTTAATCCCTGATCCATGATCAGCGCCAGGCCCAGGCCCAGCAGCAGGCACAGGGGGATCAGGCAGAACAGGAGCAGCGTATTTTTGAGGGCGGGCCAGAAGGTGGAGCTGCTGAACATGCGCGCATAGTTGTCAAATCCGCCGAAGCCGTAGCTGGCCTCCAGCTCCCCCGCCTCCCAGTCGGACACGGACACCCACAGGTTCCAGCCCAGGGAGACGTATACGAAGTAAATCAGCGCCGCCGCCGGGATACAGATCCAGATCAGCGGATGCTTTTTAAAAAATTCATGCACCGGGGCCACGGTCTTGGGGGCGAAGCGCAGCAGCAGGTGATACGCCACGATCACGGCGATGATCACGCCGCATACCGTCCAGAACAGGCCCTTGCCCTCAAAGGTCATGTAGACAAAATTATCCAAGAAATCCTGAAACATAGGCAGCGCCCTCCATTCTGTTCTTTGGAGAAAACCGGGAAAAATGCTGTCAGGAAATTGCTTTCAGAACGCAAAGACGGATGAGAGTACAGTGTTCAGAGTACAGATTGATATAGTCGTTTTATTTGGATTTCAAAGCACACACTATATCATCTGCACTCTGTACTCTGTACTCTTCATCGGACGTCAACTGCCGCTTCTGAAATATACTGAACAGCTTTCAGTCCGGTTCCCTGCCTATTACTCGTAGCTCAAGCCCCAGCCGTAGTCATACAGCGGATCCTCCAGGTCGAAGGACACGTCGCCGGACTGGTCGCTGACGGAATCCATATCCCGGGGGAACTGCAGGGGGGTCTTGCCGGTGGGATTGTTCAGGCCGAACAGCGTTTCCGCGATGGCGATGCCGCCTTGCTGGCCGGGATAGTAGGCTTCCAGGATGGCGTTGGTGTTTTCGTCGCACCAGGTGAGGATGTAAGGCCGGCCGCCGGTGACGACGGTGATGATCAGGCCGTTGGTATTGGCTTTCACGGTTTCCAGGATCTCCTGCTGGGAAGCGGTGATTTCCAGGGTGTCATAGCTCCACGGCGGGTCGTGCTGGTAGCTGGGCTCGCCCACGGACACGATGACCACGTCGGCGTCCTTGGCCGCTTCGGCGATGGCCTCCACGTCATCGGCGATGTAGGTCACGGTGTCGCTTTCACCGGCGTATTCGGCCACGGCCGCGGCGATGGTCAGGCCCTCCTGCTCGGAGGACCAGCCGCCCACCAGGCTCATCATGTCGCCCGCCCGGGGGCCGCACACCAGGATCTTCTGGCCCGCGTTCTGCGTAAGGGGCAGCGCGCCGTCGTTTTTGAGCAGGGTCATGGCCTTTTCAGCGGCTTCCAGGTTCAGCCTGGTGTGCTCTTCATTGCCCACGAAGGACACGGCGTATTCCACGTCGCAGTAGGGATTCTCAAACACGCCCAGCTGGAACTTGGCCTTTACGATGCGGGTGGCGGCGGCGGTGAGGATCTCCTCGTCGATCTTTCCTTCGTCCGTCATTTCTTCCATCTGGTCGATGAGGCGGATGGATTCGCCGCCGATGCCGTCCACGCGGCTCTGGGTGACGCCGATGATGATGGCTTCCTCATCGGACACTTCCTCGCCGGTCATGGTGCCCAGGCCCTCCTGAATGGCCCAGATCATGCCCCAGTCGGTCTGGATGATGCCTTCAAAGCCCATCTGTTCCCGCAGCAGGTCCTGGAGGGCGGCCTTGGAGCCGATGGCGCTGTTTTCCATGTCGATGGCCAGGGGCACGGAGTAATAGGGCATCACGGAGCCCACGTTCACTTCGATGGCGGCGTAGTAGGGCTTCAGGTGGATCTGCAGGGTTTCCTCGTCAGCCACGATGGGGGAGGTGTCCTTGCCGTCCATCTGGGGGCCCGCGCCGGGGAAGTGCTTGATGCAGGCCACGATGCCGTCCGGGTTCAGGCCGTCTTCACCGTTCTGGAAGGCTACGATCTGGGCGCGCACCATGGAGGTGACCAGGTCGGGGTCTTCGCCGAAGGTTTCCATCACGCGGCCCCAGCGGGGTTCGGAGGCGATGTCGCTTTCGGGGCTCAGGGTCATGCGCACGCCGATGGCGATGTGCTCGTCCCGGGCCATTTCAGCCAGCTTGGTGACCAGTTCTTCGTCGCGGGTGGCGGCCAGGGCCAGGTTGTGGCCGGTGACCGTCGCGCCGGTGACGTAGGACAGGCCGTGAACGGAGTCCATGGATACCAGCACCGGCACGCCCAGGCGGCTGGCCTCAGCGTATTCCTGCACGGTGTTCATGGTGGACGCGGCGGTTTCCACGCTGTTCAGCTCGCGGATGAGCAGCATGCCGATGCCGTAATCGGTGCAGTATTTTTGCAGGTAGGGGGCGATTTTGCCGTCCGCCCGGGGCAGGTAGGTGGGATGCTGCATCTGGGCGATCTTTTCCCGCACGGTCATTTGTGATACCAGGTCGGCGGCGCGGGTGTCGGCGTCCTTGCGCCAGTCTTCATACACGTCCAAAGCGCCGTTGCCGTTCAGGTCGATGAACTGGTAGCCGTCGGCTTCGATGATGGATTTCACGCGGGGATTGAGCGCGGGCTGCTCATAGGTTTCCTCCGCGAACGCGCCGGATACGAGGCTGAGGATCAGCGAAAGCGCGCAAAACAGGCACAGGCATTTCTTAATCAACAAGGTTCCAATCTCCTTTCACGCTGGATTCCTTCATGATGTCCACGATCTTCTTGGCGAAGAAATCGGGATTGTGATCGCTGGAGGTGGCGAATTCCTGGATCTGGGTCTGCAGGCTGGTGGAAGCGGCCCAGGGAAGCGCCGTGCCGTGGGTGAAGCTGGGGAACACCTTGGTGTTTTCGTCGGTGATTTCGTTCTTGAACTTGAGGGTCAGGGGGCAGTAGGTTTCGTCGGGGGTGTCGCTGTAGGGAGACACGCTTTCCTTGAGGGTGGAGAAGGAGGTCTGCACTTCGCTGGTGGACACGTTATACGCCCACTTGAGGCCCGCTTCCACGTCCGCGGAGTCGTTGCTCACCACGAAGCCGTCGATGCACATGCCGAACCAGCCGTCGGTGCCGGGGAAGGTGAACACGCCGTAATCCTCGCCGTACACCTGGTTCATGCTGGTCATCAGCGGCTGCGCCCAGGCGCCCATGATCTGCATGGCGTAGGTGCCCGCCACCACCTGGCCGGTGGCCTCGTACCAGTCGCGGCTGGAATGGTCGGGAGCCACGTATTCCATGAGCCGGGCGTAGGTGGCCAGCACTTGGGTGACCTGCTCCAGGTCATACTTGCCGTTGATGAAATCCTCGTAGAGCTGCGGGTCGGTGCCCATCATGATGTTCTCGAACACCTGGCAGGCGGGCCAGCCCTTGCGGTCGCCCAGATCCAGCGGGTATTCGCCGTCGGGCATCTTCTGGGCGAACTCCTCGCAGATGGCCCAGAATTCGTCCCAGGTAATGTTTTCATGGTCGGGGATGGCCACGCCGTATTTTTCAAACACGTGGATGTTGTAGAAGATCACGTTGGTCTTGTGGATGCCGATGGGCACGATGTACTTGTTGCCGTCGGAGGCGGTGCACAGGGTTTCCAGGCCGGGCAGCGCGCGCTCGGACAGGCTGCCGTACTCCCACACCTTGTTCAGGTTCAGCAGCATGCCGCTGTTCAGGTAGGGCTCGATTTCCTGGCCGGGATGGGCCTGGAAGGTTTCGGGGCTCTTGCCCGCCTGCTGCAGCACCTTGACCTTCATCACCATGGCGCCGCCGGCGCCGCCGGGGATGGCGTTGGATTTGGCCTTGACCTTGCCGTAGTAATTCTTGAAGGCGTCCACGACGCTCTCGATGGCGTCCTTTTCGCCGCCCGCCGTCCACCAGTGGTACACGTTCACGGTGCCCTTTTCGCCGGTGGCTTCCAGGATGGCGGGAATGTCCATTTCGTCAGCGGATTTTTTCTGGTTCTTCTTGGCCGCGAAAGCGCCGGTGCAGGTCATGACCAGCACCAGGGCCAGCAGCAGCGCCGCGATTCTCTTTAGCTTCATCTTTCTATATCCTCCCGTCGTTATTGAGAGAGGAGACAGCCGGCATCAACTTCCTGCCTTCTGCCTCCTGCCCGCTGTTCAGTCCACAAAGGTCAGCGTCGCCCACAGGCTGGGGTTGGTATCCACCGCGTGCATTTCGGGCTTGCGGTCGCGGCCGTCCAGTTCGGAGGAGTACTGCATGCGCAGGGAGTGGATGCCGGGGCAGGGCAGGTCCACGTCCAGGATGGAGAAGTCAAAGCCGATGGTCATCCCGGCGGCGGGCACCAGCTGGGGGATGTTCTTGTTGCTCAGGTTGTGCAGGGGGATCTTGCTTTCCCACACGATGCCGCCGTCGATGGAAACGATGGCCGCCTCGTAGTCGTCGAACACCACTTCGTCGCCGTATTCGCCCTGGGTGTCCCAGCCCTGGGTGTCGGCGATCATGTCGCGGTCAATATAGTTGAAAAATTCATATTCGCCCTTGTAGCCGTAAGCGCTCTGCACGATGCGCCAGTCGGTGGCGGTGTATTCGGTGCGGGCAGGGTCGGCGTCGGGGTCGGTGGAGAGGAAGAAGATCACGGCGTCCAGCTCATCCAGGGGGAAGCCTTCGCGGTACACCAGGGGGGTGTCGTCCAGGATCTTCATGGCGATGTAGAGGTTTTCCTCATCCCACATCACATAGGCTTCCATGGAGCAGTCCGCCTCGCCGTCCCAGTGCTCGATCTGGTCGATGATCTGGTTCAGGCTGTCGATTTTGAGGCTTTTACTGGTATCCCACTCGCTCAGGTCGCCGTCGATCACCACGTCCTTGGCCCTGGGGGCTTCCAGATTCTTGTCGGTATAAGCCAGCGCGGAAGTGGAAAGGCCCAGCAACAGTGCCGCCACAAGAGCAATCAGTTTTTTCATCAAGGGTTCCTCCTTCACTTTGCGGGCTTATCGTCTGTTCCCGCTTCTGTTACAGCCATTGTAGCAAGTCAAGGGCCTTTGCACACGTTAAGATACAAAACGCAAAACTGCAAAAAAACAGCATAAGCATGGACAGTTGGAATATCCGGCACGGGAGATGTGAATATCCGGCACAAGGAAGCATTTGCGGCATACTTTGGCTTTTCATCGGCCTTTTGTTTGTGCTATAATTTTCTATCATGTATGCAGGAGGCAAGGTGCATTGAAGCTCAGCGTAAAGATCGTGCTGCTGTTTTCCGTGATGATGCTGGCGGGGCTGCTGATTTTATCCTCCATCGCCACCCGTTCCACCCTGGAAGGCGCCAACGCGTTCACGGAAGCCCGGTTCCGCAACATGAGCACCAGCATCCGGCGGGATCTGGAGATAGACTTTGACATGATGGAAATGACGCTCCAGGAGCAGACGGAAAACACCACCTTCATGGCGGCCCTGAACCAAATGGTGCGGGACGACAGCGAGGACCAGAAAATGGCCCTGGCCGCAGGCAAGACCGCCCTGAACCAGCTGCTGCAGTCCCCGCTGGTCGAATCCTTTTACCGCGTTTCCTTCTATACCCGGGAGGGCGCGTTCCTGACGACCTTTGTGGAAGCGGTGGACCGGGACTTCCAATTGCTGACCAAAACCGGCGAAGCGCGGGAAAGGATCGCTTCCCTTTCCTGGCTGGACGACGCGGACAAAACCGCCGGCCCCGTGTTCCTGGCGCCCCATGAAGATATTTTCCCCGTGCGCCGCAGCGTGCGGATCTACGGCGTCGCCCGGCAGGCAAAGTATCACGGAAAGACCATCGGTTATCTGGAGGTATCCAACCAGGCGGACGGGCTTTTACGCATCATGGATTACGTGGATAACGAAGACGTGAGCGTGGAGGCGGTCTTTGACGGCGGCGAGCTGCTGTACGCCAGCGGGGAAACGGCCTGGCAATGGCCCGATACCCTGGACGAGGACGCGTTTACCACGGTTCAGATGGCAGAAAACGGCACGCGCCGCTCCGTATACCACACCTATATCAAAAAGCTGGGCCTGCACCTGTATATCAGCCAGGACAGCGCCGTCAATGAACAGAACAACGGCAGGCTGCGCCTCGCTATTTACAGGAGCGCGTCCTATATCATGCTGCCCGCCCTGGCGCTGATCATCCTGGTGTCCCTGGGGTTGACCCAATCCATCAGCAAGCTGTCCCGGAAGGTGAAGCAGCTTCCTTCCGACAGCGTGCTGCACCGGGATGATACCGCCCAGGGCATGCTGACCACCGTCACCTCCCCCCGGGATCTGGAAACCTACGACCTGGAACAATCCTTCAACCAATTGATACGCAGGCTGCAGGACAGCGCGGCCAACGAAATCTCCCTGCGGGAGGGCACCCTGCAGGCGCAGCTGAGCGCCCTGCAGACGCAGATCAACCCCCACTTTATCTATAACACCCTGAACATCATCAGCGCCAAGGCCATGGAGAAAGGCAACTTTGACGTGATCGAGATCTGCGACCAGTTCGCCCAGATGCTGCGCTATTCCACCGATACCCGCTCCAAAACCGCCACCATGGCGGAGGAAATCGAAAACACGCGCAATTACCTGATGCTGGCCAAGGCGCGGTATGAGGACAACCTGGAATTTACCATCGACGTGCCCGAAAACCTGAGCGACATCACCGTGCCCAAGCTGACCCTCCAGCCGCTGGTCGAAAACGCGCTGAACCACGGCTTTGACGGCACAAACGCCCTGCGCAGGCTTTCCGTCACCGGAAAGATCAAGGATCAGCGGCTGATGCTGGAGATCCGCGACAACGGCACCGGCTTCTCCGAAGAAATGCTGCGCAGCCTCCGGGAACGCATCCAGGAAATCGAGGACGGCAAGGTGTCCATCGAAGTGGCCGGGGGCCACATCGGCCTGGTGAACACCTGCCTGAGGCTGCACTATTACAGCCAGGGCAAAATGCACGTATTCATCCGGAACGAAAACGGCGCGGTGGTCACCATCTCCCTGCCCTGCGGCGGGGAATGACATCCGCCCCCATCGTCAGCGGCGCAAAAAAGAGGCTCTTTACGAATTGATAGGGAAATGTTCCGTCAAACTACAACCCTACGATGTCATCCCGAGCGAAGCCGAGCCAGAGGGGAGGCATAGCCGAGGGATCTGTCAGTGAATCGTTAAGCCAACCTACAGATCTTTCGACTCCGTTCCGCTCTCGCTCCACTCCGCTCAAGATGACAATGCAGGCTCACTTTTTTTCCCTAACTTTCCGTGAAGAACCAAAAAAAGAACCCGGCCTGCCATCCCCAGGAGGTAGGGAAGGACATCCGGGTCTGCAGAGGGTGCACGTTGTTGCGGCCCTACCATGCGCTCTGCCGTTTGCTCGTAAACAGCATATCAAATAATGGATAAAGGAAAAAAGAAAATTATGCGCAAAAAACACGAAAATCCGGCACAAATCCGGCTTCCTGCGAAAAACCGTGCAGGGAAGCGGCAGTTTCTTGCAGCGCTGGCCGCCGCCCTGCTGCTTTTTTCCCAATGCGCCGGCATCGCGCAGGAAGCCGCTTCTCCGGACGGACAGGGCTTTCCGCAGATGGCGGAGGGTATGTTCCCGGCAGGCGCGGACTTTCCCATGCTGACGGAGGAGCAGTTCGCCGTGGGGGATCTGCCGGAAGGGTACCTGGAGGAAGCCGCGCAGGCCGGGCGGGTGGAAAAGGTGCGCTACTTTGTCTCGAATGAGAACCAGGACGTCAAATCCGTCATGGTCTACCTGCCGCAGGGATATGACGCCTCCGAAAGCAGCTTCAACGTGCTGTATATCCTCCACGCCGCCAGCGGAACGCCGAAAAACTACCTGGATCCCGACCGCGGAACGCCCTTTCAGTGCCTGCTGGACCACATGATCGCGGACGGAAAGCTGGAGCCGCTGATCGTGGTCGCAGCCTCCTATTACCCTTCCGAGGGCTTCACGCAGTTTCTGCCGCTGGAAAAACAGGTGGAGGTGACGGCCTCCTTCCCCCGGGAGCTGGTGGAAGACATTATCCCCGCCGTGGAGAGTAAATACAGGACCTGGGCGGCGTCCACCGGCACAGAGGGCATCCGCGCGTCCCGGGATCACCGGGGCATCGCCGGGTTCTCCCTGGGCGGCGTGACCACCTGGTATGTGTTTTTGCAGCAGATGCAGGCCTTCCGCTGGTTTCTGCCCATCAGCGAAGCCAGCTGGGATGACGGCGAGGGCGGCACCAGCGGCATCTGGGACAGCAGCGTGTCCGCCCAGGTGCTTTGCGCCGCCGTGCTGGAGCAGGGCTACGCCAAGGACGATTTCCGCCTCTTCGTGGCCACCGGCACGGAGGACGAAGCCTTCGACGTATCCACCAGCCAAATGGTTTCTTTATTGGAATATGCCGACCTCTTCAAGCCCGGCGACAACACCAGCTGCTCCATGATGATCGGCGGCACGCATACGATCCAGGCCGTCTATACTTATCTGTACCATATCCTGCCTTCGCTGTTTTCTGATAAATGATGCGCTTCCCGGCGCTGAACTGCCGTCCGCCTGCGGGCATTATTTTCCCACGAAATAGAAGACTGCCGCCGCGATCAAAAGCGTGGCGCCGATCAGGATCGGTTTTTGATTCCGGCGGATGAAATAGGACAGCATAATCTTTCTGCTCCCGCGGGAGGACCGCGGCGGGGAGGAAAACCGCTTTTCCGGGATGAACGCCCGGGGCGGCGCGGGCTCCTCCGCCGCAGTTTCCATGCGCTCCCGGGGGCTGGCATGGATCTCCATCCGGGGCGCGGCCTCCGAAGCGTAGCGCAGCTTCACGTCCGCATTTTCCGGCGCGGGGAAGCGCAGGCTGTTCAGCCAGGGGAGAAACGCGTTGCGCACCTTGGCTTCCAGCAGATGGGTATAAAACGCGTCGCGCTCGTTCAGCAGTTCCATCCGCTCCGCGCGGATGGCCGCGGCGCGGGGCGGCAGGCCGCACAGGCTGATGATACCGCCGGAGCTGTCCACCCGGGCTTCGTGCAACAGGCAGGCCGGGGCCAGCAGCCGGACGGCGAAAAGGTCGGCGGTGTAGGTCTCCAGTTCCTGGGTATCCTCCATCACGTCGCCGGTGTTTTCCCGCGCGGCAAAGCACCGCACGCCGGGGGCCGGCGTTTCCGTTTCATGGGCCAGCAGCAAATGTCCCAGCTCGTGCGCCACGGCGAACCGCCGGCGGTTTTCGTCCAGCGCTTCCGGCCGGAGGAAGATATGCCAGCTTCGCCGTATCCGCAGCGAAACGCACGGCCCCTGCGCCGCGCGGCGTACCAGCGCATACAGCCTTTCCTGCTCCTTGCCGGGAAAGGGGTGGATGTCCACCCCCAGCCGCTTCGCCAGCGCGTCCACGTCAATGGGCAGCTTCTTTTCCGGCACGTCCAATAACGCCCGCCATGCCGCGTCGCGGGCGTCCTGGTAATCCCGATAGGTGCTCATATCCCCGCCTCCCCGCATGTAACGGAGGTGATATGCTTTCGACCGCCTTCTGCCCAGGCGCTAAAAGGAAACGGATCGTTGCATCCCCGGACAATGTGCGTTATAATGCATGAGAAAAACGAAACGGGAGGAAACGCTTATGCCCTGTACCACCGTACTGGTCGGCAGGAACGCCAGCAACGACCATTCCACCATGATCGCCCGGACGGACGACGGCCATTATGACGTGAAAAAGCTGATCGTGGTCGACCCGAAAAAGCAGCCCCGGAAATACAAAACCGTGATTTCCCACCTGGAAATCGCGCTGCCCGACAATCCCATGCGCTATACCTGCTGCCCCAACGTGGACAAAAAGGAGGGCATCTGGCCCGCTACGGGCATCAACGCCGCCAACGTGGGCATGACCGCTACGGAAACCATCACCTCCAACCCCCGGGTGCTGGCCGCCGACCCGCTGGTGGCATATAAAAAAGCCAAGAAACGCAATGAAAAGGACGTGCCCGGCGGCATCGGGGAAGAGGATATGGTGCTGCTGGTGCTGCCCTACATCCGCTCCGCCCGGGAAGGCGTGCTGCGCCTGGCCTCCCTGCTGGAGCAGTACGGCACCTATGAATCCAACGGCATCGCCTTCAACGACGAAAACGAGATCTGGTGGCTGGAGACCATCGGCGGGCACCACTGGATGGCCAAGCGGGTGCCGGACGACCAGGCGGTCATCGCGCCCAACATGTTCGGCATGGATTCCTTTGACCTGGACGACGCCTTCGGCGAACAGAAGGCGCACCTGTGCTCAAAGGACCTGCGGGCCTTCATCGCGGAAAACGACCTGGACCTGAACCAGAACGGAAGATTCAACCCCCGGGACATCTTCGGCTCCCATTCCGACATGGACCACATTTACAATACGCCCCGGGCCTGGTTCATGGGCCGGTGCCTGACCCCCCGCACCCACCGCTGGGACGGCCCGGAAGCGGAGTTTACCCCCGAAAGCGACAACATCCCCTGGGCCCTTGTGCCTGAGAGGAAGCTGGCGGCGGAGGACGTGAAATACCTGCTGTCCTCCCACTTCCAGGGCACGCCCTACAACCCCTACACCAACCATGACACCGGCAAACGGGGCATGTACCGCTCCATCGGCATCAACCGCACCGGCGTGACCGCCATCTGCCAGATCCGGCCCAACGCGCCGGAACCCGCCAAGGGCGTGGAATGGGTGTGCTTCGGCTCCACCACCTTCTCCGCCATGCTGCCGGTGTATGCGAATGTGGACAAAATGCCCGGATACCTGAGCGATGTGGCGCTGGAAACCTCCACCGAAAACTTTTACTGGGCCAGCCGCCTCATCGACGCCCTGGCCGACCACAACTATGTTTCCTGCATCCAGCTCATCGACCGCTATCAGGAAGCTATGGCCGTCAAAGGCCGCCGGCTCATCCGGGAATATGACAAAAAAATCGCCGAGACCGGCGACCCCTCCCTCTGCGCCGAGGCCAACGAAAAGCTCTGCGCCATGGCAAAGGAAGAAACCGCCGACACCCTCACAAAAGTCCTCCACGAAGCCAGCGTCAGCATGAAAAACGGCCATAACCTGGCAGATCATTGATGTTGCTTATGTGTTTATTTCATCAGCACTTTAAGGAAGTAAAGGGATCAGGGATTAGGGATTAGGCGAACCATGTCTGTCATCCTGATGCGCCGCGATACCTCGCCTGTCATCCCTTCGACTACGCTCAGGGCAGGCTCTGAGCCGCCACGATACGGATGTGGCGTGCGAAGGATCTCCTTCGTTCCTTGTAGAAATGCTTTTACCAGTGCGTTTCTTCGCACGTGCCCATCTGTATAGGGAGGTCCTTCGCTCAGGATGACAGGGTGGGTTCTCCCCTGATCCCTATTCCCTGATCCCTTTACTGACTGAATGTACCTGAAATCAGCGGCCTGCCTGCTAAGCTCATCCGTAATACGCCTTATACCATTCCGCGAAAGCGCGGAGGCCCTCCCGGATGCCGACCGTAGGCCGGAAGCCGTAATCGTTTTCCAGGGCGCTGCTGTCGGCGTAGGTGACGGGCACGTCGCCGGGCTGCATGGGCACCAGTTTTTTATGGGCCTCAAAGTCGTAATCCCGGGGCAGCACGCCGGCGCGCACCAATTCTTCCTGGAGGGTGCCGATGTAGTCCAGCAGGTTTTCGGGGGTGCCGCCGCCGATGTTGTAGACGGCGTAAGGCGGCAGGGGCAGGCCGTCCTCGCCGACAGCCTTTTTCGGCGCGCCGCGCATCACCCTGAGCACGCCCTCCACGATATCGTCCACAAAGGTGAAATCCCGCTTGCAGTTGCCGTAATTGAAGATGGAAATGGTGTCCCCCTTCACCAGCTTCTGGGTGGCGGAAAAATAGAACATATCGGGCCGCCCGGCGGGGCCGTACACGGTGAAGAACCTTAGGCCCGTGCAGGGGATATTGTACAGCTTGGCGTAGCTGTGGGCCAGCAGCTCATTGCTTTTTTTGGTGGCTGCGTAGAGGCTGACCGGGTGGTCCACCATATCGTCCACGCTGAAGGGCACCTTCTTGTTCCCGCCGTAAACGGAGGAGGAGGAAGCGTACACCAGATGCTCCACCGGGTAATGGCGGCAGGCTTCCAGGACATTGAAGAACCCGATCAGGTTGCTTTCGATATACACGTCGGGATGGTCAATGGAATAGCGCACGCCGGCCTGGGCCGCCAGGTTCACCGCCACGGCGGGCCGGTATTCGGCAAACACCCGGTCCATGAGCGCCTTGTCCGCCAGGGAGCCGCGGATAAAGACATGCTTCGCCTTCGCGGTTTCCGCCGCCTGTTCGATGAGGGACAGCCGGTATTCCTTCAGCTTCGGGTCGTAGTAATCGTTCATGTTGTCCAGGCTGACCACCGTGCCGCCCTGCATTTCTTTGAGCAGCCGCAGCACAAGGTTCGCCCCGATGAAGCCGGGAGAGCCGGTGACCAGAACGGTCTTGCCGTCCAGGGATACGGGAGTCTTGGGCATAGCGATTTCCCCTTACCTCAAAATTCTTCAACCTGTCTCAGCCGAACAAAGCCGCCTATGCTTTAAAAGCTGGAGATGCCGAAAGCGTTCACCAGCGCGTCCACCTTTACCCCGGCCTTGCACAGGGGGCAGTCGTGGCTGTCGTGGCTTTCGTAGTCCATCAGGTCGCGCTCCATGTTGAAAATGGACACGATGGGGAAGCCCTCGCAGGAATCCACAGAGGCGTAAATGGCGCTGATGCCCACGGGAATGCCGCTGTAATAGTTGATGGCGTCGATGGCGGCCTTGGCGGTGTAGCCCGTGGTAACGGAGGCGGCCAGCACCAGCACGTGCTTGCCCACGATCATGGGCGCGGAGTTGTCGCGGAACAGCAGCTGGCTGCCCGTGGTGTGCTCCGGGGTGACCACGTAAATGGTGCGGTGGGCGTTCATGTTCATGAAGCCCGCCCGGGTCAGCTCGCTGGCCATGCAGGCGCCCACCACCTCCGTGCCGTCCAGGCACAGGATGGTGTCGATGATGGTGGAGGGCTTGAAGGCGGAGGCCAGCTGCACCGCCGCCTCCCGGGCCTCGGAAAGGCGGTGCTTGGTCATGGTCAGGTCGATGTAGTAGTTGATGTGGCTGTGGCTGGTGGCAAAGTGCCCCCGGGCCACGCGCAGCGGCAGGTTGGAATTCGCCGTCGGGTATTTGATCAGCTGAATCGCCATGAATAATCAATCCTCCTATTGCATGTCAACGCATGATGTTTTTTCTTTTCAATATCATACCAGATAAAACAGCTTCTGTCAAATAAAACAGCGCAGGAAGGAGGCGCGTGTATGATTCTTTTCATTTGCACGGGAAATACCTGCCGCAGCCCCATGGCGGCGGCGTTCGCACGGAACCGGGGCGCCGAGGCCGCGTCCGCGGGGATCATGGCCCGGCCGGGCAGCCCCGCTTCGCAAAAAGCCATCCGGGCGGCAGCGCTGCACGGGGCAGACCTGACCGGCCACCGGGCGCGGCAGGTGACGGAGGAGATGATCCTGGCGGCGGACCAGGTCTGGGTCATGACGAACAGCCAGTGGGACGCGCTGAACGCCCGTTTCCCGGAAACCGCCGCCAAAGCGGACGTGCTGTACCCCGAGATCCCCGACCCCTACGGCGGCGGCGACGCGGCCTATGAGCGCTGCGCGGAACGGCTGCTGGAAGCGCTGAAGCGGGCGGGGATCGGGGGAGAATAGCCTCCCATCGCCTATTTCGCCTGATCCGGTATCACAAAGGAAAACTCGCTTCCCTGGCCCAAAGCGCTGGTGAGCGTGATTTCCACCCCCATTTTCTGCAATACCTCCCTGGCGATGGACAGGCCCAGGCCGCTGCCCTTGCCGCTGTGGCTGCGCTCGGCCTGGTGGAAGCGGTCGAAGGCCAGGCGCCGGGTCTCCTCGTCCATGCCGATGCCGTTGTCCCGGACATAGAAGCGGACGCCGTCCGCCGTCTTTTCCGCGCCCAGGGTCACTTCCCCGCCCTCGGGGGTGAATTTCCGGGCGTTGTCCAGGAAGATGGTCAGCACCTGGGACAGCCTGTCCTCATTGGAGCGGATGTCGGGCAGCGGCTCCTGGGGCAGGGCCCGCCGGAAGTCGATCCGCTTTTCGGTGAACAGGCTGCTGTTGCGGTCGTGCAGGTCGTACACCAATTCGTTGGGGTCCACCCGCTCCATCTCAAAGGCGGCGGGATTGGACTGGAGGCTGCTCAGCTCCAGCATGTCGTTGACCAGCCTGGACAGGCGGGTGATCTCCTCCACGATGATATTGTAATACCGCTGCCGGTCTTTTTCCTCCGTCACCAGGCCGTCCCGCAGCCCTTCCCCCAGGCCCCGGATGGAGGCCAGGGGCGTGCGCAGCTCATGGGAAACATTCGCCACATAGTCGTGGCGGGTGCGCTCCAGGCGCTCCTGCTCGGTGATGTCCCGGATGAGGGCCACGGAGCCCCGGTTCCGCCCCAGCCTGCTTTCGGAGGGCAGGCGGGACATGGCGAAGTACAGCACCCGGCCGTCGGCGTTGTACTTCTTGTTCCAGTGCTCCTTATCCGTGTTTTCCCGCAGGGCGGCCATCACGGCCCTGCAGGCGTCCGTTTCCCCGCCGCCCAGCAGCTTCCACGCGGCGGCGTTCTCATGCAGGATGCAGCCCTTTTCGTCCACGGCCAGGATGCCCTCGCTCAGGCCCTCCAGGATCAGGGCCATGGTTTCCTTCTCGCATTTCAGATCGCCGATGGCCTGGGATACGGTGGCGCTCATCTGGTTCAGGGCGATGGCGATTTCCCGGATCTCCTCTCCCGGCAGGTTTTCCGGCAGCGTCACATGCTCGCCCTGCACCAGCCTGCCCGCCATTTCCGTGATGATCCGCGCCGGACGCACCGCGCGCCGGGCCGAAAAGGCGCTGACCGCCACCATTCCCAGCAGCAGCACGCCCATGGAAATCAGCATCCGGTTGCGGAAGGATATCGCCGCGCCGGACAGGGTGCGCATGGGCCGCCCGGCCAGCACGTAGCCCGTGTCCGTTTTGCGCAGGGCGATCAGCGCAGTTTTCCTGCCCGCCTGCTTGCGCACGATGGCGGAGGCGTTGGTATCCGCCGCGTCCAGCAGCTCGGTGAGGGTGCCGCCGGTAAAATAGGGGGCGGCGGATTCGGTGTAGGCGATCACACTGCGCGACGGCGAAAGGAGCATATAAAAGTCCCCGTCCATGTTCAGAACGGGGTTCACCGCCGAATACAGGGTGCTGTAGTCGATGAGGCCGATGTCGTACAGGACGTACAGGTTTTCCGCTTCCCGCAGGCCGCTGGAGATGGTTTCGTACAGCGAACCGGCGTAGATGTCCTGAAAGTAGTAGCTGCTCAGGGCCACCAGCGCCCCCGCCACGCACACGATGATGATCAGGATCAGCATCAGCAGCCGCGAGAAGGAGGAGGAAAATTTACGCATCCCCCTGTACCTCCACCTTGTACCCCACGCCGTACACGGAGCGCAGGATCACGTCCGTATCCTCCGGCAGCTTTTTGCGGATGCGCTTGATGCTGGTGTCCACCACCCGGGGGTCGCCGTTGAAGTCAAAGCCCCAGATATTGTCCAGCAGCTGTTCCCGCGTGAACACCTGGCGCGGGTGGCTGGCCATCAGGTGCAGGATCTCCACTTCCTTTGGGGAGAGGAGCACGCTTTCGCCCTTCACCCGCACCTCGTAGCAGCGCAGGTCGATTTCCGTGTTGCCCACCGTCAGCCTGCCCTCCTCGGGCGCGGCCTGCATCTGGTTCATGCGGCGGAAAATCACCGCGATGCGGCTCACGATCTCCCGCGGGGAGAAGGGCTTTACGATATAGTCGTCCGCGCCCAGGGCAAACCCCAGCAGTTTGTCCACTTCCTCGCCCTTGGCGGTCAGCATGATGATGGGCGTCATGGAAACGGCCCGGATGTCCGCGCACACCTGCGTGCCCGCGCGGCCGGGCATCATGATGTCCAGGATCACCAGGTCGGGCCGCATCCGCTGGAACGCCTCCATCACGTCGTCCCCCCGGAACACCGAATAGACCTCATACCCCTCCCGCGTCAGATACATCCGCAGCGATTCGTGAATGCCGATCTCATCGTCGGCGATCAATATCAATTTTTTTTTGTTCATCCTTTTTCCCTCCGGGCAGCGCTTTTTCCTTGATCATTATACCACGCCGCCGCCCGGCTTCGCAATACGGTGACACACAATCGCACGTTTTCCGTGCCCGAGCACAGGTATTTCTGGGGGAACCGCTCTTTGATGCCCAAAGAGCGGTTCCCCCAGGTCCGCGGCCTAAAAAGCAGCAAGTCCGCTTCATGCGGACATTGCTCGTTTCGGCTGATTTCACCGTCGATGAGATTTCCGCCACAGGCGGCCATCGGCGGTTCGTCCCCCTCCGGGAAAGGCTGTAGAAAAGGAAAGGCTTTTACTGTAAGGCTCAGCCTACTGTGTTTGTTTTTCTTTATGGCTTTCTTGGATAGGGGGCCGGGGGAAACCATTCTTTGACCTCCAAAGAATGGTTTCCCCCAGATAAGTGAATGGTGCCCGAGCAAATAGTTGTCCCTTTTCCCTGCCCTGAGCAGGATTTTTATCTTCCGTGTCGAAAGGATATAAGATACCTTGAAACTCCCGTAAGGAGGAATGCTTATGCGCGATATGGTGCTGGTGCTGAATTATGACGACTCTGCCAGCCGCGCTGTCACGCGGAAGCTGCGTTCCGAGCGCGTTTTCTGTAAAATCGTTCCGGGGAATACCACCCTGGAGGAGATCCAGGCCCAGGAGCCGCTGGGCCTGCTGCTGGCCGGCGGCGTGGCGGGCGTCACCCCCGCCGGGCTGGACGGGCGCATCCCCTCCTCCGGCATCCCCATGCTGGCCCTGGGGGACGCCGCGGCATCGCTGCTGGAATGCCTGGGGGGCGAGGTGGGGGAACCCGTGCTGCAAGGCGCGGTGATGGAGCTGAAATATCAGGAATCCCCCCTGCTGCGGGAGGTGGAAAACGGCGAACGCCTGCTGCAGTGCGTCCGGGAGATGCGCCTGCCGCCGCAGGTGCGGCCCCTGTGCCACGCCCAGGAAACGGTAGTAGGCTTTGCGCATGAAAGCCTGCCGCTGTACGCGATGCAGTTTCAGGTGGAGCAGAACGACCCGGAGAGCTCCGCCATCCTGCGCAATTTCGCGTTCAATATCTGCGGCTGCGCCGCCTGGTGGGACGAGGACGCTTTCGTCAGCCGGGCGGTGGAGGAGATCCGTCGGCTGGTCAAGGACGGCCGCGCCGTGTGCACCATGACCGGCGGGCTGGACAGCGGGGTCAGCGCTATGCTGGCCCATAAGGCGCTGGGCAACAGGCTGAAATGTATTTTCGTGGACACCGGCCTGCTCCGGGAGCGGGAGGCCCAGGATTTTCTGGCGTATTACCGCGACGAAGCGGGGATGGACATTACCTGCGTCTCCGCTGAGGAACGCTTTCTGGACGCCTTGCGGGGCGTGACCGATCCGGAGGAAAAGCGGACGGCCATCAACGGCCTGATCCGCCGGATCCTGCAGGAGACCGAGGCCGGGCTGGGCGGCTTTAACGCCCTCATACGCGGCACCAGCTGCAACGACGTGATGTTCGGCAACCGGCCCGCCGCCCCCGCCGCCGGCGCGGACGTGCCCCTCATCGAGCCTGTGCGCGACCTGTTCAAGGAAGAGATCCGCTCCGTGGCTGATTTTTTGGGCATACCCCAGGACATCATCGCCCGCCAGCCCTTCCCGGCCAGCGGCCTGGCCCTGCGCATTATCGGCGAGGTGACGCAGGAGCGGCTGCGCATCCTGCGGGAAGCGGACGCGATTTTCAGGAGCGAATTGGCCCGTTCCGGCGCCGCCAAGCGGCTGTGGCAGTTCTTCGCCGTGCTGCTGCCCCTGCCGGGAAACGAAAAAGAAAACGTGCTCTGCCTCCGCGCGGTGTACACCAGCGAGCGCAGCCAGACCTACGCCGCCCGCCTTCCCTATGACGTGATGGAAAACGTGGCGGAGCTGATCCGGCGCGACCTGCCCAATGTGAGCCGCGTGGTGTATGACCTGACCTCCAGCGAAAACTTTTCGTCCATTGAGTGGCAGTAATCAACGGAACTCATGATACAAGGGGAATGACAGATGCGTATTACCCATCCGCAGGCGCCGTTTCAGGGCGTAGCGCCGGAAAACGTGTTTTTTGTAGCGAATGATATGTCCATCCAGCTGGGCACCGGCTATGTGATGCAGTTTTTCCAGGGGCAATTGTATCCCGAGCGGCCCAATCATATTTTTATGCAGATCGACTGCCAGCCCACCGCCCGGGCGCTGATGTTCGGCGCGCTGCTGGCCAGGGCCGAGCAGCTCAAGGCCCAGTATCCGGAGCTTCCCGCCCGCCTGTATACCCAGGTGGACCCCAAGGACACGGAGCTGCTTTCCTTCTATGAATCCTGCGGCCTGCGCAACGACGACGGGGAGGACATGTACCGCTTCGTTCCGCCCATGGGCATCCCCCAGGCGCCCATGGGCCTGACCTTCGCCTCCGTGCCCCTGCAGGACGAGGCCGGCCAGAACGCCTTCCTTTCCCGCGTCAACCTGCACCGCATCCAGCCCATCACCCGGGATTACCTGCAATTGTGGCAGCAGCAGCAGCACTTCATGGCCCTTGGCTTTTACCGGGACGGCCAGCCCCTGTGCGAGGCCGTGGTGACCGGCGCGGGCAGCAGCGCCACGCTGCTGATGATCTATACCCGCTCGGATTCCCGCCGCCAGGGCATGGCGAAAAACCTGCTGGGGGCGGCCTGCGCCCTGCTGCGGGAGCGGGGCGTGAACACCATGTACACCCACGTTTTCCGCCGCAACGTGCCCCAGATGGCCCTGATGAAGCACCTGAACGCCGCCTTCGTCCGCACCGTGACCGCCCTGCCGGGGGTGGATCTTTAACGCGCACAGCAAAAATCAGGCAGGCGCCTGAGCCCGTCTCCTGCGCGCGGCCCAAGCTTCCTGCCTGATATGAATAAAACAAATGCCTTACGTAACGCTGACCCCAGCTTCCTCAAACTTGTCCCGCATGGTGAGGTTGCCCTTGGTCAGCTTTTTGATGGACGGCTCCTGGGCCTTGCCATTGGCCAGGCGCAGCTGGTTTTCGGATCATTCGTTTCCTCACTGCAGCGCATCTCCCGCATCCCGGCAAGAGAAAGGAAGGAAAGAGCATGGCGGATCACCGTTTGGCGGCGCGCGTCGATCAATTTGTGAAGCGCCTGAAAAAAGAGGACGTGATGATGCACGGCTTCATCCTGTCCGTCAAGGGGCAGGAAAAGGCGAAGGCGTATTACGCGCCTTTCAGGGAAGGCGAAGTACACCGCATGTATTCCGTCAGCAAAACCATGACGGGCATCGCCGTCGGCATGCTGATCGACGAAGGAAAACTCCGTTTGGACGACCACATCGTGGATTATTTCCGGGACTGGCTGCCGGAGAATCCCTCCCCCTGGCTGATGGCGCTGACCATCCGGGACATGCTGCGCATGGCCACCTGCTACCGCTGCACGACGTACCGGGAGGGCGTGGATAATAACTGGGCGAAAACCTTCTTTACCGGCAAGCCGGACCATGCGCCGGGCACGGTGTTTTATTACGATACGGGCTGCTCCCAGGTATTGGCCAAGCTGGTTGTCCGTTTGAGCGGACAGCAGGTGATCGACTACCTGAATGAGCGTCTGTTCAAACCCCTGGGCCGTCAGGATGACATGCGCTGGCTGAATGATCCCACCGGCTGCTGCCAGGGCGGCACGGGCCTGTGCATGAGCCTGCGGGATATGCACCGGGTGGCGGTCTGTTTGCTCAACGGGGGCGAGGGCGTTGTGCCTGCCTGGTTCGTGAAGGAAATGGGGAAAAAGCAGATCGAAACCCTGATGCAGGCCAACGAGGAGGAGCAGTACGGCTACGGCTGGCAGTGCTGGCGCACCCGGGCGGGCTTTGCCATGTACGGCCTGGGCGGGCAGCTGGCCGTCATCTGCCCGGATAAAAAAGCGGTACTGTCTACTATCGCTGATACCCGCCTGGACCCCTGCGGCGTGCAGCGGATTTACGACGCGTTTTTTGAGGAAGTGTATCCCTTCATCGGGGAGGAGGACATGGAGCCGGTGTCGCTGCGGCTGAAAACCCAGGCGGTGCCCAACCAAAAGAAATACGCCCTCCCTGAAACGCCCGTTTATTATTTCGAGGAAGGCAACCAGCTGCAGCTTACATCCCTGCAACTGAAGGGCAACAGGCTGTATTACGAAAACGCCGTGGGCCCGTGCGTCCTGCGCTTCGGCCAGGGAAAGAATGAGAAAATCTGCTATCCCGGCTGGCCGGTCTTTGCCATGGCCTCCGGCGGCTGGGTGGCGCCCGGCGTGCTGCGGGTGCGCTGCTTTGCCATAGACTTTGCCCCCTGCGGGTTTGATATGCTGCTCTGCTTCCAGGGCGATACCGTCACCGTCCAGGCCCGCAGGTCCTATGACCCCCTCACCCAGGGCTACGACGGCGTGGCCACAGGAAAGAGCAAGGCATAGGATTTGGACGGTCAATGAAAATGCACATTAAATAAGTAAAGGGATCAGGGATTAGGGATTAGGCGAAAGACAACCTCGTCTGTCATCCTGAGGCGCCGAGATACCCGCGATACCTCGTCTGTCATCCCTTCGACTACGCTCAGGGCAGGCTCTGAGCCGCCACGATACGGATGTGGCGTGCGAAGGATCTCCTTCGTTCCTTGTAAAAATGCCTTTACGAGTGAGTTTCTTCGCACGTGCCCATCCGTATCGTGAGATCCTTCGCTTCGCTCAGGATGACAGGGTGGGTTCTCCCCTGATCCCTAATCCCTATTTCCTAATCCCTGATCCCCTTACTTACTTAAAGTGCTCCTGCCGACGCCTCCGTATTGCGCAAACGCGCCCTTCTGCCGCGGGACGGCAAAAGGGCGCGTTTGTATTCCAGGATACTATTATTATTGAACCTGCACAAAATCCAGGTTGCTCAGGAAGTCGAGCATCATCTGAACCTGTTCGTCGGAGATGGACTCGCCTTCTTTGGCTTCGCTCTGCACCATAACGATTTCGATTTCATAGCCTTCATAGATGGTATAGAAGTCCACCCAATCCACGGCGCCTTCCACTTCCTTGGCCATCAGCAGCTTGGTGCCTTTCGCGGTTTCGGTATAGCTGATTTCCACTTCGTATTCCTCGCGGAAGCTGTCTTCGATTTCCGCCAGGGTCTCGGCGTCCACGTCGCTCAGCCGCTTGGTATCGGCATAAATCTCGTTAAACGCGATGGAGAGCATCATGCTGGGCTTCGTTTCGTCCTTGGGCGTGATGACGCTTACGATGTTGCCGTTATCCATGGGCTCGGTGATCAGATCGTAGCCTTCGGGGATCGTGCACTTCAGATCGAATGCGCCCTTGACAGAGACAGTGCCCATATAGGTTTTTTCAGCGGTTTCCGCCATGGCGGCGCAGCCCAGCAGCATGGCCAGGCACAGCGTGATCGCAATGATTTTCTTCATGATTTCTTTTTTCCTTTCATTTAATTCTTTGTCCTGGAAACCTTATTTGCGGGACACATATTTGCTGCTGATGAAGCCGATGTAGCCGGTGGCGGGATCCTCCACCTGATACCAGTCCTTCAGCTCAGCCAGCACGGTCAGCTCCTTGCCCTGGGGGCACTGGGAGATCACTTCGGTATCCGTGGAGGGGGCCCAGCGCAGGTTCACCCAGCCGGAAGCGCGGGAGGGACGGGCAACCACCGTGTAGGGGTTGACCCTGCGGGCGGACCTAAACTCCGTGTTCATGGCGTCAAAGGCCGTGGACTTTTGGGAAGTGGAGGTGGGCTTGGGCGCGGGCTTGGAGGTGGGCTTGGGCGCGGGCTTATAATCGATCAGGAAGCGGCTCTGCACATAGGCCACATAGCCGTCTGCATGGGCCCAGGAGATGGCGGTCCAGCCGCTTGCCAGCGTCATGCGGACGGAAACGGATTCGCCGTAAGCCAGGGATCCGATCACGTTATCGCCCGTCATAGGGTCGCTGCGAACGTTCAGGGACTTGCCGTTATCCGTGTACACGTACATCGTCCAATCGGCTTTCGCTTCGTTCACCACAGGAAACAGCATTGCCATCATCACGGCAATCAGCGCCAGGGAAAGGAGTCTCTTGGTCATTGCATTGTCCTCCGTCTATTTTACTTGACGTCTTGTTCGCGTCAAACCGATTATAACACAGATCACATGGCAATCATAGAGCATTTATAAAATAAATGTAAATTTTACATCAGCCTGCCATTCAGCTAACGCTGAATGGTACGAATGAAAGCGGAATCGGGATTCCGCTCAGATTGTCGAAAAACCCCGGGATGCATCGAAGGGCCGCAGCCCTTCGATTTTTATCCACAGGCGGCGGCGTGTACGTCGCCGGGGCCCGAAGCGCCCGGAAAACCTGCCCTTGGGCCGGTTTTCAGCGTAGGGCGGGCCGGAAGGCCCCGGGCAGGCAACAGAATGTTGCTTCCTATATCCATTTCCGGCCGCAAAAATAGGGTTTTTGGCCTCCTTTGGAGGTCGGAAACCCATTTTTGCAGGAAATGGATGCATCGAATGAAAATGGAATCCTGATTCCATTTTCATTCGCAGGCTGGCGAAAAAACTTATTCGACAGCCTCAGCGGAATCGGGATTCCGCTTTCATTCGTACAAAGCAAATGCGCCAACTGAAACGGGAGCCCCGGAGAACCGGGACCCCCATAAGAAAAATCCGTTTTTTACCCTCAGGCTTCCGGCACCATCAGGCCCAGGTTTCCGTCCTTGCGCAGATACAGCACGTTGGTGCGCTCGGTTTCGATATTGACGAACACGAAGAAGGTGTGGCCCAGCAGCTCCATTTGCAGGATGGCGTCCTCCACGGCCATGGGGCGCACGGGGAATTCCTTGGTGCGGACCACCTTGCGGTCGGAGGGGCCGTAAGCGGAGATGTCCTCGATGTATTCGGCGGTTTCTTCCTTGTAGGCGTCCTCCCGCAGGCGCTTTTCCAGCTTGGTGCGGTGGCGCAGGATCTGGCGCTCCAGCTTGGCCAGGGCGCTGTCGATGGACATAAACAGGTTATCCTTGCTGGAGGACTCGGCGCGCAGGGTCACATCCTTCATGGGAACGGTGATTTCGCAAATGCGTTCATCCCGTTCCCGGCGCAGGCGTACAAACATTTCTGTATCCGGCCTCAAATACCGCTCCATGGTGGCGGTTTTTTTCATGATCCGGTTGGTAATGCCCGGGGTCACGATCATGTTTTTCGCGGTGATGTTGGTCTTCATTCAGGAACAGCTCCTCTCTCGTTATATGGCCGGAAACCTCCGGCTTTTTTATCCTATTTTTCATCCTCTGTTTCTATTGTATCTTATACGACGGAAAATGGAAAATTCCTGCCGGAAAAAAACATGTTCTCAGAAATATTTTGCAATCGCGGCCGTGAGCACGCACAGGAGCACGCCGATGCACGTGGGCAGGGCGAAGGCGAAAGCCGTCCATTTGGCGCTGCCGGTTTCCCTGCGGATGGTGAGCAGCGCGGTGGAGCAGGGGAAATGAAAGAGGAAAAAGAGCATCAGGTTCAGGGCCGTAAGCGTTGTCCAGCCGTTGGCGCGAAGAACCGCGCCCAGCGCGTTCAAGTCCGCCGCCTCCCGGAGGACGCCCCCCGCCGTGTACGCCGTCACGATCATGGGCAGCACGATTTCATTGGCCGGAAAGCCCAGCAGGAAGCCCGCCAGGATCACCCCGTCCAGGCCCATCAGCCGCCCCAGGGGATCCAGGAAATCGGTGATATGGCCCAGCAGCGGCCGCCCGCCCGCAGGCACGCGGGAAAGCAGGAAGATGATGATTCCCGCGGGCGCGGCCACTGCCACGGCCCGGCCCAGCATGAACAGCGTCCTGTCCAGCGCCGAGCGCGCGATCACCCGGCCAAACTGCGGCCTGCGGTAGGGCGGCAGCTCCAGGGTATAGGAAGAAGGAACGCCCTTCAAAACCGTCACGGACAGCAGCCGGGAGGAAAGCAGCGTCACCCCCACAGCAAGCGCCGCCAGCCCGGTGAGCAGCCCGGCGGACAGCAGCGCCCCGCCCGGGCCCCCGCCGGAAAAGAACAGCGTCAGCATCACGAACAGCGCGGGAAAACGCCCGTTGCAGGGAATGAAGCAGTTCGTCAGCACGGCGATCATCCGCTCCCGCGGGCTGTCGATGATGCGGCAGCCCATCACGCCCACCGCGTTGCACCCGCAGCCCATGCACATGGTCAGGGCCTGCTTGCCGCAGGCGTGGCAGCGCTCAAACACGCCGTCCAGGGTGAAAGCGACCCGGGGCAGATACCCGCAGTCCTCCAGCAGCGTGAACAAGGGAAAGAAAATCGCCATGGGCGGCAGCATCACGGAGGTGACCTTCCCCGCCGTGCGGAACGCGCCTTCGGTGAGCAGCGCCGTTAAGAAGGGCGGCAGGCCCAGGCCGTCCAGGGCTCTTTGCAGCAGCGCTTCCAATTCCCCAAAGCCCGCTGCCAGCCACGCGGAAGGCAGGTTCGCCCCTTTCAGGGTGATGAAAAACACCAGCGCCAGCAGGGCCAGCATCACCGGCACGCCCAGGAAGCCTGTGAGCCTGCGGTCCCATTTCAGCTGGTTTTCCCCGGTTCCTGCGGGCTTTTTTACGGCTCTTTTGCAGGTTTCCTCCGCCGCCCGATACACGCTTTGCGTAACGGCCTCGGCGATTTCGTCCGGGGTCATCCCGGTTTGGCTCCGGGCGCGTTCCACCGCCGCTTCCACGGAAGCGTTGATCACCATATGCTTTGCCAGCTCCCGCCGGAAGCATTCGTCGTTTTCCATCAGCCGCAGGGCCGCGAAGCGGGGGGCGGCAGCGCCGTTCAGCGGCTCCCGCAATGCCTCCGCCAGCGCGGCGGCGGCAGGTTCAAGGGCTTCAGGGCAGGGGGCCTTCCGCGGCGCCGGGGAGGCCTCCATGACGCCCTTCGCGGCCCGCAGCAGCGCTTTCATTCCCTTTCCGTCCCGGGCGCAGGCGCCCACCACGGGAATGCCAAGGCACAGGGACAGGGCTTTCAGGTCGACACGCACCCCCTGCTTTTCCGCTTCGTCCAGCAGGTTCACGCACAGCACGGCCCGGTCCGTGATCTCCATCACCTGATAAAGCAGGTTGAGATTCCTTTCCAGCCGCGCGCCGTCGCATACCACGACCACCGCGTCGGCGCGGCCAAAGCAGACGGCCTCCATCGCCGCTTCCTCTTCGGCGGAACGCGCCCGGAGGGAATAAGCGCCGGGGGTGTCGATGACCGTGAACGCTTCCCCGTCCAGGACGCAGGCGCCACGGGCCGCGCTGACCGTTTTCCCGGGCCAGTTGCCCGTATGCTGGCGCAGGCCGGTCAGGGCGTTGAATACGGTGGATTTGCCCACGTTGGGGTTCCCGGCCAGGACAATGACCCGCGCTTTACGCATGCTCGCTGTCCTCCATCACCACCCCGCGGGCGTCCCGCTCCCGCAGGGCGATCACCGCGCCCCGGGCCAGGTATGCCCGCATCCCGCGTCCCGGCGCGGCGAAGAGGCATTTCACCTCCGCGCCCCGGTTGAAGCCCAGGTCGTACAGCCGCCCGCTGAGCCCGCCCTCCGCGTATCTCACCACGCCCACGCCGCCTACAGGTATATCCGCCAGCCGCTTCATGCCGTTCCACCTCCTGTGCTTTCAGAATATGCTGAGGCAGGCGGGAGGTTCCGCACGCCGATCAATCATCCGGCAAAGGGGACGCTGGGCGCTGCGCCCAAGACTGAACCAAGGGCCCAAGCCCCCCTGCTGCGTCCCCGTTACGCACTGAAAGCGCTTATGAAACGGCAAAACCATGATAGATGAAAAAACGCAGGGAGCGATTCATCCCTGCGTATTCATCCCTGCGTTTTTCCGATGAGCGCTTTTGTCACCTCGATGACGTCCCGGTGTTTTATATCTCTGGGTTCAAAGCGCACCGCGTTATAGACCAGCTGCATGATGACGCCGGCGGCGAAGGTGCTGATGAGCGTGCCGATGCCCACCGGCCCGCCCAGCAGCCAGCCGGCCAGCAGCACCGCGGCCCAGAGCAGGATCTCCACCACGCCGATGGGCAGCTTCGGCATTCGTTTGCCAAGGCCCACCAGCAGGGAATCCCGCGGCCCGCAGCACTGGGCAGCTTTCATATAGATCCACATGCCCAGCGCCATGAACACAAACCCGGTGAGCATCAGCGCGATGCCCAGCCAAAGGTTATGGTTTTCCGGAAAAGGATTCAGGTCGTTGAACATCTGCACGAAGTTGCCCGTCAGAAGCGAATCAATGATGGTTCCGTACCCGATGCGCTCCCGCAGGCACAGGTCGATCAGCAGGATGATGACCGCCATCACCGTCATGGACAGCCCGTAGTTCAGCGGTGTGTGGTAGGATATGCCCATGCCCAGGCAGTCCCACGGGGCGAGGCCGATGTTGGCAAAGATCGTCAGATGCACCCCGAAAGAAAAAACCAGCAGCCCCGCCGCGATCTGCAGCCATTGGAGAAAAATGCGTTTCCTGTTCATACATCCCGTTCCTCAAAATCTGGCCATTCGATGGAAACACACCGGCGTTTTGCCGGCGGCCACAAAATTATAGCACAAAGGCCACCTGCCCGCAAGCATGGAAACATCCCTTGCCGATGAAAGGCGCTTATGCTATAATCGGGGTGCAGGAAGGCGACGGTTTTTGAAAAGATGGGATGTGGATGCAGTGGAAGAGCAATATGTGAAAATGGCAAAGGTGTTTAAAGCGCTGTCCGACCCGAAGCGGGTGCAGATCATTGACGTGCTGTCCAAAGGGGAGATGTGCGGGTGCGCGCTGCTGGAACACTTCCATATCACCCAGCCCACACTGTCCCACGATATGAAGCTGCTGATCGACGCGGGCATCGTGCAAAGCCGCCGGGACGGGCAGCGGACGCTGTATTCGCTGAACCTGGAGGCGGTGAAAAGAATGCAGGACAGGCTGAAAAAAATGCTGAAACCCGATATGGAGGAAAATGAGGATACTTCTAAGTTACCATTCAGCTAACGCTGAATGGTGCGAATGAAAGCGGAATCGGGATTCCGCTTTCATTCGAGACATCAATTTCCTGTAAAAAGGCATTTTCGCAAGTGAAAACGCTCTTTTTACGGCCGGAAATTGATATAGGAAGCAACATTCTGTTGCCTGCCCGGGGCCTTCCGGCCCGCCCTACGCTGAAAACCGGCCCAAGGGCAGGTTTTCCGGGCGCTTCGGGCCCCGGCGACGTACACGC
>JAFZOG010000182.1 GCA_017550745.1 Clostridia bacterium | reverse complement strand
GTGCACGAGGGACGAACCACCGATGACCGCCTGCGGCGGATTTCTCATCGGTGGTGAGATCACGCGAAACGAGCAATGTCCGCATGAAGCGGACTTGCGACTTTTGAGCGTGCGGATCGCAGAGGCCCTCGCCCCGTCGTTTCGTTTGTAATTTAAAGTGCCCATTTAATCAGAAACTAACCACTTCTTTCTTATATATCAAGCCGTTTCCTCCACCAGCATCCCCGTGAGGGGCGGCACGCCGAAGCGGGTGGTAAACAGGTCGCACTTGCACAGGAACGCGTAGAAAACGTGGCGGCCCTGGCCGGACAGGGATTCATAATTCCCCTGGCCCTTTGCCAGCACCACATCCGCCGTATCCAGCGCCCGGCGGGCCGCCTCCGGCAGCAGGTCATACACCGTTCCGGCTATCGGCGCGCCGTTGGGGAGCACCTGCGCCACCCGGTCGATGCCCACATAGGCCGCGTCCCGCATCGTCACATCGTTCAGCACTTCCCCGCCCCGCACCAGCACCTGAAACCGCATCCGGGGAAAACGCAGCTTCACCTGCTCCAGCAGCAGCCGGTCCAGCACGATCTCCCCGCAATTGTCCGCGATCAGCAAAAACCGGGACCCCTTTTCACAGGCGGATACAAACCGGCCGTATACCTCCGCTTCCTCCGCCCGCAGGGTATCCCTTTCAAAAAGGCCCAGGAACGTGCCCTCGTCCACGGTATCCATGGCGCCGTAATCAATATAGTTGCCAAGCCGTGAAAAGGCAAGGGCCGTAGCCAGCGGATCAGCAGCCGCCGCGATCCGGGAGCGCAGCTTGTCCTCCATGGCCAGCACCAGATCGTTATAGCGGCGCTTCACCTCCGCATAGCCGTCGGACGCGCCGAAGCGTCGGGCAAACGCCTGGTTGAACCGATAGACCAGCAGGGGCGACGTATCGTTTTCACCCCGGCTGTTGATCAGCGCGCGCACTTCCGATAAATACCCTTCGTCCGGCATCCGTTTGCGCTGCCTGTCGTACAGGCATTTCGCGCAGCTTTCCGATATCCTCATTCCTCATCCTCCGCCCGCTTCATCATCCTTTGTTTTCCTGATTATACAGGCCCGGCGGCGGAACATCAAGCGTCCGCGGAAAATTTGTATCCATCAAACAGAGGGGGAGTAACGATTCAAGTATTCCTGGGGGAACCGCTCTTTGCTGCCCAAAGAGCGGTTCCCCCAATTCCGCAGCCTCAGAAGTCGCAAGTCCGCTTCATGCGGACATTGCTCGTTTCGGCTGATCTCACCGTCGATGAGATTTCCGTCACAGGCGGTTATCGACGGTTCGTCCCCCTCCGAGAAAGGCTGTAGAAAAGGAAAGGCTTTTACTGTAAGGCTCATCCTACTGTGTTTGTTTTTTAATGGCTTTCTTGGAAGGGGGTCTGGGGGAAACCTTCTTTGGGGCCGAAACGCCCGGAAAACAGTCCGGTGGACTGTTTTCAGCGCAGGCCGGGCGGTAGCCCCGGAAAGCAAAGAATGGTTTCCCCCAGATATTTGAATGGTATTGAACGCATATTTCAGGGAGGCCCTCTATGATCGAGTATCGGGTGACCATGAACGGCATCGAAGGAACGGCGCGTTACAGTGAACAGGCGGTGAACGGCATCTTTCTCCCGCTTCTGAAAACGCTGGCAGCCATGCGGCAGGCCAAGGGAAAAAGGCTGCTTGTGATGCTGGCTGCGCCTCCCGGCGCTGGAAAAAGCACGCTGCTGAGCTTTCTGGAACGGCTGGCCCGGGACAGCGGGATGCCCGAAGCAGTGCAGGCAATCGGCATGGACGGGTTCCACCGGCGGCAGGAGGACCTGCTGCGCCGCCGCGTTTGGCGGGACGGAAAACAGATCTCCATGGTGGAAATCAAAGGCGCGCCGATCACCTTTGACCTTGCGCGCCTGACAGACAGCGTGAAGCAGGCGGCCGCGGGGAAAGTCATCGGCTGGCCGGTCTATGACAGGCTGCTCCACAATCCCGTGGAAAACGCCCTCCGCGTCGACGGCAGCATCGTCCTGCTGGAAGGAAACTATCTGCTGCTGAACGAGGAGGGCTGGCGGGACCTGGCGGCGTACGCGGATTATACCGTTTTCATCCGCGCCGATGAACAATTGCTCCGGACCCGCCTGATCGAAAGGCGCATCCGAACCGGCGTGGAAAGAAACGCCGCCGTCCGGTTCGTTGATTTCAGCGATATGCCCAACGTCCGGACCTGCCTGGAAAAATCAATGCCTGCAAATCTTCAGCTGTGGATCGACGCGCAGGATGATTATCACATCGCCCAGGGCGGCGGCGCGCTTTTCCCGCCGGTTTGAGAAACCGTCCCACTTTGAACAGGCTGGCAGCAGGCAAATGAAAAGGCGCCCTTTCCGAGCGCCTCTTTTTTATTTTTCCTGACTGCTGCCAAAGACCTGCTTTTGCAGCCGGAGCCCGGTGGGGGTATCGGCGAGGCCGCCCCTGGCGGTTTCCTTCAAATCAGTGGACATGGAATCGCCCACGGCGCGCATGGCATCCAGGCACTCGTCGGCGGGGATCTTCGCTTCTATGCCCGCCAGGGCCAGGTCGGCGCTGGAAAAGGCAATCACCAGGCCGGACACGTTCCGCTTGATGCAGGGGATTTCCACCAGCCCGGCCACGGGGTCGCACACCAGGCCCAGCTGGTTGGCAATGGCGATGGCGCAGGCGTCGGCGCACTGGGCCGGCGTGCCGCCCATCAGCTCCACCAGCGCCGCCGCCGCCATGGCCGCCGCGCTGCCGCATTCCGCCTGGCACCCGCCCTGGGCTCCCGCGATGCTGGCGCGCCCGGCGATGACCATGCCGAAGGCCCCCGCGGTGAACATGGACATGACGATCTCTCTTTGATCAAAGCTCCTGTCTTCCCACAGCGATACCAGGCACCCCGGCAGGATGCCGCAGCTGCCCGCCGTAGGCGCGGCCACGATCCTGCCCATGGAGGCGTTGCATCCTGCCACGGACAGGGCCCGGGAAATCGCCCTGGCCATGAAGGGCCCGCACAGCCCGCCGCCGGTTCTTTCGGCGTATGCCTGCATTTTATAGCCTTCGCCGCCGGTCAGCCCGGACATGGATTTTTGATCCTCCCGCTGGCCTTCCTTCACGGAGTTCGCCATCACCAGAAAGTCCAGCTCCATTTTTTCATAAAGCGCCAGCTCGGTCTCTTCCATGGCCGCTGCCTGGTCGGCAAGCACCAGCTCGCTGATCTTGACGCCTTTCTGTTCGGCCTTGCGAACCAGTTCGCTGACAGATTCATATTTCAGCATCGGGCATTCCCCCTTAAATCCTGCGAATCAGGATGGCGTTGGATACATGTTCGATTTCCCGGATGGCGTCGATCAGGTTCTCCGGCGGCTGGCCGTCGATTTCGATGGTCATGATGGCTTCGCCGCCCTTGCTCTGGCGGGAAAGATGGAAGTTGGAGATGTTCAGGTCGGCGTATTCCCAATGCATCAGCTGGGTGACGGCGGCGATGACGCCCGGCTTGTCCCGGTGCGTCACCAGGATGGTGCTGTTTTCGCCGTTGAACTCCACGTTCATCCCGTCGATCTGGTTCACCAAAATGTTTCCGCCGCCCACGCTGGCCCCCTGCATCACGCCCTCGCCGCCGTCTTCCAGGTAATAATGGACGCGGGCCGTGTTGGGATGCGCGCCTTTGATGTCCTCCTTGATAAACTCGTAGGCGATGTTCCGCTCCGCAGCGATGGCCAGCGCGTCACGGATCTCGGGGGAATAGCTGTGGTAGCCCATGATGCCGGCCAGCAGCGCCCGGTCCGTGCCGTGGCCCTTGTATGTCCGGGCAAAGGAACCGGACAGCGTGATTTCCACTTTTTTCAGCTTCCGGTTGTCGATCAGCTTGTTCACCACCCGCCCCAGGCGGACCGCCCCCGCGGTGTGGGAGCTGGACGGCCCGATCATCACAGGGCCGATGATATCAAAAACGTTCATGCGTCTCCTCCTGATCCTCTCCATGGTCAAACGCCGCTTCTGAACATAATTGTAATGTAGTATCCCTGGAAAGTCAACAGCGCATTCAATAATGAATAATGAAACGCGGCAGCCCGCCCGGTTTGCCCCGGCGGTCTGGCTATAAAAGCGGCATCCTTCGCGATTTCTGTCGATTTGAACAAAATGCCAGCGTATTTTTCGCCTCGAAAGGCCACAATAGCATCGACCTTGAAAGAAGGAGGTGAAAAGCAATGAATCAGTCTGGCAGCAATTCCGGCAGCCGGGTAAACGTGCCCGAAGCCAAAGGCGCTCTGGACAACATGAAGTTTGAAATCGCCCGGGAACTGGGCATCAACTTTAAGCCCGGCTACAACGGCGACCTCTCCAGCCGTGAAAACGGTTATGTGGGCGGGTACATGGTCAAGCGTCTGATCGAACAGGCAGAGAGGCAGATGGCGGGTAAGTGATTTCAGGCAGAAACGCTGCCGCGCCGATTCCCCGAAAAAAGGAAGCGGGCCAGGGAGCGGGCTTCCCCCGCACGATCTGACGCGTCTTCCGTCCCTTCCCAGCAGCGGAGCGGGATTGCCCGGCCAGAGGGAGATCGTCCAAATGGATTGGCGTTTGGAATTGACCGGGCATGCCTGCGGCCGCGCTGTCTGCGCCTAAAAGCGCTGTTCTCTGGAACCGCATCCTGTATGGCGGCGCGAAAAACCTTGCCGGTATATCAGGACGGCCTGACCACAGCGCTTTCGGATGCAGGCGGCATCCATCGGCAACCCAAATAAAAAGAAACAGGAGTGAATAGCCATGTTTAACGCGAATAACGGTTCCTCTTCCAGCAACTCCAACCGCGCCAACGTGCCCGAAGCCCGCGCCGCCCTGGACAACATGAAGTATGAAATCGCCAGCGAGCTGGGCATCAACCTCAAGCAGGGCTATAACGGCGATCTGCCTTCCCGCCAGGCCGGTTATATCGGCGGCTATATGGTCAAGCGCATGATCGAACAGCAGGAACGCCAGATGAGCGGCAAGTAATAGCCGGATGAAAGGACGGACATTGGGTGAAAAGCGTTTCGTCCAATGTCATCCGTACCCGCTTTTCGGGAAACCGGAAGGCGGGCATTTCTATGTATTGGCAAAAATCGCGTTGTGTGTTATGATCAGGATGATGATTTGAACGAGGCAGATTTAACGTTGCTGATTTATCCGGGGGGGAGAGAAAAAAGTGGGAAAAGATGCTCAGTTTGACTGGGTTCCATTTTACAGGGAATTGGCGGAGAAATTGCTTCCCTATCAAAACAACCGGCAGGAATTGATTGAAAAGGTCAGGCAGATTTATACTGTGACGGGAATCGGCATGGTACAATGCGGCAGATATGGAGAGCTATGCCGGATTCGTTCCGGAATTTGCCAGGAAAATCGCTTGTGGAAAAACAATATCGATTGTTTGCTTTGAAATTGCACCTGGATACCGGGGAATGGGTATAGCATCAGCTTTTATTGATAGAGTTTGCAACGATGCGAAAACAAATGGATATGTGGCTGTTGAAGGATATGCCAATCTGTCTGATCAGCGGAATGATTTTGATTACCAAGGCCCTTATCGTCTTTATCAAAAAGCGGGATTTGCAGAAGTCGCAAGGGGAAAAGGGCAGGTGGTCATGCGAAAATTATTATAACTGCAGAGCGGCAGCGTCCGGTTTGTCGGGATAGCTGTTGGATAGAAAACTCGGAAAATATATTATGGAATGTCTGACTTTTCCCATGAGACATACAGTATTAATGTGAGGGCAGGATGATCATTGAAAAGCTGAACTATGAAAAGTATAAAGGACAAAAATACCAGACGGAAATCCTTTCCGACAGGTATCTGTCCATTGAACCGGCGGGAGAAGGATTTGATATTAAATGGATTATGAGTGACAAGCCGCTCAGGATGTCCATCAGCGACG
>JAFZOG010000017.1 GCA_017550745.1 Clostridia bacterium | reverse complement strand
TCATGGATGCATCGATGCCGGTAGTCAGGGCGAACAGGATTTTTGCGTTGGGAAACACCGTCCGGATTCTTTGAACGATCCGGCGCAGGGTGGCTTCGTACACGTCCGGCGGCACCAGGGGCAAGGGATCGCCCTCAAAATGGCATACATCCCATAGGCCGTTGTTCCAATGCACCAGGTCGATTTCTTCCGGGCGGACATCCTGCATCTGCTCCGCCCAGGTGTGCAGAAAGCAGAGCGTATTCAGTGAAAAACGGCAGTTTTCTTCCGGGAAATGCACATCGGCGAAACCGGCCAGCAGTTCCCGCACCGGTTCGCCGTAGCCCATCCGGATGGAATCGCCCAACAGGTAAACATGTTTCATCGTTTTGCTGAAAGGGAGGATCATCCCGAAAATGCGCGCGATGATCCTCCCTGTTTCCTTTACTTATTGATCCCGGAAGCACGGATCACGTTCATCATGGGTTCACAGGCGGGTACATACACATTCTTCAAATAGGAGGCCATTTCCTCCTCGGTGATCTGGCCGCAGATGTACTGGGTGATCTTTTCATTCCGTTCGCTGTATACCCCGTCGTTGGTCAACTTGGTGGATTCGTCGCTATAACCGGGAATGGTGCCTTCGCCCAAGTAGGAAATGCGGTATTCCAGAGAGCTGACGAAATCGTTGGCTGCCATCCAGTTGGCCAGTTCTACTTCATTGGTGGAAGTGCCGCCCGCGATGATCATATCCTTGTTGGACAACTGATAGTTGATGGTAGCGTAGGAGGCGCACCACTGGTCCGCCAGGGCGGTCTGTTCGGGCGTCAGGGTAATGACGCGGGTCACAGGGTCAAGAGAGGTATAGGTCAGGCCCTCGATACCCTTGAACAGCAGGGTCACGCATTCGTCGGTATAACCATCGTCCAGCACGCGCAGGGTTTCTTCGATGTGCTCACTGTCCGCGTTGATGGCATAACCGCCCCAGACCTGGGGAGCATAATACACGCCCACCTGATCCGCGCCTTCCGGCAGCAGGGAGGGCCCGGCCACCACGGTGCCTTCGGGATTCACCGCCGTGAAGGTGGCGTTGGCGGCCCACTGGGTCACGTGGTTGATGATGATGTCGGTATACAGGGCGCCGATCTTGCCGGCAAAGAACTTATCCTGATCCTCATAGGACTGGGTGAGGTACCATTCGGGGTCCAGCGCGCCGTTCAGGTACATATCCCGCAGCCAGGTGAGGTAAGTCATATACCCTTCCTGGCCTTCCATGACGGTATATTCGCCATTTTCGTCCGGCACGTCGCTGGGACGGAGGCCGAAGGCGTGGATCAGGTTGCGGTCGTTGAAATTGCGGATAGAGAAACCGTAGGTGTCGTCAATGCCGTTGCCGTCGGGGTCCTGCTTGGCGAAGGCCAGCATGACTTCCGCAAATTCCTGGGCGGTCTTGGGCACATCCAGGCCTAACTTTTCCAGCCAGTCGCCGCGATAGGTGATGCAGTCCAGGGGCTTGGTCTGCACCCGGGGCAGGCTGTACAGCCGTCCGTCCACCAGGCAGCCCGCCAGCTCGTCCTGGGTGAGCACCTTGCAGGCGTTGGGCATGATTTCGGGGGTGAGATAATCGGTCAGATCCAGCAGCAGGCCGTCCCGGGCCCACTGCTGATAGGTGTTGTTCAGGTTCTGAACGTAAATCAGATCGGGCAGCTCGTCGCTGGCCATGACCACGTTCAGGCGGTCGGAATAGTTGCTGATGGGCGGCGCTTCCACTTCAATGATCACGCCGGTGCGGTCGCCCCAGGCGGCGATCACAGGGTTGTCCTCCACGATGTACGCGGCGGGCAGACGCTGGATCATGGTGATGGTCACCTTGTCCTCAGCCAGAACCGCCCCCATGCAGGAGAGGGCAAACAGCAAGGCCAACACGATACACAGAGTCTTTTTCATGGGGATACCTTCCTTTTGCTTTTTTATTTCCACGCCATCCGGCGCTGGATTCCGTCAGGAATAGAATGAGGGCTGACCAAGTTTTTGCGCGATCAGGTTGGAGGAAAACACCAGCACAGCCCCCACCACGTTTTTGAACAGGCCCACCGCCGTGGAGTAGGAATACCGGCCTCCGGCGATGCCCACCTGGTACACGTAGGTCTCAAACACTTCCGCCACGGACTGGTTCAGGTTGTTTTTGAACAGGAAAATCTGCTCAAACCCGTTGTTCATCAGGCCGCCGATGGCTAAGATCAGCATGATCACGATGGTGCCGGAAATGCCGGGCAGGGTGATGTACAGGGTTTGCTGGAAGCGGTTGGCCCCGTCCACCTTGGCGGCCTCATAGTATTCGGGATTGATGGCGGTGAGGGCGGAGAGGTAAATGATGGTGCCCCAGCCCGCCTCCTTCCAGATGTGGGAGCCGATGATCACCGTGCGGAACCAGTCCACGGAGCCGAGAAAATTGATTTTCTCCCCGCCCGAAGCGGCGATCAGGTCGTTCACCAGGCCGTCCGTCATGCTCAGCATGTTCACAACGATGCCGCCCAGCACCACCCAGGACAGGAAATGGGGCAGGTACATCAGCGTCTGCGCCGTCCGCTTGAAGGCTTTGCAGCGGATTTCGTTGATCAGCAGCGCCAGGATGATGGGCACCGGGAAGGAAAAGATCAGCCGGGTGACGCTCAAAAACAGGGAATTGCGCAGCACGCGGTAGAAGATCTGGCTGCCGAACAGCTCCTGGAAATTGGCGAAATTGTTGAAGGGGCTGCCGAAGATGCCCTTTTTGAAGCTGAAATTCTGAAAGGCCATCATGATGCCGTACATGGGCACATAATGGAACAGGATCAGGTATACCAGCCCCGGAATGCACATCAGGTACAGCCAGCGCTTTTTCCAGATGTATCTTTTCAGGCTGGTCCTTTTTGTCAGGGGCGTCGGCACCCGCTGATTGATGGTTTTTTCCATGAGTTCCTCCTCCTTACTCCTTCACGCCGCCCAGGGCCAGGCCGGTCATGAAATACTTTTGCAGGAAAGGATAAATACACAT
>JAFZOG010000181.1 GCA_017550745.1 Clostridia bacterium | reverse complement strand
CCGTAACCCCAGATCGACTGGCGAATGTACTCTTCTCTACCCAACAGAGTGATTTCGCCTGTCGGAGTCCAGAGGGTGAAACCCTCTGGCGCAGGTCTGGGCGCGCGGAGCGCCCAGCGTATCCCCTTACTCACTTAAAGTACCCAATATGAACAAAAACAACTTGATAATTGCAAGGAGGAGCTCAGGCATGAAACCGGTATTCATTTGCTACGATAAGTGCACCACCTGCCAGAAGGCGCAGAAATGGCTGGACGAAAACAAGATCGACTACGAGAAGCGGCCCATCAAGGAGCAGAACCCCACGCTGGACGAGCTGCGGGCCTGGCAGAAGCGGAGCGGCCTGCCGCTGCGGAAGTTCTTCAACACCAGCGGGATGCTGTACCGGGATATGAACCTGAAGGACAGGCTGCCCGCCATGACGGACGAGGAAATGCTGGCCCTCCTTGCCACCGACGGGATGCTGGTAAAGCGCCCCCTTCTGGTGACAGGCAGCGGGGTAGTGCCCGGCTTCAAAGCCGACGCCTGGGAAAAGGCGCTGAAATGAAACAAACCGGCGAAGCCCCTCCGCAATGAGGCTTCGCCGGTGATTTTTTGGCCCGGATCAACCGAAAGCCGGTCTATCGTGAACCCGGAAATGAATCTATTTTGCGAAAACCGTTATTCCCCCGCGGCGCAAACCAGTGCCTGCACGTCAAAAGCCCTTTGCCGCGCGGTATTCGGACCACAGGGCCGCAAAGCCGGTTTCATGATTCTGCTGCACGTAGTCATAGAGATAAGGCATCATATCGGCGCGCTCGTCATCGTAGGGCTGGTGCCATTGGCTTTCGCTGCCGCGGGCCAGCACATACATGGTGCCCAGGTACGCCTGGCGGTAAGCCACGTCCCGGAGGGAAACGCCGGGATTGCGCATCATGTCATAGAGCGCCAGGAAGGTGGTGGTGCGGCCCTTGCCCGCGCTGCAATGCAGATGGACCCAGGCGTTTTCCGGCAGGCTGCGCACCAGCTTGACGAACGTGTCGATTTCCTCATCCGAGGGGAAAATATGGTCGTTGCAGGTGATGTGGACGTAATTCACCCCGTACTTTGCGCACAGCTCATCCTCGGTGAGCACGGATTCCACCTGGATGGGGATGGTTTTGGAGGGATCGGGATAATCGCCGGAATTGTACAGCACTTGGGCCGTGCCCGCCGCCGCATGCATGAATTCCTTCGCTTCCCGATCCGCTTCCTCGGCGGACAGCTCCATCCTGTAGAGGTTGTACTTGCTGTACCAGGTGACGGAAACGCCGTTGAACAGGCCGTGGGGCTCGCGGCGCAGGTCAATGTCATAGACCGGACCGTCGTGCTGGGCGCGTATGGCTTCAACCATGTTCGCAAACTGCGATTCGTTAAAGAAGCCCGAGCCGGAGGCGTGAAGGGTGTCCAGGCCGGTCAGGTCAGGCTGGTAATCCGCGTCCATGCCCGCCTTTTTGCCGAATTCGCCGTAATCGTGGAAGGCGGAGGTCATCATGCGGAAATTGACGGGCAGTTCATTCGCGGTGCCGTCCGGAATGTCGTTGCGCCAGAATTTGTACAGGAACACGCCGCTGTACTTTTCGGGCATCTGACGAAGCTGCTGGCTGGGGGATTCGGCCAGCGCCGCGCCACAGGCCAGGCAGAGGACCAGCGCCGGGACAAGGACGGCCTTGATGCCATGGGACAGTTTTTTCATACGGAAACCCTCCTCAAATAAAATTAAACTATTGCGATCCCTTCTCCGATTCTTCCTGCTTCTTCTGCCGCCACGCCTGCTTGTAGGCGGTTTCCAGGGCAGGGGTGGCATACACATGGTTGTTGGCTTCCAGGAAATCCGCGATGCTGCCCTGGACTGCCTCGACTTCCCGTTCAAACTCCCGGGCCGAAACCCGCAGCGCCCGGTTTCCCAGCACGATGGCCTGCTCCGGGCCGTCGGAGGTGGCCACGCGGATGCGGGCCCGGCCTTTGGCCTCATAGGTGGTTTTCTCAATGTAAGCGTCGGCGGTCTGGGCTTCCCTGGTATAGACCACAAAAATGTTGGCGTACTTTTCCACCGAGCCCGGATTGCCCTGCACCCGGTAGGCGTCGAACACCAGGATCACGTCCTTGCCGGTCATGCCGCTGTAATTGCACAGGAGGTCCATGAGCTGCTGCCGGGCGGCTTCCAGGTTTTCCCGGCTCGTTTTTTTCAGCTCCTCCCAGGCGAAGATGATGTTGTACCCGTCCACCAGCAGGATTTCCTTTTCCATGTACGCCCCCGGCGTGTCCGGCGCGGCGGACGCGGCCCGGGCCTTCACGGTCTGGAACAGCTGCCGGGATTTCACCGGGCCGTAGGTGCGCTCAAAAATCGCCATGAGCTCCTCGTCCTCTTTTGCTGTGCCATGATAGGCGGAGCGGGCGGATGCTTTCACCGGCGCGGCAGCGGCCTCCTCCGTCCTGTCCCTGAGCAGGGGCAGGTGGGCATAGCTGTCCACCTGATCCCACCGCACGTCGAAGCCCGCGCCGTGGGCGCAGAAAATGGAATCCGGGGAATTGTCCAGGTCGGCTTCGGGATTGTAGGCGCGTTCGGCGATCACCTTTTCCGCGTCGGCGCAGGGCAGGTAGGCGGCGAACTCGGCGCTCATGTGCCCCCGGCCTTTGGTGTAAATGCTCACCTGTTTGCCGTAGGAAGCGCACCTGGATGCCGGGGCCAGGGCCCGCAGCCGCTGCAGCCCGTTTTCCATCGCCTCAGGGGCATCGAACTCCCCGCCCATGGCGTTCAGGTCGGCCATGGCCCGGCCGATGTTTTCCTCGGGCACTGCCAGCTCCAGGTTCAGGTAAGGCTCCAAAAGCTGGCACGGAGCCTTCATCAAGCCCTGCCGGATGGCGCGGTAGGTGGCCTGGCGGAAGTCGCCGCCCTCCGTATGCTTTAAATGGGCTTTGCCCGCCACCAGGGTAATTTTCATGTCCGTGATGGGCGCGCCGGTCAGCACCCCCACATGGACTTTTTCCTTCATGTGGGTCAAAATCAGCCGCTGCCAGTTCACCGCCAGGTCGTCCAGGGATACGGCGGTGCCGAACTGCATCCCGCTGCCGCGCTTGCCGGGGGTGAGCAGCAGGTGCACTTCCGCATAGTGCCTCAGCGGCTCGTAATGCCCCACGCCCTCTGACGGCGCCAGGATGGTTTCCCGGTACAGCACGCTTTCATCGGCAAAATCGATCTCCATGCCGAAGCGGTCCTTGCACTGGCGCTTGAGCACCTCCAGATACACATCCCCCATGGACTGGATGTGGATCTGACGCTTCTGCCCGATGTACTCCACCCGCATCAGCGGTTCTTCTTCCTCCAGGGTGCGCAGATAATTCAATGCGTGATGGATGTCGGTGCCGTCCCGGATCACCAGGCGGCAGGAATAGCAGGGCTGGATCACGGCGCTTTTCCGGGCCGCTTCGATCCCCAGGCCGTCGCCGGGGGCGGTCTTGCTTAACCCCACCACGCAGCACAGCGTCCCCGCCTCGGCAGTTTGCGCCGGCGTATATTTTGCCCCGGAATAGAGCCTGATTTCCGCCGCTTTTTCCGCCCAGAGGGTTTCGCCGTCCTCATCCTTGCAGGAGAGCAGGTCGCGCACCTTGAGTTCCCCGCCGGTGATCTTCATGAAAGTCAGCCGGGCCCCCTGGCTGTCCCGGGCGATCTTGTACACCCTGGCCCCAAACGTGTCGGGGTATTCTTTCTCCGGATCAAAGGCGGCCAGGGCGTCCAGCAGCGCGGCGACGCCTTCATTTTTCAGCGCCGACCCGAAATAGCAGGGGAATAAACGCCGGGAGCGGATCAGCTGCCGGATCCGGCTGTCCGGAACACTGCCCTCTTTCAAATAATAATCCAGCGCCGCTTCGTCGCACAGGGCGATTTTTTCGTCGTCCCGGCGGGTGAAGTCCAAGATGTTTTCGGATAGTTCCCCTTGCAGGTGCCTGACCAGCGCTTCCGGGCCGGTCTCGCAGCGGTCCATTTTGTTGACGAAGAGAAACACAGGGATTTGGTACTGCTCCAACAGTTTCCAAATGGTGCGGGTGTGGGGCTGCACCCCGTCCGGGGCGCTGACCACCAGCACGCACGCATCCAGCACGCCCATGACCCGCTCGGTCTCACCGGAAAAATCCGTGTGGCCGGGGGTGTCCATGAGGGTGATGGTTTTGCGCTGATATGTCAGGATGGCCTGCTTGGAAAAGATGGTGATGCCGCGCTCCTTCTCCATCCGCTCCGTGTCCAGGAACGCGTCCCCGTGATCCACCCGGCCCTGCTTCCGCACCGTGCCGGACAGGTACAGCATGGATTCGCTCAGCGTGGTCTTTCCCGCGTCTACGTGCGCCGCCAGCCCGATCACGCTTCCCTTCCCCGCCATGGCCGCTTCCCCCTTTTTTACTCATAGAAGTATTATAACAAAAAAGCCCGAACCGGGCAACAAAAAAGAGTTGCAAGGGGTTACGCTGGGGCTGTTCGCCCCAGCGTTCCCTTTGTCAACTGTTTTTAACATAAACGCGGTTGAATGTTACGTTTTCTTTCTTGTGTGAATGATACTTCTTTGCTATGATATTTCCGCGAGGTGGGAAAAGTATGATTGGTGAGAACATTCAGTATTTACGGAAATTGAAGTCCATCACCCAGGAAGCCCTGGCAGAGGAAGTGGGCGTATCGCGCCAGACCGTGGCCAAGTGGGAAAACGGCGAAAGCGCGCCGGATCTGGAGCTGTCCGGGAAGCTGAGCCAGGTGCTGGACGTGAGCCTGGACGACCTGGTGAACGCCCCGCTGTACAAAACGCCGCCCCAGGCGACGCAGGCGAAGGGCAAGCACATGTTCGGCTTAGTGACGGTGGGCGACAAAGGCCAGATCGTCATTCCCGTGCAAGCGCGGCGGGTATTCCATATCAAGCCCGGCGACCAGCTGATGGTACTGGGCGACGAAGACCGGGGCCTGGCCCTGGTGGACGCGAACTTTTTTCTGCAAGTAGCGGAGGTAATGCGCAATGGCGACAAATAACACGCCCCTGAGCGTACGGGGCCTGACAAAAATCTATCCCGCCTTTGAGCTGCGGGACGTATCCTTTGACCTGATGCCCGGGGCCATCACCGGCTTCATCGGCCGCAACGGCGCGGGCAAGACCACCACCCTCAATTCCCTGCTGGGCTTCATCCGGCCAAACGGGGGCGAGGTCCGGTTCCACGGGCTGGACATGAAAACCGGCGCGGAGGAGATCAAGCAAAAAATCGGCTTCGTGTCGGCGGGCATGACCTATTACACCGGCAAGAAGCTGAAAACCATCACGGACGTGACCCGTTCCTTCTATCCGGAATGGAACAATCAGGCCTATCAGAAATATCTGGCTCAGTTCGGCCTGGACGAGCGCAAGACCCCCGCGTCCCTGTCCAACGGCATGAAAATCAAGTACGCGCTGGCGCTAGCCCTGTCCCACGGCGCGGACCTGATGCTGCTGGACGAGCCCACCAGCGGCCTGGACCCCGCCTCCCGGGAGGAATTGATCGAAATCTTCCTTTCCCTCCGCGACGCGGGCAAGACCGTTCTGTTTTCCACCCACATCACCAGCGACCTGGACAAGTGCGCCGACCGCATCCTGTTCCTGCAGAAGGGACGGCTCACCGCCGATCTTCCCCTGGACGAATTCAGGAAAGCATACCTGCTGGCGGAAGTGCGGGGCGGGCTTCCCGAAGCCGTCAAAGCGCTGAGCAAAGGCGAGTGCCGGATCAGAGACGGATACACCGCCCTTTTTTCCGCCGCCGACGCGGAGAAAACGGGCCTTCCCTGCCGTGCCGCCACGCTGGACGAAATCATGGTGCATCTGGACAAGGAGGATTCGGCACTATGAAACTGCTGAAAAAAGAATTCCGGCTCTGCCTGCATCCCACCGCGCCCCTGTTCCTGGCGCTGGCGTCCATGATCCTGATTCCCAATTACCCTTACGCCGTCAGCTTTTTCTACGTGACCCTGGGCGTGTTCTTTATCTGCCTGACGGGCCGGGAAAACCACGACGCCGGCTACACCGCCGCCCTGCCCGTTTCCCGGAAGCAGATCGTGGAGGGACGCATCCTGCTGGTCTGCTGCCTGGAATTGGCCGACTTGCTGGCTGCCGCGCTGATGGTATGGCTCAAAAGCCTCATCGGGTTTTCCCCCAACCAGGCGGGCATGGACGCGAATATTGCGCTGCTGGGGGAAGGCTTTCTTGTGTTCAGCCTGTTCAACCTGATTTTCTTCCCCCGCTGGTACAAGGATATCAACAAGGTGGGCGCGCCCTTCCTGCTGGCCAGCGCCGCGGTGTTCGTGTACATCCTGCTGGCCATCGTGAGCACTTACGCCGTTCCCTTCGTGCGGGACTGCCTGGATACCCAGGACCCGGATCACTTGACGGAAAAGCTCCTGTTCACGGGCGCCGCGGCCCTGGTCTTCGCCTGCTCCGCCTGGCTCACCGTCCAGCTGTCCGTCAGGCGCTTTGAACAGGTGGATTTGCAGCTGTGATGGGTTCGTATCTGCGTGGCTCATGTGTTGATAGGGCACTATAAGTTACTAACGAAACGACGAGGCGAGGGCCTCTGCGGCCCTCGTGCACCTGCACCAAAGGACTTCGTCCTCTGGACTCCAACAGCGGAAACAACCTGACAGGACGAATTGGCTTTGTTTCCGCTGATACTTGAGAGAGCATAACAAACTTTCGACGTAATGCTTCTGGCCCGGCGGCTGAAAGCCGCCTGACCGGACGCAAAGCGTCCGGTGAAAGCCAGGGATAAATCCCCAGGGGAAAGCGAGCTTTCCCCTGGGGATTTTCCCGGCTTTCTTGGGCCAGAAGCCACTAACTTCCGAAACTCCAAATCAACTGGCGAATGTTCTTTGTTTTACTCAACGAAGCTATTTCGCCTATTGGGATGCAAGGGATGAAATCCCTTGCCGCAGGACGAACCGCCGATGACCGCCTGTGGCGGGTATCTCATCGGCGGTGAGATCAGCCGAAAGGGAGCAATCTCCCCAT
>JAFZOG010000180.1 GCA_017550745.1 Clostridia bacterium | reverse complement strand
GCCCTCCAGCACTTCGGAATCCGCGTCCAGGGTGACGCCCACGTTCACGTCCTCGTTCTCATTGGCGGTGGCATAGGTGGTTCCGCTGATGGTGACGGTGTTTCCCTTTTCACCGGAAGCGGTGATCGCCCTGGTGAAGTCATCCGCGATCTTCACGATGTAGTTGATGGCGGCTTCCAGGGTGGCGGTGGCTTCTTCGTTGACGGTACGAGTGTCCTCGCCTGTGTCGGGATCCTCAGCTATGTCTACCGCGACCGCCACGTGTCCGTCGTCATTGGCTTCCGCGGCCCACACAGTCAGGTTCACGTTTTCAGGCTTATACTCAGTTTCATAAGAAGTGTTTACAACAGCGATGGCAGCATCAGTACCGGACACGGTGCCGGCCACAGTGATGTCGATTTCGCCGAGTTCCGTGCTTAATGCGTAAATACCGGCGCCTTCCTTGCCTTCGGCAGTTACGTCGCCCGTTGCAGTGATATTGATGTCGCCTGCATGGGCGTAAGCTTCGATGCCTGTTGCGCTGCCCTCTTCTGCTGTAGCGGTCACGCTGCCGACTTCCACAGTCGCGGAGCCCTCATATTTCGGTACCTTTTTATCTTTTTCTGCATCATATTCATACTTTTGACCATATGCGCCCACGCTCACGCCTGTTGCATAGGCATCCGGGCCGGAAGCGTCAGCGGAAACATCCTTCGCTGTAACATCCAGTTCGCCGCCTACTGCGCCAAGTGATAAGCCTGTAGCAGAGGCAACGCCTTCCTCACTTCCGTTGACCGCGGTGGCAGTTACATTGCCCGCTTCCACTTCGACGCTGGAGTCTGGGTACGCTCCAGCGCTGATACCGGTCGCATACACATATGTAGTGGAGCCGGTATTTTTCCTTGCTGGCTCCACTTGCAATTCATCAGAGCCGCTGTCCTCCTCAGATGCTTTTCCTTCCGCTTTCGCGGTCACATCGCCGACAGTCGTCTGTACTTTATTCTTATCTTCCTCATCCCCATAGTTGGCGTAGATGTTTACACCGTACGCATCTACGTAACTTTCGCCCGTGGCTTCAGCGGTCACGTTTTCGGCTTTAACGGATATGTCGCTGCCGTCGTATGCATATTCATAGATGCCGGTAGAATAGGCTTCATCATTTTCAGAAGACGCGCTTACGTCCACATTGCCGACAGTTGCCTGCGCATCGCCATAATAGGATGATTGGATGTTTACACCATACGAACTTGTGGATGCGGTCCCATCGGCTTCAGCGGTCACGTTTTCGGCTTTGACGGATACATCGCCGTCGCTTGCGTATTCATAGATACCGGTAGCTTTGGCATTACCGTTTTCAGAAGACGCGCTCACGTCCACATTGCCGACATCAGTCTCTATTTTCGAGTTATCATCTTCAGCATGCACGCCATAAGCAGTCGCACGCACCTCGCCCGTTGCTTCGGCAGTCACATTTCCTGCCTCGACGGAAACTTCGCTTCCTCCATATGCATCTTCATCAATACCGTAAGCGGAGGCGCGTCCATGAACAGAAACAGCACTCGCGTCCACATCTCCGGAAACGGTTACAGTTACACTCGCTTCCTTGTCATATTCATCGGAAGTTACGTCAACGCCGTACGCATCCGCTTCAGATCGCCAACTTTGTTTTGGATTATAACCATTATCATTCAGTGAAGTTGCGGAAACACTCTCAACGGTAACGGACGTTGTAATGGGATATTCATCCGATTCGGTACGCACATAAACCCCATCAGCGTAGGATATATCAGGGCTAGGGTAGGTATTTGAGGATACATTCCCGGCGTTTACCGTAATGGATTCCACCACATCGGGTAAATCAACAGGCGTTTCGTCGATACTTACATCGGCGTCTTGCCGGGGGGTATCGCTGTAGTCATTAGGATCGGCGCCGGGCACTTCTTCCCAAACCAAATCACCGTCCTCGTCATAGACGTACTGGTATACTTTGTCACCATCAACCCGGTATGCGCCTACCGGATAATCGGTGCCGACGTATACATCAATATCCTTTACATCCCCCGCAGTCACGGTGACGTCATTCCCATCGACGACGACCGTCGGATCGTCCGCCAGGACAGGCGCGCACTGCAGCGCCATCGCCAGCGTGATCACCAACGCCAGCAGCTTTTTCAGGAATTGCTGTTTCTGCATTCGATTAAACCCCTTTTCTGAATGAATTGTTAAGTGTTTCCGATGCTGGAAAACTTTATGACAATTCTATCACGGGATGAAACAAAATACAAGGGGCGGATGAGTTACTCGGGTAATATTATTTTGATTACGAAATCGTTACAGTTTTGTTACAGGCAGAAAGCCGAACAGAATGGCCCCCAGCGGATGGGATAAGCCGAAGGCCGCTCAAGGCGCAAAGGCCCCTGGGTTTCAGACCGGCAGGTGATAGATGCGCCGGATTTCCTCCGTATCGCAGCCGCCGGGGGTCTTTACGATCAGGGGCGGCTCCACCGCAAGGCCGGGATGCACCCGGCGCATGGCTTCGATGAGCGCCAGCCGGGCGGGGCGGGACGCCTGGGCATGCACCAGGCGCAGGCGCTTGGGCTCCAGGAGGCGGCTGCGCAGGGTGTCAAAGGCGTCGGCCAGGCGGGGGGCGGGCAGCATCAGCACCAGGCGGGCCCGGTCGCGCAGCAGCCAGGCGGCGGCGTCCGCGATATCGCCGAGGGTGCATTCGCTCTCCTGCCGGGCCGTGCGCAGGGCGGCCTTGGGGCTGGGCAGGGAAGCGGCGCTGGGGCTGTAAGGCGGGTTGCAGACCACCAGGTCGTAAGCGGCGGGGGGAAGAAAATCCCGCACCTTGCGCAGGTCGCCCGTTTGCACGGAAATGACGCTTTCCAGCCCGTTCAGCCGCATGGTGCGCTGGGCACGCTCCGCCGCGTCCGGCTGAATCTCCACCGCGTCGCAGGTGATGGAGCGCTCCCGTCCGTAGAGCAGCAGCGGCAGGATGCCGGTGCCCGTGCCCAGGTCGCATACCCGGCTGCGGGGACGCACCCGGGCAAAATCCGAAAGCAGCACGGCGTCCATGCCGAAGCGGAAAGCCTCCGGCGACTGGATGACGCGCAGGCCCATGAGCTGCAGGTCGTCCACCCGCTCGCCGGGGAGAAGCAGGGATTCACTCATACAACGTAAACTCCAAATATTGCATCATGCAGTAGCCTGCGGTTTCCCGGTACGTCACCGCGCACCAGGTGTCGCCCACCGCCGTGACGGTGACGTATTCGTTCCTGGGGATTTCCAGCAGGATCCGCGTGTCCGTGGAGCAGCCCGCCCGCAGGTTCAGCGTGCTCAGCGGCGTGTTGACCCGCGCCAGGACGGGCACGTCCAGCGGGCGCATGGCCTCGGTGAAAGCGGTGGGGGAGGGGGCGAAGGTGAGGAATTTGGTCATGGCGTAGCCTTCCCTGCCTTCGTACACCACCCGGCACCAGTCCGGCCCCTGGTCAAGGACGGCCACCTGGTCGTACTGGGGGATGGTACACAGCACCTTGGCGCTGCTGTTTGGCGCGGAACGCAGGTTCAGCGACCCTTTTTCCGTCGCCACCTGGGCGGTCAAGCCGTTTTGCGGCTGGGCTGCCGTGGGGGCGGGCTTCGCCGCGGGGGCCGTGCTGCGCTCGCCGAAGGAGAGGAAGCGGGCCATCACATAGCCCTGATAGCCGTTGTAGGACGTTTGGCACCAGGTTTCGCCCCGGTCATAGATAGGAATGCTTTCGTACTGGGGGATGGCGCAGAGCACCTTGGCGCTGCCGTTGGGGGCGGAACGCAGGTTCAGGGAGCCGCTTTCGGTGTTGACCCAGGCGGTGGCGACGGGGGAAAGGGCCTGCGCCTGGGGCGCGGGCGTGTCCGTGGGCGCAAGGGGCTGGTCCAGGGTGTACAGCACGCGCACGCAGCCGGGATAGTAAAACGCCAGGATCTGGTCGTAGGTGTAGCCCATGCGGGCCATCTGCATGGCCCCGCGCTGGCTCATGCCCACGCCGTGGCCGTAGCGCCGGGCGGAAATGATGAAGGTATCGCCGCTCTGGGCCACCGACCACAGCTCGTTCTTCCCGGTATTGATGCTCATGCCCAGGGCGCTTTCCAGCTCGCCGAAAATGTCGAAGGTGAGGATGCCCGCGGCGGTTTCGCCGTTCAGGGTATAGCCCACCTCAAAATCCAGCTTCGTATACAGGCGGCTGGGATAGGCGTATTTCGGGGTGTGGGGGGTGACGGCGTAGACCGAGGTGACCGACGCGCCCGCGCCGAAGGCCGCGGCGGCTTTACTGTTCAGCAGCTGGCCCATCTTGCCGCTCTGGGGATTGGAGGCGCTGACGCGCACGGTATTCACCCGGGAATCGGGATTGCTCAGGTCGTAGGGGTCGTCCTTGACCGCCAGGTAATCCGGGCCGGAAACGTTCCAGGCGTTCTTGACCGTTTCCGTCTGCCCGCCGTTGGAGGCGGTGTAATAGGTGGCGGTGTATTCGTTCCCGTTTTTGACGGCCACGCCCCGGGTCTCGTCCACGGCCCGTCGGCAGTTTTCATTGCCGGAGGGCGTGCCGTTGTACATCTGATCCGCGGTGGTGTCCACCAGGTCGTAGAGGGAAGAAGCGTTCTTCATGGCGTTCAGGGTATAGGTGCGGGCGGCCACGGCCTGGGCTTTCAGCGCTTCCAGGCCGGAGCTGTTTCCCATTTCGTAGGGCAGAACGCCGTACAGGTAATCCTCGATATACACATGGGCCACCACATACAGCGTGCCGCCCTGGGTCGTGAACTGCAAATCGCCGGGATACAGGTTGCCGGGCTCCCGCCCCTGGGCGATCTTCACCCCGCCGGACTGCCGCACCAGGCGGAAGGACGCGCCCATATTCGATGTTGCGCCGCCCGCTGTAAAGGATAATTGCCCGGAAGAGCGGTTGAACGCGACGCTGACCGTGGTGCCGCTGCCCAGGCTGCTGCCGTTTACGGTGTAGCTGCCGCTGATGGTGAGCTTTAAGCTGGCGGGATTTCCCAGCGAGGACAGCCGCACCCGCACGACGCCGCCCTGGGCGCCGCCCATGTTCAGCGGGGCGCTTTGCAGGCCGGATTCCGCCCCGGCGGGTATCATGTGTGCAATCAGCATGCCGATCACGATCAGCCATAGGATTGCGCGTTTGTACATTCGTTTATCCTCCGTGTGTGCGATCAATCAAACAAAAAGATTGCGGCAATCTCGTAATCACCTGTAGTGTACCATACGGAGCCCCGTTTGTCCATGGCAATGATTGGGGCGGATGGGAACGGCGTTTTGCGTATTGTTTTGCGTATTTCTGAATATTTGCGCTTGTGCGGCGGGGCAAAACGTGATAGGATAAGAGCAGGAATATATGGAAACGGAAGAAGACGGTGATCGGCGGATGAAAGATAAGCTGCTCAGGCGCAGGGTGGCCCTGGCGCTGGCGGGGATGCTGCTGGCGGGCGTCAGCGTGGGGATCTTTAAGCGCGCGTTCTTCGGCGTGGACCCTTTCCAATGCTTCTGCGGCGGGCTGGCCAACGTGATCCCCATCGGGTTCGGCACCCTGTATATGCTCATCAACGCCGCGCTGCTGGCGGTGGTTTTTTTCCTGGACAGGCATTATATCGGTATTTCCACTTTTATCAACCTGTTCCTGCTGGGATACGTGGCCCAGTATACGGAAACAGGCCTTGCCGCCCTGCTGGGGGAACAGGGGCTGGCGGGCCGCATCCTGCTGCTGATTGCCGCGGTGGTGCTCACCTGTATTGCCGCGTCGCTGTATTACACCGCCGACCTGGGTGTGTCCGCTTATGACGCCATCCCCCTGCATATAGCGGACAGAAAGCCAAAAGCGTTTGGCAAAGTCCTCCCCTTCCGGATCATCCGCATCGTCAGCGACCTGGCCTGCATCCTGATCGGCCTGGCGCTGGGCTGCATTCCCGGCGTGGGAACGGTGATCACCGCCCTGTTTATGGGGCCGCTGATCACATTCTTTAGGAAACATCTGTCCGACCCACTACTGAACGGAGGTAAAACCGTATGAAAACCAACATTGAACTGTACGACGACCGGCCTATCGAAAACGTGCTGGGCACAGAGATGTTCCGCCCGGAGGAAACGGTGTTCATCTGCCCGGCGGAGATAGCGGAAAACAAAGAGCTGCACCGCTCGCTGGAAAAATACTTTGCTTACCGCGGCTATGCCGTGAAGCTCACCTTCGTCCCCGCCAGCCTGCTGGACGCGATGAAGGTGGAAAAGACGCTGAAAAAGGTGCTGGAAACCCATGAGGACTGCGCCATCGACATCGCCGGCGGCAGCGACGCGGCGCTGTTCGCGGCGGGCGCTGTTTCCGGGGACACGCCGGTGTACACCTACAGCCGGAGACGCAATATGTTCTTTGAAATCAAAAACGCGCCTTTCGCCCGGAGCCTGCCCTGCACGGTCATCCTGGACGCGGAAAGCTGCTTCCTCATGGCAGGGGGCACGCTGCTGCCGGGACGGGCGGACAACGAGAAGCTGAAAAACAGGCTGGGGGAGATCGACGCGCTCTTTTCGGTCTATACCGCGCACCGGCGTATCTGGAACCGGCAGATCAGCTATTACCAGAGAATTTCCCTGTCCTCCGACCCGGAGCTCAGAGCGGAAGGCAGCCGCACCGCCAAGGCGGATCAGGGGATGGTCAATGCGGATGAAGGGATGCTGCGTGACCTGGAAGCCGCCGGATTGATTCATTCGCTTTCCGTCACCGAGGAAAAGGTATCCTTCCGGTTTCCGGATGAAACCGTCCGCTTCTGGCTGCGGGACATGGGGTCGGTGCTGGAATTGCAGGTCTACAGAGCATGCCTGGCCGCCGGGTGTTTTGACGATGTGGTGCTCAGCGCGGTCGTGAACTGGAAAGCCGACGAAAAGCGCCGCGACGCGGTGACGAATGAAATCGACGTGATGGCGGTGCGGGGCGTCCAGCCGGTGCTTATCAGCTGTAAGACCTGTGAAATCAAAACGGAAGCGCTCAATGAGCTGGCGGTTCTGCGGGACAGGTTCGGCGGCAAAGGCTCCCGGGCCGTGATCGTGACCTCCGCCCCCTCCTCCAAAAACCGTTCAGTCATGCGCAGACGCGCGGCGGAACTGGACATCGAAGTGATCGAATGGGACGATCTGGCACTGGACAGGCTGGTAGAAAGATTGAAAAAGCAGGGGAACAGCTGAATGAGAGTTTTATTGGTAGAGGACGAAAAGGGGATATCCTCGGCGATCTGCCAGGTATTAAAAAAAGAAAACTTTACCGTTGACCCGGTATATACCGGCACGGACGGCCTGGATTACGCGCTGGACGGCGAATATGACGCCATGATCCTGGACGTGATGCTGCCGGGGATGGACGGGTTTCAGATTTTAAAGCGCATCCGGGAAAAGGGCATCAAAACCCCCGTGTGCATGCTGACCGCCCGTTCCGGGCTGGAGGACCGGGTGCGGGGCTTGAACGGCGGCGCGGACTATTACCTGCCCAAGCCCTTCCAGATGGCGGAGCTGACCGCCTGCCTGCGGGCCATCACCCGGCGGCGGGAGGACGCGCCGGTGATGGAAATGGCCTTCGGCGACATTACGCTCAACCAGCAGGAAGCCAAGCTCGTGAATAAAAACACGGGGGAGAGCGTGAAACTGGGCGCGAAGGAATACCAGATCATGGAAATGTTCCTGCGGAACCCGAAACAGATTTTGCCCAAGGAAACCATCTTCGACCGGGTATGGGGATACGAGAGCGAAGCGGATTACAGCAACCTGGAGGTTTATCTTTCTTTCATCAGGAAGAAGCTGGCTTTCCTGGGCTCCGCTGTTAAAATCAAGGCGACCCGCGGCATCGGTTATTCACTGGAGGGAGACGCATGATTCGCAGGCTCACGCGGCGGATGATCCTGCTGGTGCTGATCGGATTGCTCCTTGCGTCCGCGGGGGTGGTGGCGGCCATCAACTGGATGAACTGGAACAGCCTTTCCAGCCAGGCCGAAGCCGTGCTGGATATGCTGGCGGAAAACGGCGGACAGCGGCCTTTGTCCATGAACCGCCAGGGGGGAGAGGGCTTGCGGGAAAACCGCGGGGATGCATCGTCCGCAAAACCAGAAGGCACCCAGCCGCCCGATAAAGGGGAGGACCGGCCCTGGACCCGGGACGAGCCGGAGCAGCAGAACAAAACAAAAAACCGCGGCAGCACCGCCATGATCAACGCGGCCAGCCTGTCGAATTATTACACGATCACCCTGGACGAGAACAATCAGGTGACCGGCTGGCACAGCGACCGGGCGGACCTGTATCTGGACGAGGAAATCACCCGGCTCGCCGCCTCCGCGGTGCAAGGGGGAAAGGCCTATGGCCGTGTGGGCACCCAGTTTTACAAGCTGGCGGAAACGGATGAAGCCTCCTCCCAGCGGATGCTGATCGTGGTGGACAGGCGCATGGAAATCCAGAACGCCTGGGAGATCCTGTGGGTCACCGTATTGGTGGCGCTGGCGGAGGACGCGCTGCTCAGCCTGGCTGCCGTGTGGCTCATCCGTCGGCTGGTGAAGCCCGTGGATGAGGCGATGGAAAAGCAAAAGCAGTTCGTTTGGGACGCCAGCCATGAGCTGAAAACGCCGCTGGCAGTGATCTCCGCCAACGTGGAAGCCCTGGCCGGGGAAACAGGCGGCAGTAAACCGCTGGAATACATCCAGTCCGAAGTAAAAAGGACCGACGGCCTGATTCAAAACCTGCTTACCCTGGCCCGCATGGAAAAGGGAACCGCGCAGGCGGCGCATCAGCGGTTTGACCTGAGCCGCGCCCTGCTTGAGGTGGCGCTGCCGTTTGAGTCGGCCATGTTTGAAACGGGAAAAGAGCTCACCATGGATATCCCCGAGGGGGTGACCTGCGTGGGCGATGGGGAAATGATCAAGCAATTGGCGGTGATCCTGCTCAGCAACGCCCAGAAGTATTCCAACGACGGCGGGAAGATCCGCCTGTCCCTGGAAACCAAAGGAGAAAAGCGTCTGCTGAAGGTGCACAACACCGGCCCCGCCATCCCGCCGGAAGCGCAGGAAAGAATCTTTGACCGCTTCTATCGCGTGGATTCCTCCCATAACCGCGAAATCGAGGGCAACGGCCTGGGCCTGGCGATTGCCCGGAGCATCGTGGAAGCGCATAAGGGAAAAATCTCCGTGCACAGCGCCGAAGGGGAAGGCACCACATTCACTGTGATCTTATAATTCAATATACAAAGGAGGAACATAAATATGAAGAAAACCGTTGCGCTGCTGCTGGCTCTCGCTTGCCTTTGCTCGGTGTCCACCGCGCTGTGCGCCAGGGACGCCCCGATCGGCTACTACATCCGGTTCATTCCCACGACGATCACCGTGGGGAGCGACACCATCAAGGTGGTGGGCTACTTCGTCAACCTGAACACCGACGTGGCAGTGAAAAACTTCAAGGAATTTGAAATGAGCGTCTACGAAAACAACAAGCTGGTTGCCAAGGGAGACTTTGGCACCATCAACCAGTTCACCGTAGAACCGCTGGGCTTATGGAAGCAGAGCTTCACCTTCAACGGTAAGCACAGCATGAAGACCGGCACGTACGCCTGTGACGAAAAGTATTCCTGCACCTTTTCCTGCAAATTCAGCTATGTTGAACGGTAAATCGTGTTATCCGATGATTCTCTCCAAATATTCAATAGCTAAAGCGCTGTCCAGTATATCATGCAGTTTCTGATTTCTGCAGGAACGGAGACAGGAATAAGTAATATTCTGATTCTAAATGGATCGCCGAGGAAAAACGGGAAGACGGCTTCCCTCGTAAATGCCTTCAAAGCTGGAGCGGAAGCCTCCTGCAACGAAGTGACAGAGCTTTATCTGCAGGGCATGAAGATCGGCGGCTGCCTTGCCCGCGAAGGTTGTCGGCGGACTGGAAACGGCTGTGTCCAGAAGGACGAAATGGGAATTGTCTATGACGCATTTTCCTGGTGTGATGCAGCCGTGTTCGCTTCTCCTCAGTACTGGGGAACCATCACCGGCCAGCTCAAGATCGTGATCGACCGCCTGTACGCTGCGCTGTTTGGCCATCCGGCGCAGAAGAAATTTGTTGTGATCATGACGGCCCGTGGCGGCATGTACGATATGGCGATGGACTTCTTCTCCATATTCACGCGCTTCCTTGCCTGGGAGAACATCGGCAATGTGCCCGGCGCAGGTAAGGAAGAAGAAGCGAAGGCGCTTGGGGCGAGTGTTTGATAGATAAATCGGGATCTGTGGAGTAAACGCATGATGAATCCATATATAAAGAACTTGAAAAAGATCGAATTTGTCGTGACGATGGCCTGCACGGGAAAGTGCAAACACTGCTCGGAAGGCGATCATATCGGCTTTACGGAGCACATCGACAAAGCGGTCGCAGCGGAAGCCGTACGAAAGATATGTTCATGTTACGACATTTTTACCGTAATGACGTTCGGCGGGGAACCTCTGCTTTATCCCGAGACGGTCTGCGCTATCCATAAAACCGCGGCCGGTCTCGGGGTTGCCAAACGGCAGGTCATCACAAACGGTTTCTTCTCAACGGATAAGGACAGGATCAAAACCGTCGTGTCGAGCTTGGCAAACAGCGGAGTCAACGCTCTGCTGTTGTCCGTGGACGCGTTTCATCAGGAAACCATTCCTATCGATACAGTCTTGTTTTTTGCTGAATGCGCCGTTGATGCCGGGATTCCGACCAAACTGCAGCCAGCATGGCTGATAAGCGCAGAAGATCAAAACCCATATAACGTGAAGACGAGGGGGATTATCCGGGAGTTTGACACTTTGCATATCCCGCTGAATCAGGGAAATGTGATCTTTCCGTCAGGCAACGCGCTTAAATATCTTCGTGAATACTTCGATGAAAACGCAGCGCAGGCTTCTCCCTATGAGGAGGACCCGGAGAATATCAAAACAATATCCTTCGACGCAAACGGCGACGTCCTGAATGGAAATGTTTATAAAACGGATATCCTTGAGATTATCAGAACATACCGTCCGTAATCGTTGTCAAGCCTCCGACAATTTCCGGCTTGCCGAGGTGATGGACTACGAAAAAGATGGAGCTGTTACTGCAACAGCTCCAAGTTTTTGTCTGCTTTAGCGACAAAAGAAAACCACCACATGAGGTGGTGAGAGGGAAAAACTTAAGATACAAGAAGGCCTCCTTTGCTATAATGGAGCAGGTTTGGCAAGCGCAGCAAAAGCAAAGGAGGCGTGCCATTTATGGCAAATGACAATGGTAGTTTATCACATACCAAGTGGAATTGCAAATACCACATCGTAATTGCACCAAAGTATCGGCGACAGGAGATATACAGGCAGATCAAGGCGGACATCGGAAAGATCATAAGACATCTATGCGAGATGAAGAAAGTGGAAATTATCGAAGCAGAGGCATGCCCGGATCATATCCACATGTTAGTAAGCATACCGCCGAATATCAGCGTATCGCAATTTGTTGGGTATCTAAAGGGAAAAAGTTCACTGATGATATTCGACAGACATGCGAATTTGAAGTACAAATATGGGAATCGCCATTTCTGGTGCAGAGGATATTATGTGGATACAGTAGGGCGGAACAAGGAGAAAATTGCAGCCTAGGGCTGCAGTTTGATGGATCATTTCCCTATCAATTCGTGAAGAGCCCTTTTTCTTGTGGCAAATCGCGCACTCCGTGAGCTTGTCCGTTTCCAGATACATAAGCGGCGCTTTACAGATCAGGTGCTCGTCATTCATTTTCATTTCCCTTTTGCAGAAATTATGCTTACCGGCAGATGCCCTTTTATAGCTTGGTTTCCGTGCTTTTCCCCAAATTGCATGACTACGGGAAGCCGGGCTTGTATATTGGCAGAAATACGGGAATCATCTGCGTTTATTTCCCCATTGCCGCTTCGATGTCCGCGATGGTTCTGGGAATGGCGCCGGACAGGTTTTCGCAGCCGTCTTCCGTGATCAGGCAGTTGTCCTCCAGCCGGAACCCTATGCCCCATTCTTCATGGTAAATCCCCACGTCGATGCAGAACACCATGCCCGGTGCGACTGTTTCCGGCAGGGCAACCACGTCGTGTACATCATAGCCGATATGATGCGCCCCGCCGTGCCACATATAGGTGCCGATTTCGTCTGCGGATCGCATCACGCCCGCGTCCACCAGCCGCTCCGCATTATAGCGGCGGATCTCCGCGTCCACCTCCGCCATTTTCATACCAGGGCGGATGGCGGCAAACATATGGTCGGAGGTTTTGAGCGCACAGGAATACAGCACCTTTTGCTTTTCGCTGAAATGCCCGTTGCAGGGCCATCCGCGGCTGACGTCGGTGATGTGGTTGTCCCACTGGGCGCCTACGTCGTTGAGCACCATATCCCCTTCCTGCGCCTGGCCGGTATAGGCGTAGTAATGGATGCAGAAATTGTTTTTCCCCGCGGAAATGATGGAAGGAAAGCCGGGGCCGTCCGGGCCGTACTGGCCCAGGGCCCGGTCGAATTCCGCCTTGTACTGGTATTCGTACATACCCGGCCTGGAGGCGCGCATCATGGACAGAATGCCGTCCCGGGTGATTTCCTCTGCCTGCCGGAAAGCGGCGATCTCCTCCGGGGTCTTGATCAGCCGCAGGCGGCGCAGACACTGGGAGGCGTCCCGGATGCGAAGAAAGGGGTATTCCCGCGCGGCCAGGGCCAGCATTTTCTGGGCGGGCCGATCCCTGTCCGCAGGGTCTGCCCGGTACAGATCCAGATACAGACTGCGGATCGGCTCCTGGCGGAAGGAATAATGCCAGCCGGACAGCAGGGTGTGGATATCCTTGAACAGATTGTCGATGTTCAGCACTGTGTCCACGCCGGAAACGTTCCTTGCTTCCTCCGGCTTCACCCGCCTGCCCGTCCACCTTTCCGCCATCAGATCCGGGGGCAGGATGTACAGCCGTTCGTCAACGCGCCCGTTTTCGCTTTTCACGGCGACCAGCGCCGCGTTTTTGCAGGCAAGCCCCGTCAGGTATACGAAATTCCTTTCCGCGAAGAAGGGATAGTATTCGTCGTTGGTTTTCCTGACCTCCTCCCCGGAAAAAACCATCAGCAGGGATGCGGGCTCCATCATGCCATACAGCTTTTTTCTGTTCTCCTCGTGAAACGCTGCTTTCATATGTTTTTACCTCCGCTGCTTTTTGGTCAGTCACCCTTCACGTTCATCCAGACCGTCATCTCTCCCTCGCCCCGGTTGTTCCACAGGTAATAGGGGATCAGCAGCAAATCCGCTTTCGTCCGTGTCACCTCGCCATAGGGGCGGTAGAGCCGGTTATCCCCATCATCCGCTGTGCGTGTGCCGTGAACCAGGAGCGTTCGGATGCCGCCGAAAAGATCAGATTGCGCCGTTTCGATTCCCGCCGCGGGATTCAGGCGGAAATCCTGGAGCAGCGGCCCGTTGTCCGTTTCCTCCGCGCAGTAGACCAGCGGCCCGCGGACAACGCACGCCCTGCCGCAGTCCTCCGTCACCCGGGGATTGGCCGCAAGCACCTGAGGCGGCATGTCAAAGCGTACCTCCACCCGGTCCCCGTCCCGGAGGGCCAGCACGGCGTAGCCGTTTTCCATGTTCGGCGCGGCAGCCTGCCCGTTGATCCGCGTCCGGAAATCCTTGGCATAACCGGGCACCCGAAGCGCCATTTCAAAAGGTTCCGCAGCGGAAACGGTGATTTCCGCTTCCCCCGCCCAGGGCATGCTGGAACGGCAGGACAGGCGGATATCGCCAAGCGCGGTTTCATTGCCGATATACAAATGCTGATAAATGCGGCGGCCGCTGCGGGTATACAGGTATTGGCCGAGGCCCGTTAAAGTCCTTGCGACGTTGGGCGGGCAGCAGGCGCAGGGGAACCACTTGACGCGGCTGGGCTCCACAGATTCATGATCCACGCGGAAGCGGGCCACGTCGGGCTTGAGCATGAGGGGGTTGACGTAGAAATAATGCTCCCCATCCTGGGAAATGCCGCTGAGCACGTTGTTGTACAATGCCTTTTCCAGGATATCGGCGTACTCGGCCCGGGGCTCCAGCGCGAGCATCCTCAAGCTCCACATGGCAAGGCCGATGGCGGCGCAGGTTTCGGTATAGCAGGTATCGTTGGGCAGGTCGTAATCAATGGTAAAGCGTTCGCCGTTGCCCTGGGAGCCGACGCCGCCGGTCACGTACATCCGCCTTTCCGTCACGCTGCGCCACAGCTTTTTCAGCGCTTCCTTCAGCGCTTCATTGCCCGTGGCCGCCGCCACGTCGCTCATACCGGTAAAGAAGTACATTGCCCGGACCGCGTGCCCTTCCGCGCTGTCCTGCTCCACCGCGGGCTTGTGTGCCTGGTAATAGGAGGCGTCCAGGGCCTTGTCCGCTTTCGCCAGCTCAATAAAGCGCGGGTCGTTGAAAAAGCCCGGCTTGCTGCCCCGGTTCAGGATGAAGTATTCCGCAAGATCCCGGTATTTTTCTTTCCCGGTGAGCCGGTACGCCTTCATCAGCGCCAGTTCGATTTCCTCATGTCCGGGATAAGCGTCGATCTGGCCCGGCCCTTTCCCGAATTTGCTTCGGATCAGATCCACCAGCCTGTCCATGATCCGCATCAGGCTATCATCCCCTGTGGCAAGCTGATAGGCCGCCGCGGCCTCCAGCATATGCCCGGCGCAGTACAGCTCATGGCCGTGGGCCAGCTCCTGCCATTTTTTATCCGGCTTTTTCACGATGTAATGGGTGTCCAGATAACCGTCGGGCTGCTGCGCCTTGCCGATCAGGCCGATGACGTCCCGGAGGTTTTTGCGCAGCTCCGGATCGTCCCGGTACAGCAGGGAATAGGACGCGCCTTCGATCCACTTGGCCAAATCGCTGTCCTGGAACTGGTAGCCCTGGAATTCCCCCTGGGCGAGCCCGGCGGCGATTTCAAAATTCCGGATGGCGTGGCTGGGCTCGGCGTCTTCTTCCTGATCGTTGAGCACCCGCCACTGGTAGGGGATGACGTGATCGATCACCAGATCAATGCGGCTGTTCCAGAAAGGATCGTTCACCTTCACCTGGCGGATATTGAGCATTTCAGAGGCCATTTGTCATTTCTCCTTTGCTTGTAGTGGCATTTTCAGGCGCCCAGGAAAAACCGGAAGTCCCCGATTTGGGAAAGCATTGTTTCTCCCTGCCCGCCGCGCTGGGCTTCCAGCCCGAAATCGCGCGTCCAGGCGTATTCAAGCCTGCAGGGCTTTGCGCTGCCGCAAAGATCTGCGGATACGGCGATTTCGCCTGTTTCCCTGTTCCAACACAGCGACGTGATCCTTCCCAGAGAGCAGAGAACGGAAACCCGCAGGCTTTCGTCAAAGAGATACACCCGCCTGCCGACGCCGTCCGCGGGCACGATCATCGGGCCTTCCGGGCGCTGCTCCGCCCTGCCGCCCAGGCACACTTCGCCAAAGAGCGGATCCATCGCCCAGACCGTTGCCGCGCCGCGAAGATAGCCGCAGAAACCCAGATCGATTTCGCAGGAATAGTACCAGGCGCCGCCGTGATGCGGCTGCTGCAGCCAGGTTTCGCCCAGATACAGGGGCTCGAAGCCGCCGGAGGCCGCGCCGTCGTGTTCCTTTCCGGGGAAGCGCCAGCCGTACCCCTGCTCCTTCGGCCCGCAGTTCATCAGCGCCCAGCTGCTCATGAGGGAGCCGTACCCAAGTCTGAGATACGGGAAGGGATCACGGGCAAAACGCAGCGCGTAATCCAGAATGGCCCAGCCGCCCATCTGCGACATGTAGGACAGGGTATAGTGCTGGCTATCGCCCCGGTAATCGCTGCCGTAAAGCCAGTAAGCCATCTCCATTACGCCCCGGCAGGAAATGTTGCAGCGTATCTGGTTCTCCAGAAAAGTATCCGCCTGAACCGGGCTGATCTCCCTCTCACCCCGGCCCGGCCCGGGCTTTGCCAGCTTTTTCGCCCGGACAGCCAGCGCGTGGGTGGATTCAAAGCCGGTGGTATCAAAGGGGTACTCCGATCCGAACACGTCCGCGTTTTTGCTGGTAAAGTGGTATGCCTTACGGTTCCACAGCCTTTCCAGGCGGCGGTGGAGCGCCGCCTCGCCTTCCTCCAGCAGGGCGGAGAGAATATCCTCCGTCACCAGCTCGTTGTACAGCCCGGTATCGAACGCGCTCCATTCATCCAATTCCAGGGGCACCGTGTACATGGCGATCAGGGTGCGCGCCGCCCGGCGAAGATAGGTTCGGGCCGTTTGTGTCAGCGGCATTTCGGGATGCTCGGAGGCAATGCGGTACATCTGGTAATACATCAGGGCAATGTGGGGATAATCATAGATGCGCCAGATATGCTCCCTGCCCCGCACCCCGGGGTCTTCGCTGTCCCGCAGCTGCTTCCAATCGGGGATCCCGTAAATGGCGTAGGGATAGGCTTCCTCCTCCGTGCATTGCAGCCCGCCCCAGACGAACTTTTCCACGTACCGGTCCAGGGCGGCGGCTTCCCACGCCATGGGCCGTTCCGCCAGCTTGGAGGAAAGGAAGGCGGGCTTGCTCAGCCCGGGATCGTCGCAGGACACCTCATAGACGCGCCAGCCCTTGATGCGGTCGTATTCATCCGGGCCCAGCAGCACGCCCGTTTCGTTGTTCCATTCCGCCAGCAGGCCATCGTACCATTTTGTTTCGTCCCTGTGCTGATGGGCGGCGATGAAAGCTGCGCGCTTGTCAATCATGGTTTCCGGGCTTTGGGTGATGAAGAATTCCAGATCACAGCGCCTGCCGTCCGCGCTTTGGAGCCAGATCGTGTTTTCACCGATCCGGGAAAACCGAAGACAAACGATTTTACCGCCCGGGCAGGGCGTTTCCGAAAGCGATTCGCACCCTTGGGGAAGCTTTAGCGTCCAGTCCCGCCACATTCCGCGAAGGGATAAATAAACTTTTTCATCCGCCGGGGCGGTCATGCCGGGCAGGACCTGCACATCCATAAGGCCCAAACGGATTTTCACGTCCCTCGCGTCCTGTACGTCCCTGGCCCAGGCGAAGCAGAACTGGAAGGTTTCCGATTCGCCGCTTTTCAGGCGCGCGTGCGTTGCGGGCAGGCGGACGTTCGCCCCGGCATCCTCCGCCGGTTTACGGGCGGAAGCAGAATGCATATAGACCGCGGCGCTGCCTTTTTCATCGCTGAATTTTTCGTGATACTCCAGCGCCGTATCCCCCTGGGGCAGCACCAGCAGCATAGGCCCCAGCCCGTCGCATCGCTGAAAAATCAGATGGCTGTTGTGGCCTGCGATCCAGTGGTGGCCGATCACCCGGGACGCGGCGTCGCAGCCCCAGGAAAAATCAGAGTACGCGGGCAGATAGAGCGCCGTGTCGTCGATCAGCAGTTCCTTGGCGCCTGCGTTCTTAACCCGGATCAGAAGGCGCAGCGCATCGCCCCGGAGAAGCCACGTTTCCGTCACCTCCAGGCCCATTTCCGGGATCCGTTCCCTGCGGATCAGTTCGCGGCCTTCCCTCACTTCTGTCTCCGCTTTGCCGCTTCCGTCCATGACGAAGCGCCTTCCGTCCCGGAGGGCAAGCATCAGCGTTCCGATTTTCGCGCCCGGACGGAAAAACACGGTGTCCCGCTTTCCTTCGATCCCGGGCCCCGGCAGCACGGAGGTAAGCAGCCCGTTTTCAAATTTCAGCGCAAAGCAGCCGTTGCTCAATATGATCTCGTTCTCTTCACGCACGCAGGCATCCATCCTTATAAAGGGGGGAGAGCCTGAGGCAGACCCTCCCCCCGAATTGATTATGTTTGCAGGTTTTCTGATTACTTGGCCCAATAGGTGCCGTTCAGCTTCGCCTGATTGGCGCTGAAGGCGGCTTCCTGGGCTTCCACCAGCTGGTCCAGGCCCAGAGAATGCAGGTCGCTGACCATCTGGTCGTACAGCGCGTCGCACTCTTCGTCGGTGGCGGCCATGATGCAGCGGCACCAGTCGGTGAGCTGGCGTTCCTTGACGTCGGTCTGGATGGTGGCTTCGTCGCTCTCAGAGGAGAAGGAGACCGTCCAGGAGGTCAGGTCAGCCAGGTAGGGCTTGGAAGCGATGTAGGACAGGGCGAACATTTCCATACCCACGGACCGCTTTTCAGGATCCAGCGCGTTGTAATCCGGCACGGGATCCCACATGTTGACTTCCTTCACCGGCTCGGCCCAGCCTTCGGCGGGATTGTCCACGCGGTTGACGGGGGTGTAGCCGGGGTTGCAGATGGGATAGTTCCAGCCGCCGCAGACCTTGGTTTCAAAGTCGTCCCACAGGAAGCTGGTGTTGCCGGGATCGCCGTACCAATATTTGTCGCTCACCTTGATCAGGCCGTTTTCATCGATGGTCCAGGCCAGGTCCTCGCCCTCCGGGCCCATGCCGTTGAAGGCGATGGCCAGAGGCGTGGTCTGCCAATCCAGGTAACGCATGACGGCTTCAGGGTTCTTGCATTTGTCGGTGATGATGATACGGTCGGTGCGGATATAGTTGTTGGAGATCAGGTTGGGATGCGCGTCGGTTTCTTCCCAGGTCAGGTTCTGCATGCGCTTTTCGGTGGTGTAGTTTTCATCGGTGGTTTCCCAGATCTGATGGCCGCCCACGAAGTTATGCCACCAGGTGCCGATGTTGCCGGCCACGCGCTCGTTGGACATGAATGCCTTGGAGGAATCGTAATCCTTGGTCTGGAAGTCGGGATCGATCAGGCCCTCCTGCCAGAAGCGGTTGATGTAATGGGCCACCTGGCGGCCTTCCTCCGTGTCCACCCAGTAGGTGAGGGTGCCGTCGTCATTGAGCTTGTAAATGCCGGTCGGCGCGTTGTACAGGCCCAGGAACAGCAGCGGCGTCGCGAAGAATTCCTCACCCTTGAGGGTAAAGGCGGTGAAGGCGTAGACCTTTTCGCCGTTGTCGTTGGTGGGATGCTTTTCAAGGATAGCCTTGATGGCTTCATAGTAGCTTTCAAAGCTGTTGGGCACGGGCAGCCCGGTTTCCTGCAGCCAGTCCCAGCGGATGGAGAAGTCGCGGCCCATCATATCGGTGGTGTTGCCGATGCAGGAGGACAGCTTGTAGAGCGAGCCGTCGTCCTCACGCAGCAGGTTGATGAAGTCGCCGTAGGTGTCCAGGATGCGCTGGCCGTACTTTTCCAGGTAGGGGGTCAGCTCAATGGCGCGGCCCTGGTCGATGAAGGTGTTGGCCATGGCGTCAGACAGGCCCACGATCACGTCCGGATAATCGCCGGAGGCCAGCATCATGTTCAGGCGTTCGTCGGGATCCTGGCTGTAGATCAGTTTCTGGATCTCGATATTGAATTCTTCCTTGAGCACGCGGTCCACTTCGGTCAGGCGCTCGTTTTCTTCCGCCTGGCTGGTGGCGTCGTCGCCGCAGGAATAGTAGGTGAACTTCAGGGTTTCTTCCGGTACTTCCCAGCCGTACTTGTTTACCGTTCCCGTCAGCTTCACGTCCGGGATGTCATCGGCCGCGGCCCATCCCATGCAGCCCAGGAGCAGCGCCAGCGTCAGCAGCAGGCTCAGATACCGTTTTGTTCTCATGTCGATCTCTCCTTTTTTTATTTTAGGGGCCGTCCGACCCCATAGATACAATCCTGAATTATCCCTTCACGGCGCCGATGGAAATGCCCTTGATGAAATATTTCTGGAAGAAGGGATAGACCATAATGATGGGCAGGGTAACGATCATCATGGTGGCCGCGCGCATGGATACGGTGGAGATGCGGGCCGCGGCGCTCTTGACCGCGGCGGACCCCACCGTGGCATCCGACATCAGCTTGGCCACCTTGTCCGACTGGATCAGGATATTGCGCAGCACGATCTGCAGGGTATCATACCTGCCGGAGGGATTATAGACCACCACGTCGAACCAGCTGTTCCAGTGCCCGACGGCCACCATCACGCCCAGCGCCGCGAACACCGGCACGCAGAGCGGGATGCAGATGCGCAGGTAGGTGGTGATTTCCTTGGCGCCGTCGATGCGGGCGGATTCAAACATGGAATCCGGCAGGCTTTCGATATAGGAAGCGATGATCATCATTTCATAAGCGCTGAGGATGCCGGGCACCCAATAGACCTGGAAGGTTTCCAGCAGGCCCAGCTTGATGAACCACAGATAGGTCGGGATCATGCCGCCGCCGATATACATGGTGATCAGAAACATCCGGCGCAGCGTGAGATGGAAGGAAAAATGCTTAACCGTGGTCACATAGGCCAGCATGCCCGTGCAAAGCAGCTTCGTCACCGTGCCCACCACCACGCGCAGCACAGACCAGCCAAGGGCGCTGAGCATGCCCGCCGTCTGGAAAATGTAGGTATAATTGCCCAGGGTGAATTGGCGCGGCCAGAAGTACAGCCCGCCCCGGGTGGCGTCCACGCCGTCGTTGAGCGAAACGATAAACTGGTTCCAGAACGGATACACGAACAGGAACGACATGAGCAAAAGCAAGATCACGTTGCATGCGTCAAAGATCGTTCCGGCCGTGGTTCGCTTGATATAGCTCGCGGATTTCATAAATCATCCTCCTCACGCGGGAACGCCCGTCACATGATCGAGTATTCGCTGTGCCGCTTGGCCAGGGTGTTGGCGGAAAATACCAGCGCCAGGCCGATCAGGGATTTCATCAGACTGATGGCGATGGAGAAGGAATACCGGCCCTTCTGGATGCCGTAGCGGTACACGTAGGTATCGATGATTTCCCAGTAGTCCCGGGTAGTGGGCTGGCCCAGCAGGAGGTTTTGCTCATACCCCAGGTTCAGCAGGTTTCCGATGCTGAGGATGAACAGAAGCACGATGGTGGGCATGATGCTGGGCAGGGTGATGTACTTTACGCACCCCCAGCGGGTGATGCCGTCCACGGCGCCCGCCTCGTACAGGCTCTGGTCGATGCCGGCGATGGCGGACATGTACAGGATCGTATTCCACCCAAGGCCCTTCCAGATGTCCAGAAACGTCCTCAGGCCCCAGAAATACTTGCCCTCCGTCAGGAACGGCACCGGCTTATCCACAAAGCCCAGCTTCATGAGCACCTCGTTGACCACGCCTTCCGAATTCAAAAGCGAAATGGCCAGGGAGGCCACCACCACCCAGGAGATAAAATAGGGAAGGTAGGAAATGGTCTGCACGATTTTTTTGAACGGGCCCTGCCTGAGCTCATCCAGCAGCAACGCCAGGATAATGGGCATCACAAACCCGACGGTCATGTTCAGGCCGCTGAGCACCAGCGTGTTCCGGATGATTTTGATGGTATCGCGGGATTTGAAGAAAGCCTCGAAATGCTTGAAGCCCACGAACCGGTCCCACGTGAGCTGGCGGCCGGGGGTATAGTCAAAAAACGCGTATGTGATGCCATAAATGGGCACGATAAAGAAAATGACCCAAAAAACAATGAACAAAAACGTCCAGAACCACAGCTCTTTTTCGCTCTGCCATCGCTGCAGCAGCGTCTTTCTTGCCTTTTTTTGAACGTTTTGCAACTTTCAACATCCTTTCTTGCCGGATAGAATGCCGATTGGGCGGATGGTTTCCATGGCGCGGGCTGAAGATGATCCGGTTGTTTTCCCTTTTATCATAATCCATTCCATCCTTTTTTTCAAGGGTAAAATCCTGATAATTCCAGCATAAATGATGCTTAATTTGCTTAATAACTTAATTTATGGAAAATTATCGCCCAAATGATTGCATCCGAGGAAAAAGGTGTTATAATAACTTTGATTAACATAATCAAAGGAGACGAGCCGATATGGTTACCATCGCGGACATCGCCGGAAAACTGGGTTATTCCACCGCCACCGTTTCCAACGCGCTGACGGGAAAAGGCCGCGTCAGCGAAAAAAGGCGGAAGGAGATCCTGGAAGCAGCGGAAAGCATGGGGTATGATTTTACCCGGATCCGTTCGGGCCAGCGCACCAGGAGCATCGCCGTGGTGGTGGAGCAGATCGGGGTATGCTTCTGCGACCGCATCATCCAGGGGGTGTGCGCGGAAGCGGAGGATAAAGGCTTCTGCGTGACGCTGTATCATCTGAACCTGCTGAACCGGACGGGCTGGAAGCAGAATCCGCCGCAGCATGTGATGAAGGCTGAATTGCAAAAGGCGCTGGACAGGCTGGACGCCTCCTGCGTAGGAATGATCTATATTTCCCAGTATACCAGGGATCTGAGCGGCCTGTTCACCGCCCTTCCCGTGCCGGCCGTATGCACCTACGCCTATGCCAACGACGGCGTTCCTTCCGTTTTCTACGACGATCAGCAAGGCGCTTTCCTGGCCACTCGGCATCTGGCATCCATCGGGCGAAAGCGCATCGCCATGATTTCGGGGCTGGTGGATTCCATTCCCATGACCCGGCGCTTCGCCGGGTACCAGCGCGCGCTGATCGAAGCGGGCCTGACCTTTTCGCCCGATTATATCAAGATCGGCAGCTGGTCGATAGAATGCGGCGAACGCGAAATGAAGAACCTGCTTTCCCTTCGTCCTTGCCCGGATGCCGTATTTTGCCAGAATGACTGGATCGGCATCGGCGCGCTGCGGGCCGTGAAGCAGGCGGGGCTCAGGGTGCCGGAGGATATCGCCATCGTTGGCTTTGATAATTTGGACGTATCGGAAACCTCGGATCCGCCGCTGACGACCATCTCTCCGCCCTTGACGGAAATCGGCAGGGAAGCCGTGAAAAAGCTGATGCAGATTCTGAACCGGGACAGCGCCGCGAAAGAAGATGTAAAGCTGCCGTGCGCTCTTTTCTCCCGAGGCTCTACCTGATGCGCAGCCCCGTCCTGCCGCCGGGCAGCCGCCTGAACTGCGCTGCCGCCATCAGGCGCGAAAAAAAGCCCGTCCCACTTTTATTGTACAAAAAGTGCGGGCCGCCATCGTTCCATCTCATGGTTTGGCTGACAGTGTAATGGATGAAATTTCAAGTTCTATTGAGGACAGCACCGAAGCGGAAATCCTGGTGGAAACCAGAGAATTGCGATCAATCAATGGAGCGTGACAGCCGATGCGTCTTTTCGTTGGATTGCAGCCATCTCCCGCGTTTCGGGAGGCGTTATCGGAGCTGCAGGAAAGGCTGCGCTTGGTGGGCGTTGAGGGGCGATATGTGACACCTGACAACCTGCACCTGACCCTGGCGTTTATCGGGGAATGGCCCGTTCATGTGACGGAAAATCTGCCTTCCATTGCAGAGCCTTTTATAAAGCGGATGCTTATTGCAGGTATCTCCATAATCAATCACTACTTCAAACTGCATGTGATTATGCTTCGTAGGCGTCCTCCATAGAAAACCGATGCAGGGTTTTCCGTTTTCCATTTCTTTCCTCCACTCCTTGAAAACCGACAGAATTTAATTTTTTCTCCGCAGCCCTTACTTTTTCCTGCTCCAAGTGACGTGCTCCTTGATTTTGTCAAGTGCAGCCATCCCTTCCCGCTGTTTCTGCCAGACGCATATACTTTTATGATAAACGATTGTTCCTTATCGTATTCTTGGAAAAAGTTAATAAACCTATTGACATAGTAGGTTTATTGTGTTATGATACCGTCAGTTCATCCGAAAGGAGGCGTGCGGGATGCCCGAAACCGCAGTTTGTTTTCATCAGAACATCATGTGCTGTCGAATGCTTTTCTCCCGGGCAGGTTCCGTGGCAGGGGTGTTCGGCTGTTTATCCACGCGCCTTTGGATGAGGGAATGATCCTCCTTCTTCTGTCTGCCATGTGCCCGGGAGCTTGAAAAACAGCCCCCGGTTTTTTGTTGCCGGGGGAGGGAAAAGCAGCACAGCAGCAGACAAAAAGACAAAATGAAAAGGAGAGAACGATCATGAGTAATTACAAATTTGAAACCCTGCAGCTTCACGTAGGCCAGGAACAGGCCGATCCCGCTACCGACGCCCGTGCGGTGCCGATTTATCAGACCACCTCTTATGTGTTCCATAACAGCAAGCACGCTGCCGACCGCTTCGGCCTGGCG
>JAFZOG010000179.1 GCA_017550745.1 Clostridia bacterium | reverse complement strand
GCTGCCCAAAGACCTGGAAAAGGCCGCGGAATTCGTGCTGCCCCACCGTATGCGGGAAATGCCGCCGGAGCAGCCCCCGGAACCGCAGCAGCAACAACAGCAGGAGCCGAAAGAACAACAGCAGAATCCCCCGCCTCCGAAACAGGAGGATCCGGACGAGCTGTTCTCCATGCCGGACGCGCCGGAACCGGAGGAAACCGATACGGAAGCCCACGAAGGCAATCAGGAGGACCATAAAGAAGACGAAACCATGGCCAACCCCAATGCAGGCAGCGACGACCGCGTCGATGCCGCGGACATGCGGGTAAAACTGCCGCCTGTCTGGGTGGAACCGGTGAAAGGAAAACAGAAACGCAAAGGCAGCGGCAAACGCAGCGCCACCCGCACCGATGAACGGCAGGGGCGTTACGTGCGAGCCGAGATCCCTCATTCCAAGTCTTCCGATATCGCTTTTGACGCTACCCTGCGGGCAGCGGCCCCCTACCAGAAATGGCGGGAGTCCAACGGCTGCGCCCTGGTCATTAAAGAAGAAGACATCCGGACCAAGGTCCGGGAGAAACGCACGGGCAATATTTTCCTCTTTGCCGTGGACGCCAGCGGCTCCATGGGCGCCCGGGAACGGATGAAGACCGTCAAGGGCGTCATCCTGAAAATTCTGCTGGAAGCTTATCAGAAACGGGACCGGGTAGGTATGATCGCCTTCCGGAAAAACCAGGCGGAAGTGCTGCTGCCGGTAACGAAAAGCGTAGACTTCGCCCAGAAGAAACTGGCCGCCATGCCTACCGGCGGGAAAACGCCGCTGGCCAAAGGCCTGTCCAAAGCGGAAGACGTACTGGATATGCTGTACCGGCAGGACCCCCTGCAGGATCCCGTGCTGATCCTCATTACGGACGGGCACGCCACCACGCCTCTGGAAAGCGGCACCGACGCTGTGGAGGACGCCATGACCGAAGGGGAACGCATCGGCAAACGGAACATCCCCATCGCGGTGATCGATACTGAAAACGGGTTCATCAAGTTAGGGCTGGCCAAGAAACTGGCCCGCAAAATGGAGGCATCCTATTTCAAAATTGATAAATTATCCGAAGACAGCCTGCTTCACATATGGCGGAAAATGAGCGGATAGGGTAAAATGAAGTAAATGCTGATAACTAAATTATCTGCACGCTTGCCGGCGTTTTTTCGAAAGGCTGTGCCCGTGTCTTGCGGCACAACGCCGAATCACGGGAAGATACGCCGGACCGGGTTGAAGTAAAAAGGATGCAGGTTATGATTGAAGTAAAAAACCTTCGGAAAACATTTCCCCATAAAGACACAAATAATAAAAAAGCCGAAAAGGTCGCCGTGGAGAATCTGTCCCTGACCATCGGGACCGGTGAGATTTTCGGCCTGCTGGGCCCCAACGGCGCAGGTAAGACCACCACGATCCGCATGCTGACCATGCTGTCCCGTCCTACCAGCGGTGATATACTGTATGACGGCAAGCACGTTGACAACGCGGACGACGCGCGGCAGATCAAGCAGATGATCGGCGTGGTTCCCCAGAACCTGAACTTTGACCAGGACCTGACCGTAGGGGAAAACCTGGAGCTGCACGCGCGGCTGTACCACATGAACCGTGAGGAACGGGAAGCGCGCATTGCAGAACTGCTGGAATACGTAGAGCTGCAGGGCGTCATCAACGACGGCGTCCGCCAGCTTTCCGGCGGTATGAAGCGGCGGTTGCTCATCGCCCGGGCCCTGATCCACCGGCCGGAGATCCTGTTCCTGGACGAACCCACCGTAGCCCTGGATCCCCAGGTCCGGTGGCGCATCTGGGAACTGGTACGGCGGCTGGCCAACGACGGCGCCACGGTCCTGATCACCACCCACTACATTGAAGAAGCGGAAGAACTCTGCGACCGGGTGGCGATCATGAACAAAGGCAAGCTCATCGATGTGGATACGCCGCAGAATTTCATCTCCCGCTTCGGCCGGTTTGTGGCGGAATGGCGGGACGACGTGCACCGGGACTTCCGCTTCTTTAACTCCCGTGAAGAAGCGCGGCAGTTTATCGGTACCATTGACGCGGCGTCCTCCATTCGCAAGTCGAACCTGGAAGACGTGTTCATCGAACTGACGGGACGGAAGGAGGGACTCTGATGCTGGCTGACATCTGGACTGTTTTCTGGCGGGACTGGGTGGTGCTGAAGCATCGCATGACCGCCTTCATCCTCTCCCGTATGGTGGCGCCTCTGCTGTACCTGATCGCCTTCGGCTGGGGGCTGGGGCGCAGCATACAGACCGCCAACGGCGGTTCCTACATTGATTTCCTGGTACCGGGCATCCTGGCCCTGAACTCCATGAACATCAGCTTCAACAGCGTAACGCCGGTCCATGCGGAGCGTGTATATCACAAAAGTATCGAAGAATATATCATCGCGCCCATCCGTCCCTACGCCTATGTAATAGGAAAAGTGCTGGCCGCCGTGCTCCGGGGCCTGATCTCTTCGGCGATCATCATTGTGCTTTCCTATGCGTTCGGCGCGCACTTTACCATTACGCCCCTCTTTTTGCTGGTGCTGGTGCTGAACTGCGCGATCTTTGCGGAAATCGGTTTCGCGGCGGCTATGTTCCTCAGTACGTACGAGCAGATGGGACAGGTGAATACCTATATCCTGCTGCCCATGTCGTTTTTATGCGGCACATTTTTCTCCACAAAAGCGTTGCCCGACGCCCTGCGGATCTTCATCGACTGTCTGCCCCTCACCCACACCAGTTACCTGCTGCGGGGCATCGGCAGCGGAGCGGAAGTATCCTTATGGTCGGTGGGGGTCCTGCTGATTTACCTGGTCGTAGTATTTGTCATCGGCGGCCAGGCGTTTATAAAACTGAGAAATTAATTCCAAGCGGAAAACGGTTTACGTTTTTTACGGAATACGTTTTTAGTAAGTTTAGTCAATCAAACTCCAGATGTAGTTCTCGTTTATTAATAACTTTGCAGAAACAGAAAGCTTCACAAATATTGAATCAGGAAAGTGGTGTAGTTTATGAAAAAGTTTCTCTTCTTTTCAATGATGGTGTGCCTGCTGGCTTTTGCTTCTTTCGGCTGCAAGCCGGACAACGCAGCCACCAACGCAGGCAGCAAACCTGCCCAGACCTCAGCAACTGCCTTTGCGGAGATTACCGATTCCGAGAAGCGCAAAGTAGTTCTTGCCAAAAAGCCGGAACGTGTTGTAGTCATGGTGCCTTCCATCTTGAATTATGTGGACGCGGTAGGCGGCACCATTATCGGGCGGCCTTCCGGCAGCAAAGCCTCTGCGATTCCCCCTTCTATGGAAAAAGCGGAGGACGTTGGGCACGTGTTTAACATTAACATGGAAAAGGTTGTGGGACTGAAGCCGGATCTGGTGTTCATCAACGCGGCCCAGCACCAGAAATTTATAAAAATGCTGGAAACCAACAACATAAACGCCATCACGCTGCAGCCGAAAACCTATGACGAAACCAAAGAGGCGCTGGCTATCACGGGCAAGGTGTACGGAAAAACTGCCGAAGCAGAAAAGCTGAACAAGGCAATGGACGATAAAATCGCCGCCACCGTTGCCAAAATGCCGAAAGACCACAAAAAGCGTATCGTGATCCTGCACGCCACACCTTCCACCGTCACCGTGGAACTGGAAAACAGCATCGCCGGCAATGCGGCAAAAATGTTAGGTTTTGTGAACATCGCCCAGGGCACTACTGCCATCCAGGGCAAGCCGGAAAAAGCCCCTTATAGCATAGAAGCGCTGGTGGAAAAGGATCCGGAGATCATCTTCATCACCTCCATGGGCGCCCAGGATAAAATCGAAAAGCGCCTGAAGGCCGATGTGAAGGGTAACCCCGCCTACAGCGCCTTAACCGCCGTTAAGAACAATAAAGTGTATATCTTGCCGGAAGATTTGTTCCTGACGCCTCCGGGCCTGCGGTATCCGGACGCAGTGGAACTGATGGCGAAAGACGTATTCCCGGAAAGCTTTAAGTGAGATGTTAAATTAAGAAGCTGACTGAAACCCCGTAAAGTACTCTGTCACTCTCTGGCAGAGTTCCGCAAAACAGAAAGGACTATGTATATGGCAGAAAAAATACCTGACGCATCCGAACGGGCCGAGCGCTACGGTATCGACCGCAGAGTCTGGCGCGTCTCCATGCTGATTTTATTCACGATACTGGCCGTGACCGGCTGCCTTATGTCCATTGCATTGGGCGCCGCGGATATTTCCGTTTCCCAGGTGGCGGAAATATTACTGCATCCCAAAGCGACACCCCAGGACCAGATCATCTGGAACATCCGGCTGCCGCGAACCATAGTTGGCGCCATGGTAGGCCTGAACCTGTCCCTGTCCGGCGCTATTTTACAGGCCGTCATGCGCAACCCCCTGGCTGACCCGCACATCATTGGCATCTCCTCCGGCGCCGGCATCGCAGGCATCGCCATCATGATCCTGTTCCCGGCACTGGAATACCTGATTACACCGGTGTCTTTTCTCGGCGCCATGCTGGCAGCCATAGCCATTTACATTCTGGCATGGAAAAACGGTATCAAGCCTGTGCGTATTATTCTGGCAGGCGTCGCTGTCTCCGCCTTTTTAAACGCCGGTATTTCCGGCCTGCTGGTGTTCTACAGCGACCGTGTCAACGGCGCCCTGATGTGGATGGTAGGCGGCCTGGCCGCTCGCAGCTGGCCCCATGTTACCATTATCGTCCCCTATGCGCTGATCGGCCTGGTACTTGCTATCGTCAGCGCCCATTATCTAAACATCCTGCAGTTAGGCGATGAAATGGCCAAAGGCCTGGGTGTAAATGTAGAAGTTACACGTATCGCCCTGACTGCGATTGCAGCCCTTTTAGCCGCCAGTGCCGTCAGCGTGGCAGGCCTGTTAGGCTTCGTAGGCCTGGTCATTCCCCATGTGTCTCGCCTGATACTGGGTTCCGATTACCGTTTCCTCATTCCCGGCGCGGCCCTGCTGGGCATCGCCATCATAACCTTCAGCGATACATTCGCCCGGGTGGCCTTTGCGCCCATTGAACTGCCTGTAGGTATTATCATGGCGTTCATCGGCGCGCCCTTCTTCCTGTTCCTGTTAAGGAGGGAATTATGATGGATAATATGATTGAAGTAAAAGACCTGCAGGTCACACTGTCGGGAAAAACCATCGTGCAGCATATGAACGCGGAGATCCCCAACGGGAAGATCACCGCCATCATCGGGCCGAACGGCTGTGGCAAGAGTACCACCTTAAAAGCCATCTGCCGGATCAATCCCATTTCTGCCGGCCAGATCACCCTGCTGAACCGGAACGTGTGGGACTTCGGCTATAAAGAATTTGCCCAGAAATTGGCTATCCTCACCCAGTCCCCCCAAGCGCCGGCCGACATGACCGTCCGCGACCTGGTAGCCATGGGACGTTTCCCCTACCGCAGCCTCTTCGGGAAAGCCACGAAAGAAGACCAGGAATGCATCGAGTGGGCCCTGGAGGAAACCAGCCTGATACCTTACCAGCACCGGATCCTGCAGACGCTGTCCGGCGGTGAACGGCAGCGGGCCTGGATCGCCATGGCCCTGGCCCAGAAGCCCCAGGTGCTGCTGCTGGACGAACCCACCACTTACCTGGATATCTGTCACCAGCTGGAAGTCATGAAACTGCTGGACAGGCTGAACCGGGAACTGAAGCTGACGGTAGCGCTGGTGCTCCACGACCTGAACCAGGCGGTGCAGTTTGCCCACCATGTTGTGGTCATGAAGAAAGGCACGCTGGTCACAAGCGGCAATCCTTCTGATGTGATCACTGTAGATTTGCTGAAAGAAGTTTTCCGTGTGAAAGCGGAAGATGTCTTTACATCCGAAGGCGTACGCACGCTGGTACCGTTGGATTTATATTAACCGGAAATAGAAATCGCTTCCACCCCTTCAAGGGGTGGTTCGCTTAGCCCTATAAGGGCCCAACACAGGCCAGCGCCTAAATGACGCTGGCTTTCACTTTGTTCAAGCCGTCGTGGTATGACTACTGGCCACCCTTAAAAGGGTCTTCGT
>JAFZOG010000178.1 GCA_017550745.1 Clostridia bacterium | reverse complement strand
GTGCACGAGGGACGAACCACCGATGACCGCCTGCGGCGGATTTCTCATCGGTGGTGAGATCACGCGAAACGAGCAATGTCCGCATGAAGCGGACTTGCGACTTTTGAGCGTGCGGATCGCAGAGGCCCTCGCCCCGTCGTTCCATTAGCGACTTAAAGTGCCCAATATTCCATCGACTGAACAGTTACGATTATTCTAAATTGCTTATCTAACTTGGGAGAAGTATAAAATGCGATTCCGGTTTTTCGGTCCGGAATCGCTCATATTACAGGAAATTGATGCCTCCATCGAAAGACAGCTTTTGCTGGCTTTCGATGGCATGGTGTCGACAAAGTCGACACCCATGGAGCGTATCATCCCTTCTCCGCCATCATGGCCACCAGCTCGTTGCTGCGGGCGATAAAGTCCTTGAGGTCCTCCGCTTCCAGGGGACGGCTGGAGAGGCGGGCCAGGTCAAAGAGCTGCTTGCACAGCAGGTGGCTCACGTCGCCTTCCTCCATGGAGGCCAGAGCGCGGACAGTGGGGCAGAGGCGGTTCAGCACCAGGGTATACTTGGTGGGGAAGCCGAAATCCTGGCCGTACATGGCGCTCATTTCCTTGTAGCGGCGCACCTGTTCTTCTTCCGTGAGCATCACGGGCAGATTGCGGTCGCTGAGGGCCTCGATCTTCACCGTCAGCTCCTGGTCGTTCAGCGCGTTGCGGAAGAGGGTTTCCATCTGATGCTGGTCGATGTCCTTGCCCTCTTCGCTTTCCTCGGTGAGGCCGGACACGTCCGCGTCCACCCGGGCGAACTGCAGCCCGTCGTTGCCGCCGCCGAACTCCATGAAGCTCATGAAGTTCATGTCGATCAGGGTGTCCATCACCGCCACGTCGATGCCTTTGTCGGTGTACAGCGCCACGGCCGCGGCCTGGCGGTTCTGTTCGGTGGTGTAATAGACCTTCTTTTCCGCCTTGCCCTCGTTGCGGGCGCGGTACTCGTCCAGGGTCAGGTATTCGCCCTTGGTGGTCTTGAACAGCAGGCTGCCCTTCACCATGTCGTAGAACTTGCTGTCCCGCACGCAGCCGTACTTGACGAAGGGATGGATGTCGTCCCAGTAGGTTTCATACTGCTTGCGCTCGGTGTTGAACAGGCCGTTCAGCTTGTCCGCCACCTTCTTGGTGATGTGGGCGGAGAGCTTCTTTACGTACCCGTCGTTCTGCAGGAAGGAACGGGATACGTTCAGGGGCAGGTCGGGGCAGTCGATGACGCCCTTGAGCAGCATCAGAAACTCGGGGATGACCTCCTTGATGTTGTCCGCCACGAACACCTGGCGGTTGAACAGCTTGATTTCCCCCTCCTGGCCGCCGAAGTCCCGCTTGATGCGGGGGAAGTAGAGGATGCCCTTGAGGTTGAAGGGGTAGTCCACATTCAGATGCACCCAGAACAGCGGCTCTTCAAAGGTGTGGAACAGCTTGCGGTAGGTTTCCTTGTATTCCTCCTCGGTGCAGTCCTTGGGGTTTTTGAGCCAAAGGGGATGCACGTCGTTGATGGGGGTTTCCGCCTTCGCCTTTTCCTCTTCCTCGGTGCCGGTGGGCTCGTCGGTGTCCTTCTTGGTTTCGTCCCCGGTCAGGTTCTCCAGGTAGATCGGCACGCTCATATAGCCGCAGTAGCGGTTCAGCACTTCCCGCACCCGGTAGCCGTCCAGGAATTCCTTTTCTTCGTCGGTGATGTGCAGGATGATGGTGGTGCCCCGCTCGGTACGTCCGCCGTCCCGCATGGAAAAGGCCATGCCGTCCTCGCTCTCCCACAGCACGGGCGCAGCTCCCTCCTGATAGGAAAGGGTGTCAATGGTCACCTTGTCCGCCGCCATGAACGCGGAATAGAAGCCCAGCCCGAAATGGCCGATGATGCCGCCCTTGTCGTCGCCGGTGTAGTTCTTCAAAAATTCCTCGGCGCTGGAGAAGGCCACCTGGTTGATGTACTTTTCCACTTCCTCGGCGGTCATGCCGATGCCGTTGTCAGTGAAGCGCAATTCGCCCGCTTCCTTGTCCACGGTGACGGTGACCCGCAGGTCCTCGTCCGTGTCGGCGTGGAGCATCTTGTACTTGGTGATGGCGTCGCAGCCGTTGCTGACCATTTCGCGGATGAAGATGTCCTTATCGGAATACAGCCAGCGCTTGATCACCGGCATGATATTTTGCGCGTGGATCGAAATATTGCCCTTATTTTCCATGATACTTTCAGCCTCCCGTGTGGGTGATAAAGCCGCAAACGGCTTGCCGCCGTTGCGTCTTGCCATATTATAGCACGCCGAAAACCAAAATGCAAGACAATTTTAGCACTCAATCAAAAAGAGTGCTAACAACATATGGAGAGCGTAACGATTCAGGTATCGAGGAAAGCTGCAAGGGGTTACGCTGGGCGCTCCGCGCGCCCAGATCCGCAGCCTCAAAGGCCCCTGGTTCGGGTCTGGGGCGAACAGCCCCAGCGTAACCCTTGTCTGGTTACTAGGGAGTGTTCACACTGCCGCTCAAAGGCTGAATTCTGGTTGATTTTCCGTCATGCAGCGTTGCATTTCCTTGAAATACCGCCAGTATTCCTGCGGAAATGCGCCTTGCCTGACGAAAAATCATCTCAGAATCAGCTCTTTTCGGGTAGTGTGAACACCCCCTAATAGCTGAATGATAACGGGAGAGCAGGGTATTTATTGTTACTACTCAGCCTACCCCGAGAGAGACGACAAGAAACGGTTTGCGAGGGGGATTGTCAAGGGGCACACCCCTTGACGGAGATCCGCAGCGGCGGCGTGTACGCCGCGAGGACGGAAAATTTCAGACGGGAGCGTAGACGACCAGATGAAATTTTCCTACCTTGCGGTTTTTCCGCCCGGAAATTCCGTAGGAATTTTAGGAAAAACCGTGCGGGGGGCACGCGGGGGGTATGCAATACCCGCCCGCGTGTTACTACGAAGCCGGAGGCTGAGTAGTAACTATTTATTTTGTTTATGGGCCGTAATAGTTTGCAATCTCATGGGAAATGGCGTATAATAAAAATGTATGCGCGTATGGAAGGAGGGGGCAGTATGGCCCAGGTGGTTTGGATCACCGGCGCGTCCAGCGGGCTGGGGCTGCATACGGCCCAGGCGCTGGCCCGGCACGGGTTCACCGTGGCGGCGGGGGCGCGCTCCTTTGGCAGGGGAAAAACGGCGGCGGGCTGCCTCTGCCTGCCGCTGGACGTGACCAGCCCGGAGAGCATCGACGCTTTCGTTTCCCAGGCGCTGAAAGCATACGGCCCGCCGGACATCCTGGTGAACTGCGCCGGCATGCTGATCCTCGGGGCGTGCGAAAGCTACAGCCCGGAGGAGCTTCGCCAGGTAATGGAAACCAACTTTTTCAGCCAGGCGGCCATGATTTCCAGGGTGCTGCCCTTCATGCGGGAAAAAGGCAAGGGCCGCATCGTGAACTTTTCCTCCATCAACGGCCTGCTGGGGATCCCCTTTGAGGGGGCGTACACCGCCAGCAAGCACGCCATCGAGGGATACTCGGAGTGCCTGAGCTATGAGGTCAAGCGCTTCGGCATCGAAATCATGCTGGTGGAGCCGGGGGACCACCGCAGCGGCAGCAGCGCGTACCGAAAGCACGCCGCGGGCATGACCAGCGATTCCCCCTACAAAGCCGCCTTTGACGCGGGCACCGCCCGGATCGCCCAGGACGAACAGAACGGCAGCGACCCGGACGCGCTGGGGGAAAAGATCGTACAGGCGCTGAAAAAAAAGCGCCTGCCCCGCCGCCTCCGCGTGGCGAAGCCCGACCAGCATCTGGCGGTGATATTGCACGATATTCTCCCCCCCGCGCTGTTTGATCGGATCATCGGGCCGTATTATTCGTAGACGATTTTCTTCCGCTTTAACCAAAGAACGATTGATAATACCCCAGCCCTTATGGCTTTCTCGGAAGGGGGTGTGGGGGAAACCGCTCTTTGGCCTCCAAAGAGCGGTTTCCCCCACTTTTTATCACAAAGAAAGAGGAAACAACATGAGTGAAGTGCTCGCCCGCAGTGAGAAGCTGCGGGAGAAGATGACGCTGAAAAACCTGTTTGAGCTGATCTGCGGCGACGGAAGCCGGGTGGCGGCGCGGTGGCTGGAGAAGGACGAGGAAAAGTCCATCACCTTCGCGGAATACAAATCGAAAACCTATGCCGTGGCGGCGCTGCTGCGTTCCGCGCTGGGCGGAAAAAACAAGGGCAGATTCATCGGCATCCAGGCGGACACCTGCCCGGAATGGTTTTATTTGTTCTGGGGCGTGACGGCGGCGGGATATAACGCCGTGCTGATGGATTTTACGCTGTCCGACGAAATGACCGCCTACATTCTGGGGCAGGCCGGGGCGGTGGCCCTGATCGGCAAAAGCCCCCGGAGCCTGCCGGGAAACATCGCCCAGTTCACCCTGGGGCAGCTTGCCATGGCCCAGGAAGCAAAGGGCTTTCAGCCCGACTTCGGCGACATGGTGGCCCTGTGTACCTCCGGCACCACGGACACCAGCCGGGTCTTTGTGTACAACGAACAGGCTGTGTGCAGCCAGGTGCTGAACGCGGAAATGCTGTACCGGGCCAACCGGCGCATCATCTGCGACGAGCCCAGGCGGCAGCTGGCGTTCCTGCCCTACCACCACATTTTCGGGTTCATGGTGTGCCTGCAATGGATCCATTTCCTGGGGTACGAGACCGTCTACCTCCACGACCGCAGCCCCCAGTGCATCCAGAAAACCGCCCAGCGCTTTAAGATCACCCATCTGATGGCCGTGCCGCTGCTGGCGAATAATCTTTCCGTGGCGCTGAATAAGCGGGTGGCCAAGGAGAGCAGACTGAAACGGGCGGGCTTCAAGACCCTGCGGGGCGTTTCCCTGGCGCTCCAGTCCATCGCCCCCGGCTTCGGGCTGGATTTCGCGCGGAACGTGCTGTTCAAGTCCATCACCGACCAGATGCTGGGGTCCGACGTGCGGTGCATCATCCTGGGCGGCAGCCATACCCCCAAGGAGCATATGCGCACCCTGTCCGCCCTGGGCTACTTCACGGTGTCGGGCTTTGGCATGACGGAAACGGGCGTCACCTCCGTGGAGACCAAAATGAACGTCATCACCCGCACCTCCGGGTCCGTGGGCCGGCCCCTCATCAGCGCGGAATACCGGGTGCAGAGCGACGGGGAAAAGAGCAACCGGGGCGAAATGTACATCCGGGGCGACACCATCCACACGGGCCGCCTGGTGGACGGAAAGCTGCTGCCCCCCGTCCTGGACGACGAGGGCTGGTTCCGCACGGGGGATATCGTGCGGCTGGAAAAGGGCAGCCGCATGTACGTGGAGGGCCGGGCCAAGGACGTGATCATCAACGAGTCCGGCGAGAACGTGTATCCCGACGAGATCGAGGACGCCTTCGGCGCGCTGGAGGGGGCGGAGCAGTTCTGCGTGCTGGGCGTGAAGGCCCGGGAAAAAAGGGAAAATAAAGAGGAAAAGGGCTTTTTGTCCCACCTGCCCCACCTGAAAAAGAAAGGCGCGGTGGATTATGAGGATATCACGCTGGTGCTGAACCTGGGCCAGCACTATAAGGACGATGATTACATCGCTTCCCTCATGGCCCAGGTGCGGCGCATCAACAGCGTTTTGCCCGCCTTAAAGCGGGTGAACCGGGTGCTGGTGACCAGCGAAAAATTCCAGACCGCCGGGGGCATCAAGGTCAAGCGCCTGGCGCTGAAAAAGCAGATCGAGGAAAAGAAGCTGGCCTACCGGGAGATCGACTTCAACCGCCGGGACGAGGTGGCCGCTGAGGAAAACACGCCCATCGTCCAGGAGGAAAACACGCCCTCCGACCTGCAATTGGAAGAAATCAAGCAGAAGGTCCGGGGGGTGTACGCCGAAACCCTGGACGTATCCCCCGACCAGATCCGGGACGACGCCCACTTCATCGACGAGCTGGGGGGCGACAGCCTGCAGGTGCTGGGCATGAGCCTGAAAATCGAGGAGCAGTTCAACGTGCTGATCCCCACCGAGGAGTACGGCAAGTGTACCACGGTGAACGACCTGTCCGCCCTGCTGTACGCCAAAGTCCGCGGCGACGTGGCCTATGAGAGCGCGAATCCGGAGAATCAGGAGCCGGTGACGCCCATTACCCGCTTCGAGGACGCGCCGGAATACAAGGCGTTTGAGAAGCGCTACCAGTCCCTCATGGGCGAGGGCCAGGAGAACCCCTATTTTGTGGCCCACGATTCGCCGCTGCTGGACAAGAGCTTTGTGGACAACCAGTGGATGCTGGATTTCGGCTCCTACAACTACGTGGGCATGAGCGGCCGGGAGGAAACCAAGGCCGCCGCCAAAGCCGCCATCGACAAGTACGGCACCTCCGCCTCCGGCAGCCGCCTGCTGGCGGGGGAAAAGAGCATCCACAAGGAGCTGGAAGCCGCCATCGCGGAATGGAAGCACACCGAAACCGCCCTGGTGCTGGTGGGCGGCCACTCCACCAACGTGACCTTCGTGGGCAATTTCTGCGGCAAGGGCGACCTGATCGTGTACGACGCCATCGCCCATAACTCCATCGAGCAGGGATGCCGCCTCTCCCAGGCCACCGCCAAGCCCTTCCCCCACAGCGACGTGAACGCCCTGGAAAGCATCCTGCGCACCCAGCGCCACAAGTTCGGCAAGGTGCTGATCGTCATCGAGGGCGCCTATTCCATGGACGGCGACATCGCGCCGGTGCCGGAGTTCGTGAAGCTGAAAAAGAAGTACGGCTGCTTCCTGATGGTGGACGAGGCCCACTCCGCCTGCGTCATCGGCAAGACCGGCGGCGGCGTGGACGAATACTTCGGCCTGGCCCCGGACGACATCGACATCAAGTACGGCACCCTCTCCAAGGGCCTTGGCACGTGCGGCGGCTATCTGGCGGGCAGCCATGCCATCATTGATTATATGCGCTATAACCTGCCCGGCTTCGTGTTCTCCGTGGGCATTTCCCCGCCCCTGGCCGCGGCCAGCCTGGAGGCCATCAGGCTCCTGCGCAGCGACCCCACCATCATGGAGCGCATGCGGCGCAACATCAGGTGCTTCATTGAGGAAGCCCATAAGCGCAACTTCAATACCTGCCTGGCGGGAGAGACCGCCGTGGTGCCCATCCTGGTGGGCAGGGACGAGGACGCCTGGGAGCTGAGCAACCGCCTGCGCAGGAAGGGCGTCATCGTGCCCCCCGCCGTGTACCCCGCCGTGCCGAAAAACAAGGCGCGCCTCCGCTTCTGCGTCATCAGCGAGCACCGGCCCGAGGAAATCGTGGAGGCCCTGGACAAGCTCAAGGAATGCGCCAGGGAAGCGGGCATTCAATTGCCGCCTACGGCATAAGAAAGAAAACAAAAACATAAAGGAGATAGATCCATGAGCGAATGCACCCATGACTGTTCCACCTGCGGGGCCAACTGTTCCAGCCGCGAACAGCCCCAGAGCCTGCTGGAAAAGCCCCACGAGGGCACAAATATCAAGAAAGCCGTCGCCGTCATGAGCGGCAAGGGCGGCGTCGGCAAGTCCCTGGTGACGGCGATGCTGGCTGTGCTGGCCCAGCGGGCGGGCTTAAAGACCGCCATCCTGGACGCCGATATCACCGGCCCCTCCATTCCCCGGGCCTTCGGCATCAAGCAGAACGCCATGGGCAACGAGGAAGGCATTCTGCCGGTGGAGAGCAAGACCGGCATCAAAATGATGAGCCTGAACCTGCTGCTGGACGACGAGACCGCGCCGGTGGTGTGGCGCGGCCCGGTCATCGCGGGCACGGTGAAGCAGTTCTGGACGGACGTGCTCTGGGGCGATATCGACCTCATGTTCATTGACATGCCTCCGGGAACCGGCGACGTGCCGCTGACCGTGTTCCAGTCCGTGCCCGTGGACGGCGCCGTGGTGGTCACCACCCCCCAGGAGCTGGTGGGGATGATCGTGGAAAAGGCCATGAACATGGCGGACATGATGAAGATCCCCGTCAAGGGCCTGGTGGAAAACATGAGCTACGCGGTGTGCCCGGACTGCGGGAAGCACGTTCCCGTCTTCGGCGAAAGCCACGCCGAAGAGACCGCCCGGCGTTTCGGCGTGCCCGTGCTGGGCAAGCTGCCCATCAACCCCAAGCTCACCGCCGCCTGCGACGCGGGCCTCATCGAGCTCTTTGAGGGCGACTGGCTGGACGGCGCGCTGAAGGATATTATGAAATAAAAAGGTTCTTCACGGAAAGTTAGGGAAAAAGTGAGCCTTCATTGTCATCTTGAGCGGAGTGGAGCGAGAGCGGAACGGAGCCGAAAGATCTGTAGGTTGGCTTAACGATTCACTGACAGATCCCTCGGCTATGCCTCCCCTCTGGCTCGGCTTCGCTCGGGATGACATCGCAGGGTTGCAGTTTGATGGAACATTTCCCTATCAATTCGTGAAGAGCCAATAAAAACACATCATGCAAAAAACGCTGGGGACTTAATGCCTCCAGCGTTTTTTGCATGGCGCCGCTTTAGCTTTCCTTCCAATGCTTCAGCTGTGAAAGCTGGCTGCCGTACTGGGTGCGGCGCTCCGCATCCGAAAGGATTTCCGGGTTGGGCAGATGGCTGAGGAAGAAATCGATCAGCGCATCCTTGGTGGCATAGACGAAGCTGCCGTCGGTGTAGCACCACTTGCAGTAGTCCTCGTTGAAGCTGCCGTCCGGCTCCCGGCTGATGTAATCGTCCTCGCTGAGGGGCATGCCGCAGCACTGGCAGTAGAGCTGCCGGGGGGAGCCCAGCAGGGTGTTGATGGACACGTTGAACTCCCGCGACAGGATTTTCAGCGTTTCGGTATTCGGCTGGGTTTCGCCGGTTTCCCAGCGGCTCACCGCCTGGCGGGTGACGAGGGTGCGCTCCGCCAGCTGTTCCTGGGTCAGATGGTTCTTTTCCCGCAGGTCTTTGAGAATCAGGTGCACTTCCATGGTGGTTTCCTCCCCATCGTTTTATCTGACAGCATTATATCCCGTAAAAGCCGGCTGGGCAAGCAACTGATGGTTGCTGCGCAAAAAAGAACCCGTCTGTTCGACGGGTTCTCATCATGATATCAATAGGTTTCCTGAAGCTCGATGTTCTTGTAGCGCTTGAGGCCGGTACCGGCGGGGATGAGCTTGCCGATGATGACGTTCTCCTTCAGGCCCAGCAGCGGGTCCACCTTGCCCTTGATGGCGGCTTCGGTGAGCACGCGGGTGGTCTCCTGGAAGGAGGCGGCGGAAAGGAAGGAATCCGTGGCCAGGGAAGCCTTCGTGATGCCCAGCAGGATGCGCTTGGCGATGGCGGGGCGTCCCCCGGCCATGATGGTCTTTTCGTTGGCTTCCTCGAACTCGTAGATGTCCACCAGGCCGCCGGGCAGCAGGTCGGTATCGCCCGCGTCCTCCACGCGGACCTTGCGCAGCATCTGGCGCACGATGACCTCGATGTGCTTGTCGGCGATCTTAACACCGGAGGAATAGTAAGCGGAAAGCACTTCTTTCAGCAGGTATTCCTGCACGGCGCGGATGCCCAGGATGCGCAGCAGGTCGTGGGGGTTGACGGAGCCCTCGATCAGTTCCGCGCCGGCGGGGATCACGTCGCCGTCGGCCACCTTGAGCCGCGCGCCGTAGTGGATCTGGTAGGTCTTCTTTTCGTTGGGGTCGTCCTCGCTGGTCACGATGACCTCGCGCTTTTTCTTGCTCTCCACGATCTGCACTTTGCCGCTGATTTCGGACAGGGTGGCTTCGCGCTTGGGCTTGCGGGCCTCGAACAGCTCCTCCACCCGGGGAAGACCCTGGGTGATGTCGTCCGCGGAGGCCACGCCGCCGGAGTGGAAGGTACGCATGGTCAGCTGGGTGCCGGGCTCGCCGATGGACTGGGCGGCGATGATGCCCACCGCTTCGCCGATGTCCACGATGCCGCCGTGGGCCAGGTTCATGCCGTAGCAGCGGGCGCACACGCCGTGCTCGCTGTGGCAGGTCAGCACGGAGCGGACGTTCATCTTCGTGATGCCGGCCTTCTTGATCAGCTCGGCCTTTTCGTAGTCGATCAGCTCGTTCAAGTGGACGATCAGCTCGCCGGTGATGGGATGGTACACATCCTCGGCGGCGTAGCGTCCGCGCACGCGGTCGTCGATGCCCTCGATTTCGCCGATGGGCTGCACGGCGATGCCGCGCACCTTTTCGCCCCGGGTCTCAAAGCAGTCGATCTCCCGGACGATCACTTCCTGGGAAACGTCCACCAGGCGGCGGGTCAGGTAACCCGAGTCGGCGGTACGCAGGGCGGTGTCGGCCAGGGACTTGCGGCTGCCGTGGGAGGACATGAAGAATTCCAGCACGTTCAGGCCCTCGCGGAAGTTGGCGCGGATAGGCACTTCGATGGCGCGTCCGGAAGGAGAAGCCATCAGGCCGCGCATGCCGGCCAGCTGGGCCACCTGGCCGGCGGAACCGCGGGCCCCGGACCCCGTCATCATGCTGATGGGGTTGAAGGGCGGCAGCACTTCCATCACGCGGTTTTTCAGCCTATTGGTGGTGCTCTGCCAGGCGTCGATGACCATGCGGTAGCGCTCGTCCTCGCTCATTTCGCCGCGGCGGTATTTGCGGTTGATGGTGGCCACCAGGTCGTCGGTCTCTTTCAGCCAGGTCTGCTTTTCGGGGGGAATGATGATGTCGCCCACGGACACGGTGATGGCGCCGCGGGTGGAGTATTTATAGCCCAGGTTCTTGATGGCGTCCAGCACCTTGGCGGTCTGGCTTTCGCCGTGTACGTGGAAGCACTTTTCCACGATCTGGCCCAGGTGCTTTTTCACCACCCGGTGGTCGATTTCCAGCACGAACTGGTCGTCCATGGTCTCCCGGGGCTTGAAGCCCAGGTCCTGGGGGATGACTTCGTTGAAGATCAGCAGGCCCAGGGTGGTGTCGATGACACGGCGCTCGGTGACGCCCTCCCAGGTGCGTTCGATGCGCACCTTGATGGGGGCCTGCAGGTCGATCTGCCGGCACTGGTAGGCCATCATGGCCTCGTCCGGGGAAGCGAACACGCGGCCCGCGCCCTTGGCGTCGTCCCGGGTGATGGTCAGGTAGTGGCAGCCGATGACCATGTCCTGGGTGGGAGAAATAACGGGCCGGCCGTCCTGGGGCTTCATGATGTTGTTGGCGCACAGCATCAGGAACCGGGCCTCGGCCTGGGCCTCCATGCTCAGGGGAACGTGCACGGCCATCTGGTCGCCGTCAAAGTCGGCGTTGTAGGCGGTGCAGGACAGGGGATGCAGGCGGATGGCCTTGCCTTCCACCAGGATGGGCTCAAAGGCCTGGATGCCCAGGCGGTGCAGGGTGGGCGCGCGGTTCAGAAGCACGGGATGCTCCTTGATCACGTCTTCCAGGATATCCCATACCTCGGGCTTCACTTTTTCCACCATGCGCTTGGCGGATTTCACGTTGTGGGCGATGCGCAGGGACACCAGCTTTTCCATCACGAAGGGCTTGAACAGCTCCAGCGCCATGTCCTTGGGCAGGCCGCACTGGTACAGCTTCAGCTCGGGGCCTACCACGATCACGGAACGGCCGGAATAGTCCACGCGCTTGCCCAGCAGGTTCTGGCGGAAACGGCCCTGCTTGCCGCGCAGCAGGTCGGACAGGGACTTTAAGGGCCGGTTGCCGGGGCCGGTGACGGGCCGTCCGCGGCGGCCGTTGTCGATCAGGGCGTCCACGGCCTCCTGCAGCATCCGCTTTTCATTGCGCACGATGATGTCCGGCGTGCCCAGCTCCAGCATCCGCTTTAAACGGTTGTTGCGGTTGATCACGCGGCGGTACAGGTCGTTCAGGTCGGAGGTGGCGAAGCGGCCGCCGTCCAGCTGCACCATGGGGCGCAGGTCCGGCGGAATGACGGGCACCACGTCCATGATCATCCATTCGGGCTTATTGTGGGACAGGCGGAAGGCCTCCACCACTTCCAGGCGCTTTACCGCGTGGGTGCGCTTCTGGCCCTCGCCCTCGCGGTCGCGTTCCTTTTCGATCAGCTCGTTGATCTCTTTTTTCAGGCTTTCGCTGAGCGCCTCCAGGTCCAGCGCCAGCAGCATTTCCTTCACCGCTTCCGCGCCGATGCCGGCCTTGAATTCGCCCCGCTCCTCCTCGGTCATGGCCATGATGGAGCGGTACTTGGAATCGGTGATCAGCTCGTTGCGGGCCACCTTCGTGACCGCTTCGTTGCCGGGGTTCAGCACGATATAGGAAGCAAAATACAGCACCTTTTCCAGGGCGCGGGGGCTCACGTCCAGCAGCATGCCCATGCGGGAAGGGATGCCCTTGAAATACCAGATATGGCTCACCGGCGCGGCCAGGGCGATATGGCCCATGCGCTCGCGGCGCACCTTGGCCCGGGTGATCTGGACGCCGCACTTGTCGCACACCTTGTCCTTATCCTTGAACTTGACGCGCTTATACTTGCCGCAGGAGCATTCCCAGTCCTTCTGGGGCCCAAAGATGCGCTCGCAGTACAGGCCGTCGCGCTCGGGTTTCAGGGTGCGGTAGTTGATGGTCTCGGGCTTGCTCACTTCGCCATAGCTCCAGGCGAGGATCTGCTCGGAAGAGGCCATGCCGATTTGGATGGAATCTAAATTTGTCAGTTCAAACATGGATACAAACTCCCTCCGTTGTGGCGCGGGTAGGATTTAGGGATCAGGGATCAGGGATCAGGGAAAAGCGGCTGGGCGTTCGGAACCGGACTGCTGGAATACTTGAAACAATATCCAGCTAATCCCTATTCCCTAATCCCTCTGGTCTCCTCATTCCAAATCATCATCATCATCCAGCTTCAGGTCGTCCAGCATATCGTCTTCGGAATCGAAGTCGGAAAAGTCATCGTCCAGGCTGATATCGTCATCCAGATCCAGCGAATCGTTTTCGTCCAGGACGGGCGTGTCGTCGAAGTCGCTCTCGGGCAGGGGCTCGCGTCCGGCGGGCATGGCGTCGGTCATGTCGTCGTCCTCGTCGTCCAGCTCGCGGATCTCGATTTCTTCCTTGTTTTCGTTCAGCACCCGGATGTCCAGGGCCAGGGCCTGCAGCTCCTTGATGAGCACCTTGAAGGATTCAGGCACGCCGGGGGTGGGGATGTTCTGGCCCTTCACGATGGCTTCGTAGGTCTTGACGCGGCCCACGATGTCGTCGGACTTCACGGTCAGGATCTCCTGGAGGGTGTTGGCGGCGCCGTAGGCTTCCAGGGCCCACACTTCCATCTCGCCGAAGCGCTGGCCGCCGAACTGGGCCTTGCCGCCCAGGGGCTGCTGGGTCACCAGGGAGTAGGGGCCGGTGGAACGGGCGTGCATCTTATCGTCTACCAGGTGGTGCAGCTTGAGGAAGTACATGATGCCCACGGTGACGGGATTCTCGAAGGGATCGCCCGTGCGGCCGTCGTACAGGATGGTCTTGCCGTCGGGGCGCAGGCCGGCTTTCGCCAGGCATTCCTCGATGTCCTCCTTGGTGGCGCCGTCGAACACGGGGGTGGCGATGTGCCAGCCCAGGGTGCGGGCCGCGATGCCCAGGTGGACCTCCAGCACCTGCCCGATGTTCATGCGGGAAGGCACGCCCAGGGGGTTGAGCACGATGTCCAGCGGTGTGCCGTCAGGCAGGAAGGGCATGTCCTCCTCCCGCAGGATGCGGGAGACGACGCCCTTGTTGCCGTGGCGGCCGGACATCTTGTCGCCCACGCTGATCTTGCGCTTCTGCGCGATGTACACGCGCACCATTTCGTTCACGCCGGGGCTGAGCTCGTCCTTGTTTTCACGGGTGAAGATTTTCACGTCCACGATGATGCCGCCCTCGCCGTGGGGCACCTTCAGGGAGGTGTCGCGCACTTCCCTGGCCTTTTCGCCGAAGATGGCCCGCAGCAGGCGTTCTTCGGCGGTGAGCTCGGTTTCGCCCTTGGGGGTCACCTTGCCCACCAGGATGTCGCCGCTGCGCACCTCCGCGCCGATGCGGATGATGCCGTTCTCGTCCAGGTCGCGCACCGCGTCCTCGCCCACATTGGGGATGTCGCGGGTGATTTCCTCCGGGCCCAGCTTGGTTTCGCGGGCTTCGGACTCGTATTCTTCAATATGGATGGAGGTGTATTTGTCGTATTTCACCAGCCGTTCGCTGATGAGCACGGCGTCCTCGTAGTTATAGCCTTCCCAGGTCATGAAGCCGATGAGCATGTTCTTGCCCAGGCCGATCTCGCCGTTCTCGGTGGAGGGGCCGTCGGCCAGCAGGTCGCCCACTTCGATCTTCTGCCCCTGGAACACGCGGGGGCGCTGGTTGATGCAGGTGCCCTGGTTGGACCGGGCAAACTTGGTCAGGCGGTAGCTGTGCTTTTCGCCCAGCTCGTCCTGGATCACCACTTCGTCGGAAGCCACGGAATAGACCGTGCCCGCGTGCTTGGAAAGCAGCACCACGCCGGAGTCGTGGGCGGCCTTGTATTCCATGCCGGTGCCCACGATGGGCGCTTCGGGCACCAGCAGCGGCACCGCCTGGCGCTGCATGTTGGAGCCCATCAGGGCGCGGTTGGCGTCGTCGTTTTCCAGGAAGGGGATCATGGCCGTGGCCACGGACACCACCTGCTTGGGGGACACGTCGATATAGTCCACGTCCTTGGCGGGCACTTCGATGGTCTCGTCCCGCCAGCGCACCACGATGCGCTTATTGATGAAGCGGTTGTTTTCGTCCAGCGGTTCCTTGGCCTGGCCGACCTTGTAGTTGTCCTCCTCGTCGGCGGTCATGTACACGATGTCGTCCGTCACCTGGCCGGTTTCCTTGTCCACGCGGCGGTAAGGCGCTTCGATGAGGCCGTACTCATTGATGCGGGCATAGGTGGCCAGGGAGCCGATGAGGCCGATGTTGGGGCCTTCAGGCGTCTCGATGGGGCAGATGCGGGCGTAGTGGGAATAGTGCACGTCGCGCACCTCCATGCCCGCGCGGTCGCGGTTCAGGCCGCCGGGGCCCAGGGCGGAAAGGCGGCGCTTATGGGTCAGCTCCGCCAGGGGGTTGGGCTGGTCCATGAACTGGGACAGCTGGGAGGAGCCGAAAAACTCCTTGATGGCGGCGGAAACGGGCCGGATGTTGATCAGCTCGCCGGGCTTTACGTCGTTGGCGTCCTGAATGGCCATGCGCTCGCGCACCACGCGCTCCAGGCGGGAAAGGCCGATGCGCACCTGGTTTTGCAGCAGCTCGCCCACGCTGCGCAGGCGGCGGTTGCCCAGATGGTCGATATCGTCGATGGTGCCCACGCCGTAGGGCAGGCCCAGCAGATAGCTCACCGACGCCACGATGTCGTCGATGATGATGTGCTTGGGCACCAGGTTATACACATTCTCGGAAACCACGCGCTTCAAATCCTCCGCGGGGGTTTCCTCGATCAGCTTGAGCAGGGTGGGCAGATGCACCATTTCCAGGATGCCGGCCTCTTTGGGGTCGAAGGGCAGAAAGCCCCTGGCGTCCGCGAAATTGTTGCCCAGCACTTTGTGCACCGTGCTTTCGCACTGCAAAAGCACCACGTTCACGCCGGCATTCTGAATTTCCACGGCCTTTTCCCGGGAAATGACGCTGCCCTTTTCGGCCAGCACTTCGCCGCTTACGGGGCTGACCACGTCTTCCGCGGCCACATGGTTGGCAATGCGGGCGGAGAGGCCCAGCTTTTTATTGAACTTATAGCGGCCCACGCGCATCAGGTCATAGCGCTTGGGGTCAAAGAACAGGCTGCGCAGCAGGGCGCGGGAACCGTCCTCAGTGGGCGGCTCGCCGGGCTTCTGGCGCTTATAGATCTCCAGCAGGCCCTGGGTCTGGGTCTTGGTCTGGTCAGAGTGGGCGATGGTGGCAAGCAGCCGCTCGTCCTCGCCCAGCAGGTCATAAATTTCCTGGTCGGTGCCGTAGCCCAGCGCGCGCAGAAGCACCGTGATGGGCAGCTTGCGGGCGCGGTCAATACGCACCCACAGCACATCGTTGCTGTCGGTTTCGTATTCCAGCCAGGCGCCCCGGTTGGGAATGATCTGGGCGGAGAACAGATGCTTGCCCGCCTTGTCGATGGTGTCGCCGAAATAAGCGCCCGGCGAACGCACCAGCTGGCTGACGATGACGCGCTCCGCGCCGTTGATAATAAAAGTGCCGTGCTCGGTCATCAGCGGAAAATCGCCCATAAAGACTTCCGATTCCTTGATTTCGCCGGTCTCCCGGTTCTTCAGGCGGACGAAAACCTTCAGCGGGGCCGCGTAGGTCAGGTCGCGTTCCTTGCACCGCTCCACGGTATTCTTGGGCGTGCCGTCCAGCGAGTAATCGACGAATTCCAGCACCAGATTTTCGCTGTAATCCGTGATGGGGGAAACGTCGGCCAACACTTCTTTCAGATCTTCCGTCAGAAAACGCTTATAGCTGTTTTTCTGCACTTCGATCAGGTTGGGCATTTCCAGAACCTCGTCGATGCGCGAGAAGCTCATACGCTTGCGCAGCTTCCCCATTTGGACCTCGTGCACCATATAGCTATCACCCCTTTATTGCTGCCCAGACGCCGAAAAAAGCGCATATTTCCCCTACCCCATTCCCCCTCTGCGTTTTCCGCGGAGGCGCATATGTATATAGGGAAAAAGACGCACCCCATTCGATACTGGTGCAATTTTAGATGATAGCATATAATGAAAGAATTGTCAACGATTTTTTCTAAAATTCCAAACGGACGCGTTACTACTCAGCCTTCGGCTTCGTAGTAACGCGAAAGGGGGAATCCTTCCCCCCTTTCGTGAACGCCCTACGGTTTTTCCTAAAATCCCTGTGGGATTTCCGGGCGGAAAAACCGCAAGGAAGGAAAATATCTTTCAGTCGTCTGCGCTCCTTACAGAAAATTTTCCGTCCTCGCGCCGTACACGCCGCCGAGGAGCAACCGTAGGTTGCTTCCTATATCCATTTCCGACCGTAAAAATAGGGTTTTCGGCCTCCTTTGGAGGTCGAAAACCCATTTTTGCAGGAAATGGATGTATCGAATGAAAGAGGAATCCTGATTCCGCTTTCATTCGCAGGCTGTCGAAAACTTTTTCGACAGCCTGCGTCAAGGGGAGAATCCCTTGACAATCCCCCTCTTGTTCCGTTTCTTCGTTGGTTCTCCAGGGGTGGCTGAGCAGTAACACGGACGACGGAAACTGGGCCGAAGATGAATAAATACATTGGGAAAACAATTTATCTATTGACAATTCATTTGCCGGATTGTATCATAACACCCGTAAACCGACGAGGGAGAAGAGTAGCTTCCAAAGCCGCGGCAAAGGGAGCCGCCGAGAGTGGGACGGCGGCGCGTGGGCGGGAAGTGAATGGGCTCCTGAGGGCGCTCCGAAGAAAGCGTAGGCAGCGACGGGATTCCGCACCCGTTATCCAGGCGGCGCGTATCACAGGTACGCGGCAGAGAGTGCTTCCCTTTGATGGGAGCGAAGCTGAGTGGCACCGCGGGAAATTCCGCCTCAGCGCACGGGATATGTGCGCTGGGGCGTTTTTTCATTCAAAGCTTCCCACAAAAAAAAAACTTCTCGCTGAAAGAAAGGACGGTATTCCCCATGAAAAAGATCATCGCTTTGGTTCTGGCCCTGGTTCTGGCGGTTTCCATGTGCTCCCTGTCCCTGGCTGAAGGAAAGGCCAATTTCAAGATCGGCATCTGCAATTTTGTCGACGACGCCTCCCTGAACCAGATCATCGCCAACATCCGCGAGCAGCTTAAGGCCGTCGAAGCGGATAAGGGCGTGACCTTTGAAATCATTGAAGACAACTGCAACCTGGACGGCAGCGTGATGCAGCAGATCATCGCCAACTTCATCGCGGAGGAAGTGGACCTGATGGTGGGCGTGGCCACCCCCGTAGCCATGACCATGCAGGGCATGACCGAGGACAACCAGATCCCCGTGGTGTTCGCCGCCGTCAGCGACCCCGTAGGCGCGGGCCTGGTGGACAGCCTGGAAGCCCCCGGCGCCAACATCACCGGCACCTCCGACTACCTGGATACCAACGCTGTGTTCAACCTGATCTTCGCCGCGAATCCCGAGGCCAGCAAGATCGCCCTGCTTTATAACCCCTCCGAGGACGCCTCCACCGCCCCCATCGCCGCGGCCAAGGAAATCCTGGACGCCAAGGGCGTGAGCTACAAGGAATACTCCGGCAGCGGCATTTCCGAAGTGATGCTGGCCGCGGACGCCATCGTAGCCGATGAAATGGACGCCGTGTTCACTCCCACCGACAATACCATCATGGCCGCTGAGCTGGCGATTTACGAAACCCTGGCCGAGGCGAAGATCCCCCACTACACCGGCGCGGACAGCTTTGCCCTCAACGGCGCGTTCCTGGGCTACGGCGTGGACTATGCCAATCTGGGCAAGGAAACCGCCAACATGATCGCGGACATCCTGGTGGACGGCGCGGACATCGCCAAGACCCCCGTCAAGACCTTTGACAACGGCACCGCCACCGTCAACACCGAAACCTGCGCCCTGATCGGCTATGACTACGACGCCATCGCCGCCGCCTTTGCCCCCTTCTGCACCACCGTGCAGCCCATCACCACCGCCGAGAGCTTTGACGATTTGGGGGAGTGAATCCAAAAGCCTCTGCGATGGCAATGTCTTAACATAAACGAAACGGTTTATGCCAAGATACTTTTAAGAGCAATAGATACATTGTCATCCTGAGCGAAACGGAGCCAGAGGCGAAGTGGAGTCGAAGGATCTGGGTGCTGGAAATAGGTCATCTTGGCTTATGACGCTTCTCTCAGATCCTTCGACTCCGTTCCGCTTTCGCTCCACTCCGCTCAGGATGACATCGTTGCTTTCTCTCAACAGAGTTTTGGCAGGATCGTTTCGCTTTATGTTGACAACATTGCCTGCACAAGGAAGCCTTTTGGCTTGTTTATACTTTTTTAAAAGAGGCATCAACATTGGCCATCGAAATCATCGCATCCTCCTCTCCTTTGTGGGAGCGCGTGGCGGACTACGCCGACGCCTGCTCCTGGCGCGCGGGACAAGCCCTGGCCCGGGACATGCGAAGCGGAGCCTTTACCGGCTGGGAGCGGGTCATCGCGGCGCTGGACGAAGGGCGCGTCTGCGGCTACTGCACAGTTACAAAAACGGACTGCATTCCCGACGTGCCCTACACGCCCTACATCGGCTTCGTGTTCGTGGACGAAGCGTACCGGGGAAACCGGCTCAGCGAAAAAATGATCCGGGCCGCCATGGATTACTTGAAATCCCTGGGTTTTGACCGGGTATATCTCACCAGCGACCATGAGAACCTCTACGAAAAATACGGCTTTACCGTCATCGACCGCAAAACCGCTTCCTGGGGAGCGGAAGAAAAGATCTATATGCGACAGCTTTCCTGAAAACGGAAGGAAAACGGAGACAAACCATCATGACACCTGACAAACTTCTTGCCCTGGGCCAGACAGCCCTGGAATTGGGCCTGGTGAACGCGCTGACGGTCCTGGCCCTGTTCCTGTCCTATTCCATGCTGAACGTGTGCGACCTTTCTACCGACGGGTGCTTTACCCTGGGCGCGGCGGTGGGGGCGCTGGTGGCCATTTCGGGCCACCCCTGGCTGGCGCTGCCCGCGGCCATGCTGGCGGGGGTGTGCTCCGGGTTCCTGACGGCCACGCTGCAAATGCGCATGGGCGTCCAGAGCCTGCTGGCGGGCATCGTGGTGAACACGGGGCTGTATTCGGTGAATATGGCTATCACCGGCAATAAGGCCACCCTGCCCATGAACAAGACCCCCACCATCTTCACCATGGCAAAGGACCTGCTGAAGGGCACCCCCTTCGCCGGGCAGTACACCCTGTTTGTGATGCTGGCCGTGGTGGCGCTTGTGGTGGCGGTTCTGTGCTTTTTCCTGCGCACGAAGCTGGGCCTGGCCATCCGCGCCACCGGCAGCAACGCGGACATGGTGCGCTCCTCCTCCATCAACCCCGCCTTCACCACCACCGTGGGCCTGTGCGTTTCCAACGCGTTCACCGCCCTGTCCGGGTGCCTGATGGCCCAGCAGCAGAAAAACTATGAGGTGAACATGGGCAGCGGCATGGTCACGGTGGCGCTGGCCTCGCTGCTCATCGGCGGGGTCATTATCAGCAAGCACCGCTCCGTGCCGCTGCGCGCTGTCGGCGCGGTGGTCGGCGCGTTCCTGTTCCGGCTGGTGTACGCCCTGGCGCTGCGGCTGAACATGCCCGCGTTCATGCTCAAGGCCGTTTCCTCCCTGATCGTGGTGCTGGCCATTTCCGGGCCCTACCTGAGAAAGCAGCTCCCGCTGCTGGTCAAGTCCGTGCGGATGCGGAAAAAGCCCCTGCCGGAAGGAGGGAAATGACCATGCTGATTTTGAACGAAGTGTCCAAGACCTTCAATCCCGGCACCGTGAACGCGAAACTGGCTTTGGACAAGCTGTCCCTCCACATCCGCAAGGGCGATTTCGTTTCCATCATCGGGGCCAACGGCGCGGGGAAATCCACCCTCTTTAACGCCGTCTGCGGCAGCTTCTTCCCGGATCACGGCACGGTGGTCATGGACGGCCGGGACGTGACCTGGACGCCCGAGCACCAGCGGGCGCGGCTGATCGGGCGCTTATTCCAGGATCCCATGCGCGGCACCGCGCCGGATATGAGCATCGAAGAAAACCTGGCCCTGGCCGCGGGCAACGGCGGCTGGCTGAGCCGGGTAACGGGCGCGGACAAGAAAGCCTTTCGGGATAAGCTGGCCCTGCTGGATATGGGCCTGGAGAACCGGATGAAGCAGCCTGTGGGCCTGCTCTCCGGCGGCCAGCGCCAGGCGCTGACCCTGCTGATGGCCACCTACCATATCCCCAAGCTCCTCCTGCTGGATGAGCACACCGCCGCCCTGGATCCCGGCACCGCCGAAAAGGTGCTGGCCCTCACCCGCTCTATCGTGGAGGAAAACAAAATCACCTGCCTCATGATTACCCACAACATGCAGTCCGCCCTGGACCTGGGCAACCGCACGCTGATGATGGATCAGGGCCGGGTGATCTACGACGTGACCGGGGAGGAACGGGAAAAACTTACCATCCGGGACCTCACCGATAAATTCCGCCAGGCCAGCGGCAAGGCCCTGGATAACGACCGGATGCTGCTGGGTATTGACAGCAAAGGAAAGTAGGGGTGTATTCTTTTAGGGAACGAGCAGTGTTACAGGGGGATACGCTGGGCGCTCCGCGCGCCCAGACCTGCGCCAGAGGGTTTCACCCTCTGGACTCCGACAGGCGAATTTACTCTGTTGGGTAGAAAAGAGTACATTCGCCAGTCGATTTGGGGATACGGAAGTTAGCGGCTTCTGGCCCATGAAAGTCTGCCTGTTTTTCTCAAGCTTCAGCGGGAACAAAGCCTGTTTTATGTATGGGATAACTTCCGCTGTTGCGGGTCCAGGGGACGAACCGCCGATGACCACCTGTGGCGGGTATCTCATCGGCGGTGAGATCAGCCGAAAGGGAGCAATCTCCGCATGAAGCGGAGTTGCGACCTTTGAGGCTGCGGGTCTGGGGCGAACAGCCCCAGCGTTCCCCCTCTCACGCTTTTCGACACACGAATACTTACTGCCGTCGCGCTGTTTTTCTCCTGTTTTTATTTTTCCGTGCTTGACAAACCGTGCGGCGGGTGATACACTACATGCAATTCCATATTTTAAAGGCGATGACGAAGACGGCGGGGAACGCGCCGCGTCCAGAGAGCCGGGGCAGCTGAAAACCGGCAGCGAACGCTTCCCAACACGCCCATCCCTTCCGAGCCGAAGCGGTGAAACCGAAAGGGCCTTGCGCAAAGGGGCGGCGAGAGAGAGCCGTGTTTCGCGGGCAGGGAAGGATGGGGAGTAATCGTCTTCCGTGACGCCGCGTCAGAGCGGGAGGCTTGGAACACGAGCTTCATGAGCGGCGCGGAAACGCGCAATTTGAGTGGTACCGCGAGTTGATGCAATCAGCCCGTCTCAAAGAAAACAGCTTTGGGGCGGGCTTTTCTTTGCGGTCAAGCGCCTTACGGAAAGGATCCCCCCATGAGAAAACGGAGGAAAAGAAGATGGACATGACCCAAGCCCAGCACATTCCCGACCAGGTGCGGGAGGTAGCGGCCCGTATCCGGGAGCTGCGTGAAATCAGCGGGTACACCGTGGCGGAAATGGCCCGGATGACCGATGTAAGCGAGGAAACCTACCGGGGGTATGAAGCCGCCCTGATGGACCTGCCCTTTACATTCCTGCACAAGTGCGCCCTGACCTTCAAGGTGGAAATGATCGACCTGCTGGAAGGCCGCAGCGCCATGCTGTCTTCCTACACCATCACCCGCAAGGGCGCGGGCGAAGTGACGGCCCGGGAGCAGGGCATCGACATCCGCAACCTGGCCCCCATGTTCCGCAAGAAGATTTCCGAGCCTTATTTCGTGCGCTATACCTACGACCCCGCTTTGCAGGACAAGCCCATCCACACCACCACCCACTCCGGCCAGGAATTCGACTACATCCTCTCCGGCGCGATGAAAGTGCAGGTGGGCCACAACATCGAGCTGCTGCGGGAAGGCGACTCCATTTACTACGACTCCTCCACCCCCCACGGCATGATCGCCGCCGAGGGCCAGGACTGCGTGTTCCTGGCCGTGGTGCTGCCGGGCGAGGAAGTGGAAGAGCGCCAGGTGATGCAGACCATCCGGGCCAGCCAGACCCCCGAGGACGCCCACTATATCTATGAAAAGTTCGCCAGGCCCGTGGAGGATGAGACGGGGGCGCTTCAGTCCATTTCCTTCCAGAACCTGGACACCTTCAACTTCGCCTTCGACGTGGTGGACGCCCTGGCCGATACCAAGCCCGAGGCCCTGGCCATGCTGCACCTGGACGAATTCAAGCATGAGCGCCGCTTCACCTTCCTGGATATGAAGAAGCAGAGCAACCGCGCCGCCAACTATTTCCGCTCCCTGGGCATCAAGAAGGGGGACAAGGTGCTGGTGGTGCTGCGGCGGCAATACCACTTCTGGCTGAGCATGCTGGCCCTTTGCAAGATCGGGGCCATCGCCATCCCCGCCACCGACCAGCTGCTGGCCCACGACTATGAATACCGCTTCAACAAGGCGGAGGTCAGCGCCATGCTGTGCACCGCCCACGGCAAGGCGGCGGAGCACGTGGAGGAAGCGCTGCCCGCCTGCCCGACGGTCAAGACGCTGATCCTTTGCGGCGGCAGCCGCGAGGGCTGGCACGACTTTGACGCGGACTTCGCCCGTTTCTCCTCCCGCTTCTCCCGGGAAGAGGACACCGCCTGCGGGCGCGACCCCATGGTGATGTTCTTCACCTCCGGCACCACCGGCTATCCCAAGCTGGTGGCCCACGCCCACACCTATCCCATGGGCCACTTCATCACCGCCAAATACTGGCACTGCGTGGAGCCGGGCCGCCTGCACCTGACCATCTCCGACACCGGCTGGGGCAAGGCCCTGTGGGGCAAGCTGTACGGCCAGTGGCTGTGCGAGGCCGCGGTGTTCGTCTACGACTTTGACCGCTTCCACGCGGAAGAGATCCTGCCGCTGTTCAAGCAGTACAATATCGCCACCTTCTGCGCGCCGCCCACCATGCTGCGCATGCTGATCAAGGAGGATCTGAGCAAGTACGACCTTTCCTCCATCCACCACGCCACCGTGGCCGGCGAAGCGCTGAACCCCGAGGTGTTCTACCAGTTCCAGAAGGCCACGGGCCTTTCCCTCATGGAGGGCTTTGGCCAGACCGAAACCACCCTGTCCGTGGGCAACCTGGTGGGCATGACCCCCAAGGTCGGCTCCATGGGCAAGCCCTCGCCGCTGTTTGACGTGGACATCGTTGACCCCAGCGGAAATCCTGTGCCCGTGGGCGAGGTGGGCGAGATCGTCATCCGCCTGGGGGACGGCAAGCCCGCCTGCGGCCTGTACCTGGGCTACATGGGCATCGAGGACAACCACGCGGACGGCCTCTACCACACCGGCGACACCGCCTGGCGGGACGAGGACGGCTTCTTCTGGTACGTGGGCCGGGTGGACGACCTCATCAAGTCCTCCGGCTACCGCATCGGGCCGTTCGAGATCGAGTCCGTCATCATGGAGCTGCCCTACGTGCTGGAGTGCGGCGTTTCCGCCGCCCCCGACCCTGTGCGCGGACAGGTGGTCAAGGCCAGCATCGTGCTGGTCAAGGGCAAGGAAGGCACCGAAGAGCTCAAGAAGGAAATCCAGAACTACGTCAAGCAGCGCACCGCCCCCTATAAGTACCCCCGCATCGTGGTGTTCAAGGACGAACTGCCCAAGACCATCAGCGGCAAGATTCAGAGGAATCTGCTGTAATCCATGTTTCTCCAAAGCAAAACCGCCCCTGTTCCGCAACATGGAACAGGGGCGGTTTTTTCGGTTAATGGCCGCTCTCGTGTTTTTTAATCCAGGGATCAAAGACAGATAAAGGAGGAGACGCTGGGCGCTCCGCGCGCCCAGATCCGCAGCCTCAAAGGTCGCAACTCCCCTTCATGGGGAGATTGCTTCCTTTCGGCTGATCTCACCGCCGATGAGATACCCGCCACAGGCGGTCATCGGCGGTTCGTCCTGCGGCAAGGGATTTCATCCCTTGCATCCCAATAGGCGAAATTACTCCATTGGGTAGAACCAACAACATTCGCCAGTTGATTTGGAGATTCGGAAGTTACAGGCTTCTGGCCCAAGAAAGCCAGGGAAAATCCCAGGGGAAAGCTCGCTTTCCCCTGGTGATTTTTCCTGGCTTTCCCCGGACGCGAAGCGTCCGGGTGAGGCGGCTTTCAGCCGCCGGTCCAGAAGCACAACGTCAATCGTTTGTCTGTTTCTCTCAAGTTTCAGCGGAAACAAAGTCTGCTCTCCCTATGTTGTAACTTCCGCTAATGCGGGTCCAGGGGCCTCAGGCCCCTGGTTCGGGTCTGGGGCGAACAGCCCCAGCGATCCCTTTGTTGGTTTTTGCATTACTGAATGCTATCATTGTTATTTACTCAGCAGCTGCGTGATCATCTGGTCAGCCATGCTCAGGCACCTTGGCAGGTGGAAGGGGCCTTTGAAGGTGGAGCCCTTGGTGGAGGGCATGGTGGGCTTTCCGTCGCGGCGGAGGTAGCCGTACCATTCGCCGTTCTCCGGGTCGGCGAACACCTCCCTGCAATAGTCCAGCGTCTTGCAGAACCAGGCGTAATACTGTTCGTCGCCGGTGTCCCGGTAGGCCATGAGGGAGGCGATGAGGATCTCGTTGTGGGGCCACCACAGCTTCATGTCGTGCTCGTAGGCTTCGGGGGGCAGGCCCTTGCAGTCGATGAAGTACAGCAGCCCGTTATATTCCTTGTCCCAGCCCGCGTTGATGGCGTCGTTGAAGAGGGCCTCGGCCTGCCTGTGCAGCTCCTTGTCGCCCCTGTGGTTGGCGTATTCCATCAGGAACCAGGAGCATTCGATGTCATGGCCGGGATTCACGATGCGGCCCTCGGTCACGTCGCCGCGGAATTCCCCGTTGGGGCCCACGTTTTCCAGGGTGCAGTGCATGTCTGCCTTGCGGTGGTATTTGAAGATTTCCTCCACGCACTGCTGGGAGCGCCGGTCGTATTCCTCCGTATGGGCGGGGTCGCAGCGGCGCAGGACGGAGCAGATGTTCAGGTAGATCATGGGGCTGCCCAGGGCGCGGCCCGTGCGGGTCTCGGGGAAGGTTTTGGGGCCCATGCCCACCGGGTCTTCCATCAGGCCCTGGTACAGCTTCCAGTACAGGTCATAGGCGAAGCGCGCCCGGTCCAGGTATTCCTTTTCGCCGGTGAGGGCGTAGTATTCCGCGTTGGCGATGGCGTAGAAGCTCTCGGAGAAAAAATACCGGCGCTGGCGCAGGGGCTTTCCGTCGGCGGTGACGGTGAAGTACATGCGGCCGCCCTTCTCCCGGTTGATGCAGTGGGCTTCCATAAAGTCCAGGCAGGATTTGGCGAAGGCCATCCATTCCGCTTTTTTGCCGTAGAGATGGCACAGCCAGGCGTACGTCCAGGCGCAGCGGCCCTGCATCCACACGCTCTTGTCGGTGGAGTAAATGTTGCCCCAGCGGTCCAGGCAGGTGTATACGCCGCCGTTCACCTGATCCCAGCCATGGGTGAGCCAGAAATCCGCGCAGCGGGTCAGCTCGTCCCGGATCCAGGCTTGCTGGGACGCAAGCAGCTCCTTATTCATAAGAATCTCTCCTATCACGGTGAAATATTCATATTACAGCGGTCTTGGAAAGGGGCGCAGACTCAGCAGTATTTCACAATCGCTTCCCTGATGTGCTTCGCGGCGGCTTCCACCTTGGGCCCGTCGCCCTCCTTTAGGCCGGTCAGGGGCTTGCGGACGGAGCCCAATTCCAGGCCCTCGTTGATCTTCAGCACGCCCTTGATGACGGCGTACATATTGCCCCTGCAGGCGCACAGCTGGGAAATGATGGCGTTGACCTCATGCTGGATGGGGGCGGCTTCCGCATACTTCCCTTGCCGCACCAGCGCGTCCATTTTCAGGAACAGCTCGGGCATGGCCCCGTAGGTGCCGCCGATGCCGCCGGCTGCGCCGATGGCCCGGCCGGAAACGAACTGCTCGTCGGGGCCGTTGAACACCACGCAGTTTTCGCCGCCGATGCGCACGAAGGTATCAATGTCCTGGGTGGGCATGGAGGAATTCTTCACGCCGATTACCTTTGGGTTCTTCCGCATTTCCACGAACAGGGAGGGGGTCAGCGCCACGCCCGCCAGCTGGGGAATGTTGTAGATGATGAAGTCCGTGTTGGGCGCGGCGGAGGAAATATCATTCCAATACTGGGCAATGGCGTATTCGGGCAGGTGGAAGTAAATCGGCGGGATGGAGGCGATGGCGTCCACCCCCAGCTTTTCGGCGTGGGCGGCCAATTCCATGGACTCTTTGGTGTTGTTGCAGCCCACGTGGGCGATGACGGTGCATTCCCCCTTGACCTCAGCCATCACGTTTTCCAGCGTGAGCATCCTTTCTTCCTTCTCCAGGTAAATGCACTCGCCGGAGGAGCCGCCCACATACAGCCCCTTCACGCCTTTGTTCACCAGATGCCGGGCCAGCTTCCGCGTGCGCTCCGGGCTCACTTCGTTATTGCCGTCATAGCAGGCGTAAAACGCCGGAATGACACCATGGTACTTTTCAAGGTTCATTTCAATCATTCCTTTCGTGATACGGTTCAAGCGGGATTTTTCTTTTCCGGGTGTCCGGCGGCTTTCAGAAACGCCGCGCTGATCACCGCGAAGATCAGATAGGTGATGAGGGTACCGAAGCATACGTCGGACAGAAAATGGTTGGTCATATGGATGCGGTTATAACCGTAAAGTACCACAAACACGCAGGCAATGGCAAAAGCAGCGGCGTTTTTCTTTGCGCTCCGGTTTTTCACCGCGTCCGCAAGCATGGGCAGGGAAAACATCATGGCGGCGATGGTCATGTTGCCGCTGGGCCAGGATTTGAAATTATCGTTGCTGCCCGCCAGGTTGGGCACCATCTGCCACCACTGTCGGAACTGGGAAATCGGGTCCTCCAGGGTGATCAGGTATTTGTAGCGGGGACGGGAACCCACCTGCTTGAGCCACAGGTTCACGTTGTCCGCCAGGATGCCCGCCACCAGGATGGCCGCGCCAATGGCGATCAGCTTGGCCGCGTCCCTGTCATCCAGGAGCTTCGCCGCCACAAAAGGCACCCAGGCGTACAGCACCGCCCAGAACAGCCAGCTGAGCACGGACAAAAGCGGATCGGATTCTCCCGCCACATAGCCGAACAGGGCGCGGACGGCCTTTCCGTTGTAGCTGTTGGAATAATACACCGCCAGGAACCAGCCCGCCAGCAGCAGCGTCCAGGCCAGCATGCGGTACTGCTTTCCCTGTTTCTTCAAGCCCACAAACAGGCAGGCGCCCGCCGCGGGATAGAGGCAGTAGGAAAAATAGGAGCCGTAGGTGGCGAAGAACGCGCCCAGATCGGTCTTGTTCGCCAGGGCCGCATTGATGGAGAAATCGAAAAATGAACCGCAGATGATGCCCAGGACGCATACGGCGGCCGCTGCCCAGAAACAGGGGGCGGGCATGCCCAGGATGGTTTTTTTCTTCATAGACACACTCCTTCCGCAGCCGTTATCCCTTGACAGCGCCCATGGTGATGCCGCGGGTGAAGAACTTCTGGAACAGCAGGAAGATGATGATGATGGGGATGGAGCCCAGGGCCGCGCCGGCCATGATGAGGCCAAAGTCGTTGCTCAGCTCGCTTTGCAGCTTGGCGATGCCCAGGGAAATGGTGAGCACGTCCGTATCGTTGAGCATGATCAGTTGCAGGAAGTAGTCGTTCCAGGCCGTGATGAAGGTGAAAATGGCCAGCGCGCCGATGCCGGGCTTGATGATGGGCAGCACGATCTCAACGAACGTGCGGGCCTCCCCGGCGCCGTCGATGCGGGCGGCCTCCAGCAGGGATTCCGGGATGGTTTCCGAAAACTGCTTCATCAGGAACACGCCGAAGGGCCAGCCCACGGTGGGCAGGATGACGGCCCAGAGGGTGTTATGCAGCTTCAGGAACGCCATTTCCTTGAGCAGGGGGATCAGGATGACCTGCTTGGGCAGGGCCATGGCGCACACGAAAACGGAGAACACGATGGTGCGCCCGGCGAATTTCTTTTTCGCCAGGGCATAGCCGCCCATGGATGCGGAAACGCAGGTGAGGGCCATGCTCATGGCGCACAGGAACACCGTATTCCACAGCCAGCGGACGGCGGGACGGGCGAACAGCCGCTGGTAGTTGTCGATGGTGGGCTGGATGGGGAACCAGACCGGCACCTTGGCGATCACGTCCTGGGCGTTCTTGAAGGAGCCGGTAATGATCCAGTACAGCGGGAAAATGAACAGGATGGCAATGATGATCAGGATCACCAGCGCCGCGATCTCGTAGGGCGTGATCTGGTGCACGCTGTGGTCGCCGCCGGTGTTGGCCTGCCTGCGCTGCATCTTTTTCTGGATGGCCGCGATGTTGTCGCTCATGGATGCTCCTCCTTTCTCAGCCGTTGTCGGTCTTGGCGATCCTGAACTGCAAAGCGCTGAACGCCGCGATGATCAGGGCCAGGATGATGCCCATGGAGCTGCCGTAGCCGTAGCTTTGCAGCTTGAAGGCGTTGTAGTAGATATAATACATGATGGTTTCCGTGGCGTGGTTCGGCCCGCCGGAGGTCAGCAGCTGGATGAGGGCGAAGCACTGGAAGGAATTGATGGTGGTGATGACCAGGATGTACAGGGTGGTGGGCATGATCTGGGGCCACTTGATGCGCCAGAAGGTCTGCAGGTTCGTGGCGCCGTCCACGCTGGCCGCTTCCACCAGGGACTGGTCCACGTTGTTGAGGGCGGAAACATACAGCACGATGGGCTGGCCCACGGAGGTGGTGAGCAGGATGGTGATGATGCAGCCCAGGGCGGTGCTGGCGTCGCCCAGCCAGTTCATGTTGCGGCTGATCAGGCCTAGGTTCATGCACAGATAGTTCAGCACGCCGTAATAGCGGTTGAAGATCCACTTCCATACCACCGTGACGGCCACGGAGCCCGTGACCACCGGCAGGTAAAACACGCAGCGGAAGAAGGAGGTGGTGCGGTCGTGGAGCTTGGAAATGATGGACGCGGCCCACAGGGAGAAAAAGCAGGTGACGGGCACGCTGATGATCACCAGGATGATGGTGTTCCACAGCGCTTTGCCGAATATGGCGTCCCCAAACATGCGCTTGTAGTTGTCAATGCCGGAGAAGGAAAAGCTGGTCATGGTGTAGTCGGTGAAGCTGTATACCAGGCACATGACCATGGGGAATACAACGAACCCCAGGAAAAACAGCAGGCTGGGGGCCATAAACAGGTAGCCCGCGATGTTTTCCCGCCTGCGGGATTCCTTCATGGCGGCGCTGTTTTTCACGTGGAGGGCGGCGGTTTTTTGCATGAAGCACGTCTCCTTTCGGAAGAAAACGCCCCCACCCCGGAGGGTAGGGGCGCGTTTTTTTGTTGCGTCAGCCCAAGGGATTTTTATTTGTTGGCATTGGCTTCGTACACGGCCACCTCAGCCGCCGCGTCGCCGCCCGCGAACACGCGCTGGAGCAGGTTCCACCATTCGGTGCGCTGCGCGGCCCAGTTGGGCGTCACCTGGTAGTAGTCGCCCAGGTAAGGCATGAAGATGGCATAGTCGCCGTTCTCAGCCTTGTCGGTGCCGGCATACACGTCGCCCAGGGAAGCGCGGGTGGGGAAGAAGCCGGAAGCGTAAACGCTGGCAGCGGCCTGGGCGGGATCGTCGCAGACGAACTTGACGAAGGTCTTGGCAGCGGCGGCTTTCGCTTCGTCGCCATTGTCGAACAGGCCGAAGCCCCAGATGCCGCCCTGCAGTTCGGGCACGCCGTCGTCAGAGGGGAAGGCCATGGGGAACACCTTCACGTCATCCGCCAGGCTGGCCTTGTTGGACACGGCCGCGGAGGCGTTCCAGCAGAAGCCGATGGAGATGGTGCTGTTGCAGAACAGGGCGATTTCGTCGCCGGCCACGATGCCGGGGTCGGCGTCCAGCTTGCCTTCGTTCACCAGGTTCTGCAGCAGGGTCAGGGCCTTGATGTTTTCTTCGGTGTTCATGGTGTAGGCGGTGTGGTCGGCGTTGGTGAACTGGCCGGAATACAGGTTGGTCACCAGCGCGCGGGTGCCCTGGTCGCCGCCCTGGCCGCCGCAGTAGACCACAGCGGTGGGCTGGAAGCCCGCGTTGTTCAGCGCGTCAAGAGCGTTCAGGAAGCCTTCGGTGGTCCAGGTATGGGTGGCTTCGTCCAGATACTGGAGGGCGCCGGCCAATTCAAAGTCGTTGTAGTTGATGACCATGCAGTGGGTGGTCATGCACAGGGGATACTCATAGTATTTGCCTTCGGCATTCCGGCAGGCAGCCTCCACGGCGGGGCTGGCGGCAATGATGTCGTCCTTGGTGTCAGCCCACAGGTCGGAGATGTCCAGCATTTTGCCGGCGGCGCCCCAGTTGGCCACCAGGCGTTCCGGGCCTTCCATCACGATGTCGGGGGTGGTCTTGGCTTCGATGGCGGTGGTCACCTGGTCGTCGCCGGAGCTGTAGTCCAGGTACTGCACCTTCACCTTGATTTCAGGATGCACGGCATTGAAGTTGGCGATGATGCCATCCACCACTTCCTGGTTGCCCCAGCTGCCGATGGGGTAGGTCCACAGGGTGATTTCCACGTCCTCAGCCACCGCGAAGACGGGGATCATCAGCATCATGCACAGGAGCAGAGCAAGCAGCTTCTTCATAGAAAAGATCCTCCTTCAAATAGTGTCTAATAGTGGTTGCCGTCTGGAAGCTCCCCGCAGGGGAAAGCTTCGTTGCTGATCTAAATGTACTACAAACTTATCCGTATGTCAATACCATTCGAAAAATAAATTTCTGATCTGACGATTTTTATACCAGAATAATCTGATTGTTGACAGATATAAGCAAAAGGTTTATAATACAAAAGACAAATCATCCTACAAATTGTGCAAAGGGCGGGATGCGAATGACGGACATCAGCAAAAACGAAAAGCTGTATATCCAGGCGTTCCGTGAAGTGCGCAGCTACATCATGGAGCATAAGCTGGGCCCCGGCGACCTGCTGCCGACCGAGCAGCAGCTCTGCGCCCAGGTGGGTGTGAGCCGCAATGTGCTGCGCGAGGCCATCAAGAGCATGGAATTGATGGGCATGGTGCGCGCCTGCCCGGGCCGGGGCACGGAGGTGCAGGAATTCAGCCTGGATTTCATTTTCCAGAACGTGCTGTTTTTCCACATGGACGGCCAGGAAAAGCACGTGCGGGAAATGTTCTCCATCCGAAAAGCGCTGGAGCTGAACTTCATGCGCCAGGCCTTCGACTCCATCACAAAAGAGGACATCGCCGAAATGCGCGCCTGCGTGGATGAAATCCGCAGCCGCTGGGAAAACGGGCAGATGTTCGAGGAGGCTGACCGCCGCTTCCATACCGCCCTGTTCCGGTCCCTGAACCATTCCATCCTCAATTCCGTCCTGGACGCTATCTGGGCCGCGGACACCGGCTTCCAGCTGGAAGCGAAAATGCCCCACCTGGCTTATACCGTCACAAAGCATGAGCGCATCGTGGACGCCCTGGAACGCTACGATTACCTCGCCTTCGCCCAGGCAATGATGGCGCACTACTCGTCGGGCAAGTATACCAGGATGGATTCTTATGAGGAGTTTTAACGGGTGATTGCCTCGCTGCAATCAATCTGAATGGGCACTTTAAGTTAGGGAGTGTTCACACTGCCGCTCAAAGGCTGAATTCTGGTTGATTTTCCGTCATGCTGCGTTACATTTCCTTGAAATACCGCCAGTATTCCTGCGGAAATGCGCCTTGCCTGACGAAAAATCATCTCAGAATCAGCTCT
>JAFZOG010000177.1 GCA_017550745.1 Clostridia bacterium | reverse complement strand
TCGATGACCGCCTGTGGCGGAAATCTCATCGACGGTGAGATCAGCCGAAACGAGCAATGTCCGCATGAAGCGGACTTGCGACTTTTGAGGTTGCGGAACTGGGGGAACCGCTCTTTGGGCATCAAAGAGCGGTTCCCCCAGGAATACCTGAATCGTAACTTTTTCCATGCGGAAGCGGCGGTTTTTTCCATGGTACTGTTGAAAGCGCTGAACGTTATGCTATAATAATATAAAGGGAAACAAAAATCTAAAAGGGAAACCTGGAACAGGAGAGTAAAAATGGGCAGAAAGCTTGTTGCGGTCAATCCCGCGCTGGAGGAACGCCATTGGGAACAGATCCGCGCCGCGGCCGAAAAGCACGGCTTTGAAGCGCTGTTTTTCCGGGAGGACGCCCAGGCGCTGCCGCATTTGGGCGACGCGGAGATCGTGTTCGGGCAGAGCGCGGCCCTGGCGAAAAACAGCCCGCGCCTTCGCTGGCTCTGCACGCCCTCCGCGGGGGTGAACCAGTTTTCGGCGCCTGACGCCTTTGCCTCGCCCTGCGCCGTGCTGACCAATTCCTCCGGCGCCTACGGGGTGACGATTTCCGAGCATATCGTCATGCTGGCGCTGGAAATGCTGCGCCGCCAGATGGATTACAACGCCATCGTGCAGCGCCGGGAATGGAAGCGCGACCTGCCTGTGCGCTCCATCAAGGGCAGCCGGATCACGCTGCTGGGCACCGGCGACATCGGCCGGGAAACCGCCCTGCGGCTGCGGGCATTCGGCCCTGCCTGGCTGCTGGGCGTCAACCGCAGCGGGAACAATCCCCGCGGGCTGTTTGACCGGGTGCTCCCCCAAAGCCGGCTGGACGAAGCGCTGCCGCAAACCGACCTGCTGGTGATTTCCCTGCCCGGCACCCCTGAAACCGATCATATGCTGGACGCGCGAAGGCTTTCGCTGCTGTCTGACCAGGCGCTGATCATCAACGTGGGCCGGGGCACGGTGATCGACCAAAAAGCGCTGGAAAACGAACTGCGCAGGAACCGCCTCTGCGCCGCCCTGGACGTGTTTGAGCAGGAGCCCCTGCCCGGGGACGATCCCCTGTGGGACTGCCCCCATCTGCTGATGGCCCCCCACGTGGCGGGAAACATGACCCTGCCGTATACCAAGGACCGCATCACCGCCCTCTTTTTGGAGGACTTTGAAAACTACTGCGCGGGAAGGCCCCTGCTGCGGCAGGTGGATCTGAAGAAGGGGTACTGAAAAGGAGCTGCCTCAAAGCGTTTTTTTTGACCGCGGAGGCTGTCGAAAAAAGTATTTTCGACAGCCTGCGAATGAAAGCGGAATCAGGATTCCTCTTTCATTCGATGCATCCATTTCCTGCAAAAATGGATTTTCGACCTCCAAAGGAGGCCGAAAACCCTATTTTTACGGTCGGAAATGGATAGAGGAAGCAACATTCTGTTGCCTGCCCGGGGCCTTCCGGCCCGCCCTACGCTGAAAACCAGCCCAAGGGCAGGTTTTCCGGGCGCTTCGGGCCCCGGCGACCGCCTTGGGCTGCCGCCCGGCCTACGCTGAAAACGGTACAC
>JAFZOG010000016.1 GCA_017550745.1 Clostridia bacterium | reverse complement strand
GGAAGTGAAGAAGAACACGTCCAAAGTGGTCATCACCAAGCTTTCCCCCAACGTGACCAGCATCACGGAGATGGCGAAAGCGGCGGAAGACGCGGGCACGGACGCCCTCTCTTTAATCAATACCCTCATCGGCATGAAGATCGACATCCACCGTCAGCGCCCCGTGCTGGGGAATGTGACAGGCGGCCTCAGCGGTCCCTGCATCCGTCCCGTGGCGGTGCGCATGTGCTATGAAGTGGCGCAGGCCGTGAAGGTGCCCATCATCGGCATGGGAGGCATCATGAGCGCGGAAGACGCCGTGGAATTTTTCCTGGCAGGAGCAACTGCTATCGCCGTAGGCACAGCCAACTTTGTGGATCCCGCCATTGCGGAGACCATCAGCCTCGGCATTTTAGAGTATATGGATCAGCACAGCATCAAAAAGATACAGGATATGATCGGGCTGGCGCTGCCGGGCCGGTGCTGAAATACTGATTTTGTGTTAAAGCGTTGATGGCAGCCTTAGGTTTTGAACTCAAAAGAGGTGACGAACATTATGCAAAGCGATCCGAGACTGATCGCCGCCCTGGACTTTCCCACAGCGGAAGCGGCGAAACAGGCGGTAGAAGAAATAGGGGACGCTGTCAGTTATTACAAAGTGGGCATGGAGCTGTACTACGCGGCGGGAAACGAAATCATCCGTTTCCTGAAAGAGCGCGGCAAGCATGTGTTCCTTGACTTAAAATTGCAGGATATCCCCAACACGGTAGCCAGCGCATTGAAAGTGGAAACGAAATTAGGCGTGGACATGATCAACGTGCATGCCGTGGGCGGCAAAAAGATGATGGAAGAAGCGGCAAAAGCCGTCCGTGAAAAAGCGGAAGAGCTGGGTATCGAACGTCCGAAGCTGATTGCGGTTACCATCCTCACCAGCATGGACGAGGAACAGTTTGCCGACCTGAATTATAAGAACACCATTGCGGAGCAGGTAGTAGCGTTGGCCAGGCTGGCGAAAGCAGCGGGGCTGGACGGCGTGGTGGCTTCCCCCAAAGAAGCAGCGGAGATCCGCAAAGCCTGCGGACCGGATTTCCTGATCGTCACCCCCGGCGTGCGCCCTGCCGGCAGCGCCCTGGATGACCAGAGCCGCGTGGCCACACCGGCCCGGGCCTTTGCCAACGGTTCCTCCCATATCGTGGTGGGACGCCCCATCATGAAAGCTGCCGACAGGAGACAGGCCGCGGTTGCCATTGTGGAAGAAATTAAGAATATTAAGTAGAAGGAGAAAATTCATGTTAAGCGAAAAAGAAGTATTGGGCCTGCTGGAAGAGACCCAGGCCGTCCTGCACGGGCATTTCCTGCTGACCAGCGGTTTGCACAGCCCCATGTATGTGGAAAAGTTCAATGTGCTGCAGCACCCGGAATACACGGAACGGCTGTGCAAAGAGATTGCGGCCCGTTACGCCAATGACAATATCGAACTGGTAGTAGGGCCAACCACCGGCGGCATCCTGCTGGCCCATGAAACCGGTAAGGCATTGGGGACCCGGGCCATCTTTACGGAACGTGACAATGGCAAGATGACCCTGAAACGCGGCTTCCAGATTCCGGAAGGCTGCAGGGTGCTGGTCGTGGAAGACATCGTCACCACCGGCGGCAGCGTGAAAGAAGTCATGGAAGTGGTGCGGGAACACGGCGGCAACGTGATCGGCGTGGGCCTGCTGGTTGACCGCAGCGGCGGCAAGGTGGACTTCGGCGTGCGGACGGAAGCATTGCTGCATCTGGATGTGCCTACGTTTAAGGCAGACGAATGCCCCCTGTGCCGTGAGGGCGTGGAGCTGACCAAGCGGGGCAGCACCGGCAAGAATAATCCGGTGAAGAAGTAAAAAACACTTGCCTAATTTACTTATCTATGATATAATCCTAAAACGTCAGGTGAACTGACAAACGGCCCGGTGGTTCAGTTGGTTAGAATGCCGCCCTGTCACGGCGGAGGTCACGAGTTCGAGTCTCGTCCGGGTCGCCACGCGGAAATAGCTCAGTTGGTAGAGCACGACCTTGCCAAGGTCGGGGTCGCGAGTTCGAGT
>JAFZOG010000176.1 GCA_017550745.1 Clostridia bacterium | reverse complement strand
GTCGATCTTCATGCCGATGAGGGTATTGATTAAAGAGAGGGCGTCCGTGCCCGCGTCTTCCGCCGCTTTCGCCATCTCCGTGATGCTGGTCACGTTGGGGGAAAGCTTGGTGATGACCACTTTGGACGTGTTCTTTTTCACTTCCCTCACAACCTGGGCCATGCTTTTGGCGTTGGTGCCGAAGACCAGGCCGCCGTCTTTGATGTTGGGACAGCTCACGTTGATCTCCACCGCGTCCACGCCTTTCACGTCCAGTCTGGCAGCCAGTTCGCCGTATTCTTCCGGGGAAGAGGCGTCGATGTTGACGATGACAGGCACTTTGTATTTACGCAGTTTGGGCAGCGTTTCTTTGATAAAGTACTCGCTGCCTGGGTTTTCCAGGCCGATGCAGTTCAGTATGCCGGAGGGCGTCTCCACTACCCGCTGGCCTTTGTTCCCGGCCCGGGGTTCCAGCGTGGTGCCCTTTACCGTAACGGCCCCCACTTTTTCCAGTTCCAAGAAGTCCGTAAACTCCAGGCCGAAACCGAAGGTTCCGGAAGCGGTGGTCACCGGCGTTTTCATCTTCAGGCCGGCAATATCCACGGCTAAGCGGTTATGATACAGATACCTTACCATTCCACCACCTCCTCTGCCCAGAATACCGGGCCGTCCTGACAGACCTTGAGGCGTCTGCCCACGCCCTGGCAGCTACAGGAGAGGCAGGCCCCCAGCCCGCAGCCCATGTATTTTTCCAGCGAGACCTGGCATTTGATGCCTTTTTCCAGCACGGCGGCGGAGACCGCTTTCATCATGGGCACGGGGCCGCAGACATACACGCAGTCGTAATGGAGGCGGCGCAGCATCAGCGGCAGCTCCGCCATGACGGTGCCCGGTGTACCCAGGGAGCCGTCGTCGGTAGTAAGGCCCATCCGTTCCACAAGGTCAAGATACATATCCTTCCAGAACAAATCGTCCGCCGTCCTGCCGCCCATAAGGACGTCAGGTCTGATTCCCCCGTCAACCATGCTTTGCGCCAGATACCACAAGGGAGCCAGGCCGGTGCCGCCACCTACCAGCAGCGGATGCTTCGCGTTCAGGTCGAAGCCGTGCCCCAGGGGACCCACGATGCTCAGCACATCGCCGCTGCAGACATCCGCCAGGATCTTCGTAGCGTCGCCCACGATGCGGTAGATGAGGCTGATGGCGCCGTATTTCTTATCTACGCAGGCAATGCCCAGCGGACGGCGCAGCAGCGGCGCCGTCCGGTTGGATACCTGCACATTCACAAACTGGCCGGGAACCGCTTCCGCCGCGATCCGCGGCGCGATCAGGTCAATCTGTTTGGTCGTGGCATTCAGGATCCGCTGTCCCACGACTCTTGCTTCTTCTATGAATTTTGTCATGCCAAATCCTCTTATTATTCGCAGATAATCCCGTCTTTCATGACAACTTTGCCTGCCACGATGGTGGCCACGGCCTTGCCTTTGCACTGTTTGCCCTCAAAGGGGGTCACCTTGCCCACGGTATAGAACTTATTGGAGTCCACCGTCCACTCTTTGTCCAGGTCCAGAACGGTGATGTCCGCCGGAGCGCCTTCTTTTAAGGTGCCGCCTTTTAATTTAAAGATCCTGGCCGGGCTGCAGCTCATCTTGTCGATGACCTGGTCCAGTGTCAGTATGTTCTTTTGATACAGATCCGTTAAAATCACGCCTACTGCCGTTTCCAGCCCGCAGAAGCCGTTGGGGGCCTTGCGGAATTCCACGTCCTTTTCTTCCGGGGCGTGGGGGGCGTGGTCGGTGACGATCATGTCGATGGTCCCGTCCAGCAGCGCGGCCCGCATGGCGTCCACGTGGTCCTGGCTCCGCAACGGCGGGGAAACACGGGTGGCCGTGCTGTAACCCTTGCAGGCCTCGTCGGTCAGGGTCAGGTGATGCACCGTAACTTCCGCCGTTACAGGATAGCCTTTGGCCTTGGCCTGGCGGATGATGTCCGCGGCGCCTTTACTGGCCACATGGGCGATGTGGATGTGGGACCCGGTGTAACCGGCTACCAGCACATCCCGGGCCACGGCGATATCTTCCGCCACAGAGGGCACGCCGGGCACGCCGATCCGGGCGGAAACGGCGCCTTCATGCATATAGCCGTCTGCGTTCAGTTCGCTCTCGATGCTGTGGGAGATCAGGGGCGCGCCGAAGCTGGTCATGTATCTGGCCGCGTTCATCAGCAGGCGGGTGCTGTATACGTAATGGCCGTCGTCGGAAAAGGCTACCGCGCCCTTTTCGATCATGTCGCCCATCTCCGCCAGTTCCTTACCTTCCTCGTCCTTGCTGATGGAGCCGATGACTTCTACATTTACATAGCCTTCTTTTGCCGCCCGTTCCTTGATGCCGCTGACCACGATGGACGTGGAGATGGCGGGTTTGGTGTTGGGCATGCAGGCGATGGTGGTGATGCCGCCGGCCGCCGCCGCCATGGTGCCGGTGCGGATGCTTTCCTTGGCTTCCAGACCGGGTTCGCGTAAATGAGTGTGCATATCGATGAAACCGGGGGCTACCACTTTGCCGGAAGCGTCATAGGTTTCGTCTGCTTTATCCGTAATCTCTTTGCCGATCTTTGCGATTTTGCCGTCTGCTACCAGAACGTCGCAGATTGCGTCCAGTTTCTGAGATGGGTCTACTACCCGTCCGTTTTTAATTAGCAGCTTCAATTTGTTTACCTCCAGTCAGTGTCAGGAATAACAACGCCATACGCACAGCCACACCGTTCTGCACTTCGTCCCGAATGGCCGCCTGGTCGCAGTAGCCCACGTCCCAGGAAATTTCCAGGCCACGGTTCATTGGACCGGGATGCAACACTATGCAGTCCGGTTTGGCCAGTTTCAGCCGGGCTTCGTTCAGTCCGAAGATCCGGGCGTATTCCCGGGGGGATGGGAAGAGGCCGCTCTTCTGCCGTTCCAGCTGGATCCGCAGCACGTCGATGACATCGGCGCCTTCGATGGCTTCTTCAATGCGTTTATGATAAGTCACGCCCAGGCTCTCAATAGCATAGGGCATCAGCGGGCGGGGGCCCGCCACATGCACGTCGGCCCCCAGCTTGGTCCACGCGGCGATGTTGGTACGGGCCACCCGGCTGTATAAAATGTCGCCCAGAATGACCATCTTTTTGCCTTTGAAATCTTTGATGCCTTTTTCCCGCAGGGTGAACATGTCCAGGAGCCCCTGGGAAGGATGGGCGTGGGCCCCGTCGCCGGCATTGATGATGACCGGTTTCGCCACGTCTGCCGCATAGACAGCCGCCCCTTCGATGGGATGGCGCATGACGATGGCGTCGCAGCACATGGACTGGACGGTGAGGATGGTATCCCGCAGGCACTCACCCTTCACCACGCTGGAGCTGGAAGTCGTGATGTTCACTACGTCCGCCCCCAGGTACTTGCCCGCCAGTTCAAAAGACGTACGGGTCCGGGTGCTGGGCTCGTAGAACAGGTTAATGATGGACTTGCCCCGCAGGGAGGGTACTTTCTTGATGTCGCGTTTCATGATTTTTTTCATTTCCGCAGCAGTCTGCAGAACCAGGTTGTACTCCTCGACACTGATACTCTCCAGGTCAAGGATGTCCCTGCCTGCCAGGGACACGGTAGCTTTTGCCATTGCAGTTCCTCCTGTCTGATGTCGGGAAACCCGCCCGCCTTTCGCTTGCTCAGCCTGTCCTGTCTGACAGGGCCGGACCACAGGCGGTTTCTCCAAAAATAAAAGCCTTCTTCGTCCCGCAGGATGCAAGAAGGCTTATTTTCTTCCATATAACATTGATTGCTAAGTCACCTTACAGCCTCACAGGACCGGTTTAAAGGTAATGCATATTTAGTTTTTTATATTATACCACGAACAGTTCGGAGCTTCAACTGAAAAAACTGTAAACCGTCGCAGACAATTTTACGAAACCAGTTTCAGAATATCCCGATGCTTTTCCGTCAACAGCGTCGGGTTCACGACTTCCGCCATAAATTCCCACTGTTTTTTACTGCGGGAAGGCTGGGTACTGTGCCAGTATTCCGCTGCCAGCTGCATAAAAAGCCTGATCCGTTTCTGACGTTTTTTGTTTCCGGCAGAAGCAGACAGCCATTCTCGCTGCCAGGCAGCATAAATCTCCCACTCGTCTTTCATCAAAAGCCGGGCGCAGGCTGCCGCCGTATCCCGGGCGTTCCGAAGAACAAAACGAACCAGGTCCAACGCGTTTTCTTTTTCCTCCAGCAGTTCCAGCTTCCGTTCCACCTGGTTCAGAAGACCGGAGTCCCGAACCGCTGCCTCCACTTCCAGCACTATTTCCTCCTGCAGAACGTGACGGTAACGGCGCATCCCCCACCTCAACATAATCAGCGCGAACAGCTGGCAGGGATAATACAAGCGAAATGCAGTTTCAAAATCATCCCACTTGCTTTGCATCTGCATATGGACAGAAACATCCGCCATTGCCTTTTTGATCAGCCCGATATCCCGCAGCGAACCCAGACACAGGCACAAGTACTTGAGCAGTACCCTGCTTTCTTCTTCCCAGCCCCGCTGGGCAATTTGTGCCGCCGTACCGCCCCAGTCCACGATAAACTGCTGACGCATTGCCCGGTCAGCAGTTGAATGGCGCAACACATTGCGGCTGAAGGAACATGATGTCGCCAACGCATTAATGTGACGTCTGTCTGCCGCCACAAACAACATATCGGACAACGCTGCCAACAGCCCCGGCGTAACCACAACATTCCGGTCATTCCAGTATTTCCACAGCGAAGAAATAATTTCCCTGAAAGCGCCATCATTCCGGGTACGCGCTGCCATATCCGCTACATTTTTCAGGTAAAGCCAGGCGTCGTCCAGTTCCTTGGCATTGGCATCAGCATTTTCACTGCCTGCCACACGAATACCGCTTATGATCGCCTGCCCGCAGGCCCTGCCAAAATCAGGCATCCCCTGTTTAAAGGCCATGCAGCCAAAAAGCCCTGCCTGCTTCAACAGTTCTTCGCGGCTCTCCGGATATCCCTGCAAGGTCTTACGGTAAATCGACATAAACTTTTCCGTATTGTCTTCCTCACCGCTCCGCAGAAAATAGAAACCGCCTTCTTTCAGTTTAGCTGTCAGTTCTGTCCCATACTCCCCGCTTTCCAGCATCTGGTTCAGCAATTTGTAATCCGGAGCCTGCAGCAGCAGTTGCTTACGCCGTTCTTCCTTTTCTTCTTCCAGTTCCTGATCCAACCGCTGGTCAAAATCCGTATATGCTTTTTTAAAAATGCTTTCTTCCTGTTTTGCCATATGTCACGTTACCGCAAATTGAAAACAACTCGTTTACTGCAGCGTCCCCTCAAGCCTGGAAGCCATGTTCAGCCAGAACCTCGTATGCGTCTTCCGCTTCCGAAACAGGCACGGAGATTTCAACTGAAGCCGGCTTGCCGTTACGGTGCGTTCCCACTGTTTTTAACTGGCAGAGAAACCCATTGTCGGCAAGCAGTTTTTTCATTTTTTCAGCCCGCTCCTGTGTCGGGGCAATATAAATCACTTTCCACACAGAACTGCACCTCAGGATTCCTTATAGGCTTTGATCTTTTCGATCAGCTTGGGCAGGACAACATGGACGTCGCCTACCAGTCCGTAATGGGCTACTTCAAAGATCGGCGCGTTCTCGTCCTTGTTGATAGCCACGATGACTTCCGACTCTTTCATGCCGGATACATGCTGCAACGCGCCGGAAATGGCGCAGGCAAAATACAGTTTCGGCGCAATGGTCTTGCCGGACTGGCCTACCTGGGAAGCATGGTCCACCCACTTCTCATCTACCGCCGCCCGGGAACCGGCCAGTGCGGATTTTTCAAACAAAGCAGCCAGGTCTTCCAGCATTTTGAAGCGTTCCCCGTCGCCAAAACCGCGGCCGCCGGCGCAGACCACTTCCGCGTCTTCGATCTTCAGCTTGCCGCCGGTGGAAAGGGGCTCCTTCTTCAGGATCTCCACTTTGCTTTCTACTTTATTCTTTACAGTATAGTTAATTACTTCGCCCTGCCGGGATGCGTCCGGTTCCATAGGCGCAAAAATCTTGGGGCGCACGGATCCCATCTGGGGACGGATGTCGGAGCAGACGATGGTGCCCATCAGGTTGCCGCCCATGGCGGGCCGGGTCCATTTCAGGAGGCCGTTCTCACCCATTTCCACTTCCGTGCAGTCCGCGCACAGGCCGGTCTTCAGCCGGGCTGCCACACGGGGCGCCAGGTCCCGGCCATCGATGGTGGCGCCGAACATTATGCCGTTGGGTTTGTACTCCTGCGCCAGTTCGCAGATGGCGTTGGTATACAGCTCCACATTGTAATCCGTATATTCCTCACCCAGCACGGCGTACACCACGTCCGCGCCCTGGGCGATCAGTTTTTCCGCATGGCCGTTGTTCTCCCTGGCGATCAGGACGACAGCGGTATTCTGCCCCACCGTGTCGGCCAGGCGGCGGGCCTGCCCCAGCAGTTCATAGGTCACGCCAAGGGTCTCGCCGTTTTCCAGCTGGGCTACTACCCAGATTGCATTTTCAGTCTTTGCCATTCTTAATATCCTCCCTCGGAAGAGTAATCGCATCCATAGGACAGTCATAAACGCATGCGCAACATTCCACACAGTTCTCTTCTTTTACAGAAGCTTTACCGCTTCTCACCTGTATGGCGCCCGTGGGGCAGATGGCCGCGCAGTTCTCACAGCCTATGCAGCGTGTCATTTCCACTTTAACTGCCACGATACACCGCTCAGCGTTTGATCAAGCCGGCTTCAATGAGCTTTTCCACCAGCTTGTCCACGGCCACGTCCACATCTTCTTCCTTGATGATCTGGGTGTCCACCTTATGGACATCCGGCGTAAACACTTTGATGACACGGGTCGGGGACGCTTTCAGGCCTACACAGGTAACTTCCAGCCCCAGATCCGCCGCGGTCTTCACCGGGATTTCCGTCTTGCGGGCTTTCATCTTGCCGCGGATGCTGGCAAAACGCAGTTCCTTTTCCGCACGGGTCATGGTGACCAGAAGAGGCGCGGGAACCGCCAGGGTCTCCGCCCAGTTTTCCGTTTCCCGCTCTACCACGAAGCGCCCGTCCGCAAATTCCACTTTCAACGCGGAAGTAACCTGGGGAATACCCAGATGCTCCGCCATCTCCGGGCCCACCTGGGCCGTACAGCCGTCCGCCGCTTCCCGTCCGCAGAGGATCAGGTCATATTCGCCCAGGCTTTTTACCAGGGCAGCCAGCGCCGTACTGGTGGCCAGCGTATCGGAACCGGCTACTGCGCAGTCGCACAGCAGGTACGCTTCATCCGCGCCCAGGGCAATGGCATCCTTCAGGATATTCTTGGCCTGGGGCGGTCCCATAGTAACGACCTTCACCTTCGCGCCGTATCTATCTTTTAAAATCAGTGCTGTCTCCAGCGCTTCCGCGTCATAGGGATTCAGAATGTTCTCTACCCCATCCCGGACAAGGGTTTTGGTTTCCGGATTCAGACGGATCTGCGTCGTATCCGGCACTTGCTTTACACAGACGATAATGTTCATGTGTTCCTCCTGCTTGCGTAATCATTTTGTACCTGCAACGGTACAGTATATTATATCATAAATTGAATTGTTTTCCAAATGGAAAGAGGCTGCCGCACGGGTAATGCGACAGCCTTTTTGAAAACTTTGTGTAAATTATCAACGCGGTTTAACGGTGGAACCTTTTTTATGAAGTTTCCTCCCGGAATGTTCTTACAGGTTGTTCTCTTTCCTGAACTGAGCCAACAGTTCCAGCACTTTAATCTTCATGTTATGGCCTTCGGTAAAGCGGGCCCGGTTTCCGTTCACACCGTCGATCATGGCCTGGGCACGGTCTTCCTGCATCTGCATGATGTTGGCTACCGGTTTCATCAAGTCAGCATATTTGCTGTTCAGGTCGCCGTTAACTTTTTTGATTTCCGCCAGGGCGTTTTTGCCCATATCCAGCAGCGCTGCTTTGTTAATGGCGCCGGAGTTGATGGAATCCGCCAGTTTTTTCAGGGTGGCTTCGTTTTTGTCAGCAAAAGCCGCAAATTCTTTCACCATGGCTGCCTTGTCCTTGGCTTTGGCTGCGTCGCCGACCACTGCGCCGGCCGCCGCGGCTGCCAGTTTCTTCATATCCCAGCCCTGGGGTTTCAGTTTCTCGAAAATCGCGTTCAGGTCCAGACCGCCCAGGCTCTTTATGCCGTCGCCCCAAACTAGCGATTTGATGGCTTCTTTTGCTGCCGCGAAGCTGAATGCGCCGTCCTTGTTTTCCAGGATGGCTTCCTTGTTCAGAGCCACTTTGCCGGCCGCGTAATCAAAGGCCACGTTGCAGAAGTCCAGCGCCTTGCCGTCTTCGCCAACCTTCAGGATCCAGGCATAGGCTTTTTTGCCCAGATCGTCCGTTACTACAGATTTGGGATTGTAGTAACCGGTGATTTTTCCGGCCGCGTCTTTGATGGCTACCCAGCCGTTCTTCTCCAGCTCTTCAATCTTAAAGGTCTTGGGATCGATATTCAGGTTGCCTGCAGCGATACCGCGGCTGATCTTTTCAGACAGTCCCGTGGCTTTGCCCATCAGGTCGGCCACGTCTTTTTCCGCAGCGGCGTTGCCTTTGGCGGCTTCTTTCAGCTTGGCAATATTGTCCATCAGGCCCTTGAAAGCATCGGTGGCCTTCTTGGCAGCGTCGCCCTTCAGCTCATCGGCAGCCAGCTTGTCCACATTGCCCAGCAGGGTGCCGATTTCCGTTTTCAGCCCCTTGATCAGCTCTGCTTTTTTGTCTCCGCCGCCGCAGCCTGCCACCAGAGACAGGGACAGCAGCATCGCCATCACAAACATCGTAAATTTCTTCACAACACTTCCCCCTTTTCAAATAATTGGAAATGCTATGCAGTATCGTTTACACTGCCGCTGCACGCATCACTGCAACAACAGCACAGATACCTTGCGCGGCATTCCCTCACGGGAACCGACGTTCTTGTTTCTCTACTACTATTTTACCACTTCTGTATAAAAAGGAAAACTCTTTTTGTAAACGTTGAAGCTTTTGCGTTGTCTGTTACTGCGTGCTGCTCTTTTTGATTCCAATTATATAAAACACCGCAAAGGCCAGCATGTCCGCCACTACGACAGTGGCACCAGTGGGCGTACCTGCCAGGATGGAAAAGACGATACCTAAAAAGGCGCACACCACGGAAAACACAGCGGAACATAAAATTACAGACTTAAAACTGCTGAATACCCGCATGGCAGACAGGGCTGGAAAGATTACCAGCGCGGAGATCAGCAGCGACCCTACCAGATTCATGGCCAGTACAATGATCACCGCGATCAGCACCGCCAGCAGCAGGTTGTACATATCCACCGGCGTACCCGTCGCCCGTGCAAAGGTCTCGTCAAAGGTCACGGCGAAAATTTTATGATAAAGCAAAACAAATACGCCAATCACGACAGCGGACAATATGCCGCACAGCTCCACCTGCATTTTTGTCAGTGTCAGGATAGACGTAGATCCGAACAGCGTGGTGCACACATCCCCGGAGACGTTGGCGGAAGAGGAAAACACATTCATCAAGAGATAGCCGATGGCCATGGCGCCCACGGAAATCATGGCGATGGTCGCGTCCCCTTTGATCTTCGCGTTCTGCCCGGTGCGCAGCAACAGAATGGCAAAGACCGTCGTCACCAGCAAAATAAAAGGCATATCCTCCGTAAAGCCTGCCACCGCCGCCACGGCCATGGCCCCGAAGGCCACGTGGGAAAGGCCGTCCCCGATAAAGGAATACCGTTTCAGCACCAGCGTCACTCCCAGCATGGAGGAACACAGGGCGATCAGTATCCCTACGATCAGGGCGTTGAGCACAAAAGGATATTGTAAATACATAAACAGCTTATCTAACATAATTATCTCTCAGGCCAGAAACAACCGGCCATACTCCGATTCCCGATAGGCTTCCGCCGTACCGAAAAAGTAATCCTTGTCCATGTGCAAAATGTGCGTCGCGTAAGGAATCGCTTCCCGCACATCATGGGAGATCATGATGATCGTAATGCCCATGTCCCGGTTGATGCATGCCACCAGCCGGTACATAGTTTCCGCCATTTTGGGATCCAGGCCCGACACCGGTTCGTCCAGTACCAGCAGCTTATCGGAAGCGCACAGGGCCCTCGCCAGCAGCACCCGCTGCTGCTGTCCTCCGGAAAGGTCCCGGTAACAGGTCTCTGCCAGCCCGGTGATCTCCATCTGCTCCATGGCTTTTTCGGCGATTTGTTTTTCTTCCCGGTTATAAAAGGGACGCAGTCCGCAACGCCCCTGACAACCGGAAAGCACTACCTCCCGCACGGAAGCGGGAAAGTCGCGCTGCACAAAGGTCTGCTGGGGAAGATAGCCGATTTCCCGGCGTTGCAGCCCTTCACCCAAAATGATGCTTCCCGATAACGGCTTCAGCAGGCCCAGGATCGCGCGCAGCAGGGTGCTCTTGCCCACGCCGTTCTCGCCTACGATGCACAGGTAGCTTCCTTTTTCAATTGTAAAGGACAGGTGTTCTACCAGGATGTTGGCGCCAAACCCCAGCTTCAGGTCCTGACAGATGATAATGGGTTCCATGGTACTTCCTTTATTTTGCAAGCGCTTCCTGCAGCACTTTCCGGTTTTCTTCCATCACTTTCAGATACGTAGTGCCGCTTTTGATTTCCTCTTCCGTCACCGACTGCATGGAGTTCAGGGTTAAAATCTTCTGGTTCTTTTCCTTTGTGTTTTCCACAATGGTCCGGGCCAGCTTATGCTGCTTTCCTTCTATAGTAAGAACCGCGGGCAGCTTCGGTTCGTCCACCTTCTTCGCCAGGAAGACCACTGTTTCAAAGCTTGCTTCCGTTTCCGCCGAGCAGCCGTTAAACGCCGCGTAATATTTCAGACCGTAATCCTCCGCCAGGTAACGGAAAGGGAAACGGTCACCGAACAGCACAACCTTGACCGGGGCTTTTGCAACGACTTCTTTGTATTGCTTATCCAACGCCGCCAGCTTCTTGCTGTAAGCGGTATAATTCGCCCGGTATGCTTCGGCGTTTTTCGCATCCAGTTCAGACATGTTTTCCGAAATGGCTTTGCAGGCAATGTCCGCATTCTTCAGGGACAGCCACACGTGTTCGTCGTATTCCACGCCCTCATGATGGTGCTTTTCGCCTTTATCGTGATGTTTATCATGTTCATGCTTTTCATCATGTTTATCCTTGTTACGATTATCATGCCCATCCTTGTCGTATCCGTGATGGTCATGCTTCTCCATGCCCTCCACTTCTTCTTCCGCCTTGACACGGTTGCCCAGCAGTTTCATCAGGTTGATGACCTTCCGCTTCGGATTACCGCCTTCCTTTAAGGCTTTGTCCACCCACTTGTCCGACTCGCCACCCACATAGATAAACAAATCGCAGGACGCAATGCGCAGGATGTCTTCCGCACTGGGCTGGTAGCTGTGCATATCCGCGCCTTTTTTGGACAATAATGTAAGTTCTGCAACCGTTTCCTCTTTGCCAAGAACCTCTTTGACCCAGCTGTATTCCGGAAAAATGGTTGCGACGATTTTCAATTTAGGCTTGGGCGTGTCTGTCTTCGCGCCTGTGCTTTTGCCGGAACCGCCGCAACCGCTTAAGCAGAAAACGCCAAACAGAACTGTTAAAAGCAAAATTAAAATGGTAAAAATGCGTTTCATATTTTTTTATCTTACTCCATTTCACTTATTTTTATTGCAATGCAAATCATGTCAACAATACTTGAATATATCGTCAAACAAAAAAATGTGCATAAAAACAGAAGAAACCGCCGAAATAATTCGACGGTTTTTAACAAATGGTAATATTCTGGAAGAGCCTGTAAACTTATTAGGTTTTTCCTATATTGTATTATAGCATAGTTGTCAAGAGGGGTAAGGACTCCATCAGAAACCATTTAACAGCTTCACTCTTTTTTGCAAACAGCTTTTAGCTAAAAATTTAAATCTCCTTTACCCTGAACGCATTTTCGCCTAACAGTCCCCGTAACTCGTCCTGCAGTGCTAAATCCTGCCCGTTTACATAGTAACGCGGGTCTAAACGGATGCGCCGACGGGATCCCATCAGTCTCAGGAAGACCATGGTGCTGCCGTGATGTTTCTGCAAAATGGTAATTAACGCTTTGGTCACAATATCCGATTCCCGTTCCGGGGAAATCACCAGCTCAATAATCGCGCTGACGGGAACTTTAATATGTCCCTGCTCGTCACAGTAACTTGAATTGTTTGCATTCGTCAAAAGGTTCTTATCCGCTTGTGCCGGTGTTTCGTTTTGACGCTGTAACTCATTATCGATTTGCTGCAGGGAAGCTTCATAGGCATCCGGATTTTCATTCACAAATCCGGAAACGTTGGCCTCGGCATTTTCATAACCATAGCCGTTTGCGTTTTCGTTATAAAAACCGTTTCCGTTATAATAAGCGCTTTCGTAATTAGCGCTGCCATTAAAGCTTTCGTTATAATTCCCGTTCCTGCTGCCGTTCCCCCGCCTGCCGTTTCGCTGCTGCCCCAAGAGCACCGGCGGCTTGCCTTCTTCCAGCAGCGCCATGCGGGCCGCGATGATCTTGCTGCCCCGTTCATCCACGTTGAAGCGTCCCTCCACTTCCACCACAACGTCTTCACGCAGCAACGCATGACATTCGTTATAAGCCTTGGGGAAGACCACCACTTCGATACGGGAACTGAAATCCTCCAGCGCCAGCACCGCCATGGAGTCGCCTTTTTTTGTCACCTTGATGTCCGTTGCGCTGATGATACCTCCCACATTGACGAACTGCCCATCCCGTACCGCCGGCGTATCGTCGGTCAGGGTGTACAACGGCGTCAGTTTATCCAACGCTTCCCGGTATCCGTCCAGGGGATGGCCGGTCACGTAAAAGCCGATCAGTTCTTTTTCATTTTTCAGTCTTACCGAGCGGCTCATCTCGTCCATCCTGGGCAGCGGTACGGAGTTCACTTCCGCAAATTCGTCGCCGCCGAACAGGCCGATCTGCCCGCTGTTGTAATCCCGCTGCTGCCGGATTCCCAGTTCCAGTGCATTTTCATGCACAGCCAGCAGTTGGGAACGGTAGGCCCCCAAAGAGTCCATGGCGCCGCACTTGATCAGGTTTTCCAAAAGACGCCGGTTCAGCGTCCGGTAATTCACCCGCTTGCAGAAATCCAGAATATCCCTGAAGGGGCCGCCTTCCTGGCGTGCCCGGACGATTTCCCGCACCGCGCCTTCGCCGACGCTCTTAATGCCCACCAGGCCGAAACGGATAGCGCCTTTTTCCACAGAGAAGCCTTCCTGGCTGGCGTTCACGTCCGGCGGCAGCATGGGGATGCCCCTGTCCTTGCAGACAGCAATGTACCAGCTCATCTTATCCGTGTCGCCCATGATGCTGGTCAGCAGGGCTGCGAAATACTCCGCAGGCCAGTGCGCTTTCAAGTAGGCAGTCTGGTAGGCCACCATGCCGTAGGCTACCGAATGGGATTTATTAAAGCCGTAACCGGCAAACTTCAGCAGTAAATCAAAAATCTCTTTGCTTTTTTCCGGCGGGATCTGATGCTGCTTTTGCGCCCCTTCCACAAAACGGTTTTCCATGGCAATCAGGTCTTTCGCCTTTTTCTTGCCCATGGCCCGGCGCATAATATCCGCTTCGCCCAGGGAGAAGCCTGCCAGGATGCGCGCGGTATTCATGACCTGCTCCTGGTACAACACCACCCCATAGGTGTCAGCCAGAACGCCGTCCAGCAGCGGATGGATGCTCTCCAACGCGTGATGCTGCTTCCGTCCTTCGATGAACTTGTCCGCCATACCTGCGTCCAAAGGCCCCGGGCGGTACAGAGCCACCAAAGGCACCAGGTCCCGCATGGACCTGGGCGCCAGCCGTTCCACAAGCCTTGTCATACCCGCGCTTTCCAGCTGGAACACCCCCTGGGTATCCCCGGCGCAGAGCATCCTGCTTACCGCTTCATCTTCCAACGGAATGTTGTCCAGATCAACAGTTTCACCCGTGCTCTCTTTTATAAACCGCAGCGCGTCGTCCATAACGGTCAGGGTGCGGAGACCCAGAAAGTCCATCTTCAAAAGGCCCAGTTCTTCCACCTGGTTCTTGTCGAACTGGGTGGTGATCATGCGCTCCTGGCTGATACCTGTTTCAACATCCGCCGCTTCGTCCAGCTGCAGAGGTACCAGGTCGATCAACGGCTTCGGGGCAATTACCACGCCGGCTGCGTGGGTGCCGCTGTTCCTGGGCAAGCCTTCCACGCTTTTGGCAATGTCGATGATCCGTTTCACTTCCGGGTCGCTGTCGTACATGGCCCGCAGGTCTTTGGACTGCAGCGCCCGTTCCAGGGTGATGCCCAGCTCCCGGGGCACCGCCTTGGCCACCCGGTCTGTTTTGGGCAGGCTGACGCCCAGGGCCCGGCCCACGTCGCGAACCGCCGCCCTTGCCTGTAACGTGCCAAAGGTTATAATCAGGGACACATGGTCTGCGCCGTACTTGCGGATCACATAATCCAGCACTTCGCCCCGCCTGCGGTAGCAGAAGTCCGTGTCAATATCGGGCATGCTGACCCGCTCCGGATTCAGGAAGCGCTCAAAGAGCAGGTCAAAATCCAGGGGATCGATATTTGTTATGTGCAGCAGGTACGCTACAATGGAACCGGCGGCGCTGCCCCGGCCCGGCCCCACCGGGATGGGATCCGGATTGCCGTTTATATCTTTATGGCTGCGGCAGTAGTGGATAAAATCCCACACAATCAGGAAATAGGCCGCATAGCCCATCTGCTTGATGACACTTAGTTCGTACTGCAGCCGGTCCCGGATTTCATTTTCCTTTTTCTTCCTGTCGTCCTCCGACAGTTTTTGCAGCAAAACGCCATACCGTTTTGGAATCTCCGCTTCGCAAAGGGCCCGGACATATTCGTTCGGGTCGCTATGGTACTGCTCCGGAATGGGGAACTCCGGCAGCAATAACTGCCCAAAGGTTAAATCCACATTGCAGCGTTCCGCAATGGCGTGGGTGTTGCGCAACGCTTCCTCATCATTGGGGAACAGCGCCCGCATCTCCTCGTAACTCTTACAGTAATACCAGTCGTTGTTGAAACGCATCCGGTCCGGGTCGTCCACGTTTTTGTTGGTCTGGATGCAGAGCAGCACGTCCTGGGCGGAAGCGTCTTCCCTCTTCACATAATGGATATCGTTGGTGACCACCAGCCCTACACCGTACTTTTCCGCCAGCATACGCAGTTGCTGATTGACGGTGCGTTCATCTTCTAGGTCGTGGTTCTGCATTTCCAGAAAGAAATTCTCTTTCCCGAAAATGTCAATATATTCCCGCATGGCTTTCTCCGCCCCGTCGAAATTCCGCTGCAGGATCAGCCGGGGAATCTCTCCCTGGATGCAGGCGGAAAGGCAGATCAGCCCCTTGCTGTATTGGCGCAGGATATCCTTGTCGATGCGGGGTTTGCGGTAAAACCCGTCGATGAAGCCCAGGGAGACCAGCCGCACCAGGTTATGGTAACCTTCCTCGTTCTCCGCCAGCAGGATCAGGTGATAGCGGGGCTGTTTGTCGATGCGGTCGAAGCGGCTCTCCGGGGTAATATAGCACTCACACCCAAAAATCACTTTGATGCCTGATTTTCCTTCCTTCTCCGCGTCTTTGCTCAGCTTTTGCGCAGTCTGGTACATATCCACCGCGCCGTACATATTGCCGTGGTCGGTGATGGCAATGCTGTCCATGCCCAGTTCCATGGCACGCTGCAGCAGCTCCTTCGGCTTGGAAGCTCCGTCTAATAAACTGTATTGGGTATGCACATGCAAGTGCGTAAACGATACACTCATAATAACTCCTAATTCTCCGTCGCTTCCGCGATTATGCCCAGCACCCAGCGGGCTGTGTTATTCAAGTCTGCCAGCGCCAGGCGTTCTTCCGTGGTGTGAATCTTATCCATACCCGTTGCCAGCAGCACGGATGGCAGTCCCATACCGCATAAAAAGTTGGCGTCGCTGCAACCGCCGGTGAACCCGGTGCTGACAGGAAAGCCCAGCTTTTCCGCAGCCGATGCCGCCAGCTTTACCGTTGCATGCCCTGCATTCAGATTCACGCCGGGAGCCACATCTTTCAGTTCAACCTCCAGTGAACCGCCGCCGGCTTCCACCGTGTTGCGGAATAACGCAACCGTTTCATTTTTCAGTTTCTCCAGCTTGTCCTCGTCCGGGCAGCGCATGTCGATCACGATTTCGCAGGCCTCCGGCACAATATTGGAAGCCAGGCCGCCGTTGATCATATCCACGCTTAACGTGGTTTCCTCATCCAGCCGTCCGTAAGCCGGAAGTACATTCAGCGCTTTTGCCGCCAGCATGATGGCGTTAATTCCTTTTTCCGGTTCCAGTCCGGCGTGGGCGCTTTTCCCCCGCACTGTCAATTTTACATTGATGGCTTTGGGTGAAGCATTATAGATCGCCCCCGGGTGTCCCCCGCAGTCCATGCAGTAACCTGCATCCGCCCGGATTTTTGTTTTATCCATATACCGCACGCCGTAGCTGCCGGTCTCTTCGGCAATGGTAAAGCAGACCTGCACATCCCCGTGTGGCAGATCATTTTCAATGACGCACTGCAGCGCTTCCAGCACCGCCGCGATACCGCTTTTGTCGTCGCCGCCCAAGGTGGTAGTGCCATCCGAATACAGCACGCCGTCTCTTTCTATTACTCTCGTCCCAGTAGTGGGAGCCACGCTGTCCATGTGGGCTTCAAAGAACAGGCGCACCGCGCCGGGCACGTTGCCTTTCAGGAAGCCCCACACGTTGCCGGTAGTGCCGCCGCATTTTTCACCGGCACTATCCATCTGGGTCTCCATACCCATCTCCTGCAGTTTTTGCATCAGCAGCGCCGCCTCTTCCTTTTCGTCCAGGCTGGGACAGGGTACGCCGACCAGTTCGATAAAGGTATTCTTCAGACGTTCTTCATTTATGGCAATACTTTTCTTGTTCATGGTTCTCACTTAATCCTTTTGCAATACATGGTTGCTCTACCATGCCTGCTCAATAAAAAAAACGATATAATTCAACGCTTCTTTTTTATTATAACATATCCTGCAGAGAACTAAACTAGCAAGCATTACCTTTCCCCATTTGTTTTTTGAGTATTAACCGTCGTTATGATATACTATATTTGTAAAAGAATTTAAAAATCTATGTTAATTTTTAATT
>JAFZOG010000175.1 GCA_017550745.1 Clostridia bacterium | reverse complement strand
GGTACAGTGCACCGTTTTCAGCGTAGGCCGGGCGGCAGCCCAAGGCGGTCGCCGGGGCCCGAAGCGCCTGGAAAACCTGCCCTTGGGCTGGTTTTCAGCGAAGGGCGGGCCGGAAGGCCTCGGGCAAGCAGCTGAAAGCTGCTTCCGCTATCCATTTCCGACCGTTAAAATTGGGTTTTTGGCCTCCTTTGGAGGTCGAAAACCCATTTTTGCAGGAAATGGATGCATCGAATGAAAATGGGCAGCATGCAATGTTCGGAAGCCTCGCGGTTTATTTCCGGTAGATGATCTCTTCCCGCTTGGGGCCGTTGGAGAGCATGGTCATGGGACATTGGATTTCCTGCTCGATGAACTCCACGTACTGGCGGCATTTTTCCGGCAGGTCCTGATAATTGGTGATGCCGCGGATGTCCTGCTTCCAGCCGGGGAGGGAGACGTAAACAGGCTTGGCCCTGTCCAGCTTGGGCGTCACGGGGAAGTCCTTTACCTGCCGGCCGTCGATCTCGTAGGCCACGCAGACCTTGATTTCATCCAGGTAGCCCAGCACGTCCAGGTTCGTCATGACTGAGTCCGTCGCGCCCTGCACCATGCAGCCGTAGCGGGTAGCCACCGCGTCGAACCAGCCCACCCGCCGGGGGCGGCCCGTTTTCGCGCCGTACTCGCCCGCGTCCCCGCCGCGCCTGCGCAGCTCTTCCGCCTCGTCGCCGAACAGCTCCGTTGTGAAGGGCCCCGCGCCGACGCAGGAGGAATAGGCCTTCGTCACCGCGATGACCTGCTCAAAGGCCGTTACCGGCAGGCCCGCGCCCACCGCCCCGAAACCGGCCAGGGGAGAGGAGGACGTGGTGAAGGGAAAGATGCCGTGGTCGGGATCCCGCAGGGTGCCCAGCTGGCCCTCCAGCAGGATGCGCTTGCCCTCCTTCACCGCTTTGTGGAGGTACTGCGCCACGTCGCCCACCATGGGCTCGATGGATTTGGCGAGGGCATAATACTTTTCGGTCAGGGCCTCCACGTCCAGCAGGGGCTTGTGGTACAGGCTGTCCAGCATGGCGTTTTTCAGCTTCGCCGCGTTGGTGAGCCGCTGGCGCAGGATGTCCTTGTCCAGCATCTGGCACAGCTGCACGCCGATCTTCATGTACTTATCGCCGTAAAAGGGCGCGATGCCGCTCTTGGTGGAGCCGAAGGACGCCTTGCCCAGGCGCTCTTCCTCGTAGCAGTCGAAGGCCACGTGGTACTCCATCAGCACCTGTGCCCGGTCCGAAATCAGCAGCCGCGGCGCGGGCACGCCCCGGTCCGTCAGGGTCTTGATTTCGCTCAGCAGCGCTTCAATGTCCAGCGCTACGCCGGGGCCGATCACGTTCATGACATGCCGGTGGCACGCCCCCGAAGGCAGCAGGTGCAGGGCGAACTTGCCGTAGTTGTTGATGATGGTGTGGCCCGCGTTGGCCCCGCCCTGAAAGCGGATCACGATGTCGCTGTTCTCCGCCAGCATGTCGGTGATTTTGCCTTTTCCTTCGTCGCCCCAATTGGCGCCGACAATTGCGCGTACCATGGCAGTACCCCTCTTTCTCTGTGAAATATCGCTTCTTTCAGTATATGTATTCAGGCAGGCATTCGTAGAGCACTATAAGTTACTAAGAAGGCGAGGGCCTCTGCGATCCGCACGCTCAAAAGTCGCAAGTCCGCTTCATGCGGACATTGCTCGTTTCGCGTGATCTCACCATCGATGAGAAATCCGCCGCAGGCGGTCATCGGTGGTTCGTCCCTCATGCACCTGCACCAAAGGACTTCGTCCTCTGGACTCCTGTAGCGGAAACAACCTGTGAGGACGAATTGGCTTTGTTACCGCTGAAACTTGAGAGAAACAGGCAGACTTTCGACGTCATGCTTCTGGCCCGGCGGCTGAAAGCCGCCTGACCGGACGCTTTGCGTCCGGTGAAAGCCAGGGAATAATCTCCAGGGGAAAGCGAGCTTTCCCCTGAAGATTTTCCCGGCTTTCTTGGGCCAGAAGCCACTAACTTCCGTAACCCCAAATCGACTGGCGAATGTTCTTTGTTTTACTCAACGAAGCTATTTCGCCTATTGGGATGCAAGGGATGAAATCCCTTGCCGCAGG
>JAFZOG010000174.1 GCA_017550745.1 Clostridia bacterium | reverse complement strand
GCTGATTCTGAGATGATTTTTCGTCAGGCAAGGCGCATTTCCGCAGGAATACTGGCGGTATTTCAAGGAAATGCAACGCAGCATGACGGAAAATCAACCAGAATTCAGCCTTTGAGCGGCAGTGTGAACACTCCCTAGTAAGCCTTGGCAAAGTACATGACCTTGCTGGCCTTGCGTCCGCAGCATACGCAGGTGTCGCCGAAGGGGGTCTGGTCGAAGGGCATGTTGCGGGAGGTGGCGGCGGTTTCCTCCTTGATCTTGTCCTCGCAGGCCCGGTCGCCGCACCACATGGCCCGGGCATAGCCGCCGTCCACCTGGGCCTTCAGCTCGTCATAGGTGTGCACGTCCTTGGTATGGGCCAGGCGGAAGTCGTCGGCGATCTTATACATGTTCTGCTGAATATCCTCCAGCAGCTTCCGGATCCCCTCGGCCAGGCTTTCCAGGGGGATGGCGGTCTTTTCAAAGGTGTCGCGGCGCATGACCGTGGCCACGCCGTTTTCGATGTCCTTGGGCCCCAGCTCCACGCGGACAGGCACGCCTTTCAGCTCCCATTCGTTGAACTTCCAGCCGGGGGACACATTGTCCCGGTCGTCCAGCTTCACGCGGATGCCGGCGGCTTTCAGCGCGCTGAAGGCTTCCTCGCACTTTTCCATCACGCCGCCCTTATGGGCCGCGATGGGCAGGATCACCGCCTGGAAGGGCGCGATCATGGGGGGCAGCTTGAGGCCGCGCTCGTCGCCGTGGGTCATGATGATGGCGCCGATGAGGCGGGTGGAAACGCCCCAGCTGGTTTCGTGGCAGTATTCCAGCTTGCTGTCGCGGCTAAGATACTGGATGTTGAAGGGCACGGCGAAGTTGGTGCCGAAGTTGTGGCTGGTGCCCGCCTGCAGGGCCTTGCCGTCCTGCATCATGGCTTCCACGGAATAGGTGGCCTGGGCCCCGGCGAACTTTTCCTTGTCGCTCTTTTGTCCCGCGAACACAGGGATGGACAGGTTCTTTTCGCAGAAGGTCTTATAGACGTTCAGCATCATCTGGGTCTCTTCTTCCGCTTCCTCGGCGGTGGCATGGACGGTATGGCCCTCCTGCCACCAGAATTCCGCCGTGCGCAGGAAGGGGCGGGTGGTCTTTTCCCAGCGCATCACGGAGCACCACTGGTTATATTTCAGGGGCAGGTCGCGGTAGGACTGGACCCACTTGGAGAACATGGTGCAGAAAATAGTTTCGCTGGTGGGGCGGACGGCCAGGCGTTCCTGCAGGGGCTCTGTGCCGCCCTGGGTGACCCAGGCCACTTCCGGCGCGAAGCCCTCCACGTGGTCGGCCTCCTTCAGCAGCAGGGATTCGGGGATCAGCATGGGCATGGACACGTTTTCATGGCCAGTATCCTTGAACATCTGGTCCAGCTGTTCATGGATCAGCTCCCAGATGCGGTTGCCGTAAGGCTTGAGCGCCATGCAGCCCCGCACGGGGGTATAGTCCATCAGGTCGGTCTGGGTGACCACGTCGGTATACCACTGGGAGAAGTTTTCGTCCCGGGGAGTGATGTGCTGCACGAATTCCTGTTTCTTTTCCTTGGCCATGAATCGGTTCCCTCCTTAAAAAAATAACCCTCCGTTCCTTTGCAGGGACGAAGGCATGCTTCGCGGTACCACCTTGCTTGGCGCTTTCCAGGAAACGCCCGGCTTGAACGCCCTGTAACGGGAGCGCCCCGGCGGGGATTGGCCGCTGGCCCACGGGCGGGCTTGCCTGCCGCGCGCGCTTTCACCGGATGCGCGCTCTCTGCACGTTGGCGGCATATTCCCGTGCTTTGCCTGTAACACGAAGCATTATATAACAATTGCCAAAGAATTTCAACCGTTTCCAAAAAAATTGTCAACAGTTCAGCACCTTTTCAGTAACGATTCAGGTATTTTTGGGGGAACCCTTTTCAGTTCAACGCGGTGCCGGGCGTTTATCTGCTCAAAGGCGCGTATCCCTTTCCTCAAGGCCGGAGAAAGGCCTCTTCCAGCGGTTTTCCCTCCGCGTCGGGGAGGGAGAGGCCCAGGGCCTTGGCGAGGGTAGGGGCGATGTCCACCAGGTCGGCTTCCCGGATGCGGCGTCCGATCCGGAAACCGGGGCCGGAGAGCCAGAGCAGCGTCCTCGCCTGGGGGCAGTCCAGGCCGAAGCCGTGCTCCCCGAAGGTTTCCTCCTGCCGGTCAATATAGCAGAAGCCCTGCAGCGCGTCCACGGCCAGCTTCACATGCTCCGGCGCGCGGAGGGCCTTCAGCTCTTCCGCGCCGAATATTTGTTTAATACCCCACTCCGCCCGGTGCGCTTCCAGCGCGTTTCGGGCGGTTTTGATATCGTCCGTGAAAACATACGCGCCCATGCCCAGGCTCTGGGCCCGGGCCCCGCAGGCGGCCTGCAGCTCCCTGTCCAGCGGGATCCCCTTCGGCGCGTCCTGCTGCCCATGGTCGCTGACCACGCAGAACAGCGTTTCTTCCAATAAATTCGCTCGGCCTGCCGCGTCAATGATCCGCTTCACCCGCCCGTCCAGCCGTTCCATGGCGGCGCGGGCCTCGCTGCTGTCCGTGCCGTACCTGTGGCGCATGGCGTCACAGTCCACCAGATGCACGGCCAGCAGATCCGGCGGGCGGCGGGATAGGTACAGCTTTTCGCACAGCAGCGCCGCGTAATCGTCCAGGTCGGGCTGGCGGATGCTTTTGCGGGTTTTGCCATGCAGCGCTTCCATGCGCAGTATCCAGGCCGCCGAGCCGTACCGGATCATTTTCAGCGCCGCGTTTTCCCCCGGCAGGGGCAGCACCTCGGGGAAATTCCGCCGCACGAAGCGGTTCATCCCGCTGACCGGCCACAGGACGGAAGCCGCGTCCATCCTTTTCTCCTTTGCCGCCTGGAACAGCGTTTTCACCCTGATGTCCCGCACCGACCAGTACCACGCCCGCATATTCGGCGGGGTGCCGGGCTGGAAGGGCTGGTTATGGCCGATGCCGTGGGTCCGGGGATAGCAGCCGGTGATCAGCGACGTATGGATGGGATACGTCAGCGTGGGATACACCGTTTTCACATTGTCGCAGAACACGCCGTTTTCCGCCAAAGCGGAAAGCGCGGGCAGGCTTAAAAGCCTGCCCGCGTCGGGCTGCGCCACCGCATCCAGGGAAATCATGCAAAGACGCATCGTTATTATACCTCGCCATTTGTCAGCCGTTGCGGAAAGGATATACCTTATCCCCTCCGGCGGCGCTTTTTGCGGAAAAACAGGAAGTAGATCACCAGGGCCCAGATGATGATGCTGCGCCAGTTGATGCTGGTTTCCTCATGGTTCCACTGGTTCCGCCAGTTTTCCCAGTACTTGTCGGCGTCGTTTTCCCGGGCGTTGTAATCGTCCTTTGCGAACATGCCGTACCACCAGTCGTCGGTGGTCTGGGGCTGGGGGGTGGACTGGATGGCGCTCTGCCCGAACAGGCCCGCCGCGTCCAGGGTCTGGTTTTTAGCCTTGGCCATGCTCTGGCCCATGTTTACCGCCAGCTGGGAAAGGGCCTGGTCATACTGCCTGTCCAGGAAGGGGGCGCGGAAATGATTGGCCAGGAGGCTGATCTGGGTATCGTTGGGCACGGCCTTTTCCGCGTCCGCGCCCAAAGCCAGGGCATAGGTTTCCTCGCCGATCACCATCAGCACCAGGGCGTCGCCGCTGCCCAGGCCCCACACGTCAAACACCTTCCGGGCGTAATTGCCCGCGTTCACGCCGCCCAGGAAGTGGCGGGTGAGCACATAGATCCTGCTGCCGGCGGCGGTGTTCAGGCGGGCGGACAGGGTCTCCATATCCTCGATCAGGCTTTCACCCAGCACGCCGGCCAGGTCAGCCACCGTGCCCTGGGGACGGGGAGGATACTTGGTTTCCGCAAAGGCGGGGGCCGTCAGGCCCAGGCACAGCACCAGCGCTGCCACGAGCGCCGCGACACGGATAGCACGCATATTCTTCCTCCCCCTTTCTTACTGCGCGGCGAATACTTCCGCAGGTTCGATGCCCATCATCTTGGCCAGGAAGCCGCTGAACGTGCGGTTGATGCGGGAATTGAATTCCGCCGCCGCCTGGTTGTAGGCCGCGCCTTCGGTCTTGGCTTCGCTTTCCGCCAGCATCTGGGGCAGATAATTGTTCACATACATTTCATCCCGGCTGTCCTCTTTCACGCTGTCCAGCTGGGACAGGGCTTTCAGCAGGCCGGCGGCGTCCTGAGCCAGGGCGTCATTGGCCTGGGCTTTGCGGCCAAGGTCGGTGTAGGCGTTGTCCAGCTGGCTTAAGTCCATGCTCACCCGCTGCACGGCCTCGTCCGTTTCAGGCAGGTGGCGCCTGGCCACGGTCAGGATATTGTAGGCCGTTTCCACCCGGGTTTGCAGCATGCTTTCCAGGCCCGCATAGGTGGCGTTCACATGGGCCTTTTCTTCCGTCCAGCCCTTATACGCGCCGTACAGCACGCTGCCGATCACCAGAACGACCATGATCACAATGGCGGTACCTGTTTTCAGTTTCATTTCTGGCCTCCTCGTCGTCGGTCAGGCAGGAGGTTAAAATGGCAGCTTTCCACATATTGTAAGCATGACTTCCTGCCTCCTGCCTTTATTTCATCACATTTTCAGCAGCTTTTCCTTGAGGTTCTTCTCCATCGTCGCCAGGGTCTTTTCCGCCTCGGCCCGCTTCTGGCGGCCCTCCTGCTGGATGCGGGACACCTCGTTGATGGTGTCGATCAGGCTCTGGTTGGTGGCGATGAGGGTTTCCATGTCGATGATGCCGCGCTCGGATTCCTTGGCTGTTTCGATGGTGCCCATCTTGAGGGTTTCGGCGTTCTTGCGCAGCAGGTCGTTGGTCATATTGGTCACTGCCCGCTGGGCCTGCATGGCCTGCTGGCTGTGGTGCAGGCCCAGGGCCAGCACCATCTGGTTTTTCCACAGGGGCAGGGTGTTCACCAGCGTGGACTGGATGCGCTCCACCAGCAGGGAATTGTTGTTTTGCAGCAGGCGGATCTGGGGCGCCATCTGCATGGAAATCTGCCGGGTGAGCTTCAGGTCGTAGAGCTTCTTTTCAAACCGGTCGCACTGGGCGGCCAGGTCGTTGGCCTTCTGGGCGTCCATGGCGTCGCCGCTCTTAGCCGCGATTTCCTGGAGGCGCACCAGGTCGGTTTCCCTGACTTCCTTCAGGCGCTGCTCGCCCGCCACGATGTACATGGTCAGCTCGTGGAAGTAGGCCAGATTCATATCGTAGAGCTTGTTGAACATGGCCACGTCCTTGAGCAGCTGCACCTGGTGCTCTTCCAGGTTGCCCGCGATGCCCTCCACGTTTTTGGCCACGTCCTCATATTTGGCCTGGATTGTGGAAATCTGCTGCTTCGCGCCGAAGAACAGGCCCTTGAGGCCCTTGGGCTTTTCACCCGCGGCGTTGAAGCCCTTGAGCTCGGTGACCAGCTTGGTGAGCATATCCCCCACTTCGCCGGTGTCGCCGGTCTTGACGTTGGAAAGCACCGTGTCGGCGAAGCCGGAAATCTTCTTCTGGGCGTCCGCGCCGTACAGCATCACATGGTCGGGGTTGGTCAGGTCGATGGTTTTGGAAAATTCCGTTACCTGCTTCTTTTCTTCTTCGGTCAGCGAGCTTTCCAGGGTCGCCACCGCCTCCGCCGCGTCGGGCGCCAGGGGGGCCTGGGCGTTCAGTTCATCCAGCTTTTCCACCGCCTGCTCCATCTGCAGCTTCGCTTCCGCTTCGGAATGGAGGGTCAAAATCGGCGCGGCATGGGCCTCGGCCATGTTGTTTTCAGTCATCGGGGGACGCTCCTTTCGCAATCAACCTGTTTCAATTTTTGTTGTATTTACAAACCTTGTGATAGTCGAGTGTACAGAGTGCAGATTTATATAGATTTTCATTTTGGATACCTCAGCGCACAGACTAATTTATCTGTACTCTGCACTCTGTACTCTCTGCACCTTACTGCTTCTGCCCTTTTACCCCGTTTTCGATCAGCCCGTCCTGCTTGAGCATGGTTTCCATCACGTCGATATCGGTGGAAATATCCAGCATCTCATCCTGGTACAGGGCGTCCAGCTGCTTGTCGAAGGCCTGGAGCACGGTGCTCATGGCCTGCCGGATCTGCACGCGGGTCTCCTGGGCGTTGCTGCCCTTCACCTGGCGCTCGTCCATCTTGCGGTAGCCGGAGAGCATTTTCAGGGTGGTGGGCAGATAATAGTCCATGAACCGGCGGATCTGGGGCGCCTTCTCGGGATGCTCGGCCACGGTGTGGAAGATCTGGTTGGACACCTTGTCCAGCTGATCCATCTGCGCGGTCAGCTCGGCGTCGGGAATCAGGTCGTTTTCCCTGCGGATCTCAGACAGCATTTCCTGCCCCTTTTCCACCAGGGTGTCCACGGCGCTGTCGCCGGTCTTGGGAATGGACTGCTGCACAGGCGCTTCCTTGGACGTATCCAGCCCCTGGGCCATGATAAACACCACGCGGCCCACCAGCAGGGCGATGCCCGCCACGATCAGGTAATGCTGCCAGCGGTACATGGGAAAAATCAGGGAATACAGCACCGCCACGGCGCCCATTGCGATAAAGGAAATCACATACGCCTTGCCGTCATTTGTTTTCTTCTGCTGCATTGTTTCCTCCCCCTTTCAGTTGACTGCGGGAAAAGTATAGCAAATCCGGGACGAAACGCAACGTGTCTTTGCCGAATCATACATTTTCTCCGCTGAAAGCGGCATTTCGCCGTTTTTTCACTATTCATCGGACAGTATAGCACAATTGCGCAGCCATTTCAATGGGAAGAAAGCAGATATTTGCGGACAGTCAAAAGCGATTGCCATTTAGCAATCAATAAACCAACCAAGGGAACGCTGGGGCTGTTCGCCCCAGACCCGAACCAGGGGCCTGAGGCCCCTGGACCCGCAATCGCGGAAGTTACAGCATAGGGAGAGCAGGCTTTGTTCCCGCTGATACTTGAGAAAGATAGACAGGCTTACGACGTTGTACTTCTGGCCCGGCGGCTGAAAGCCGCCTCACCCGGACGCTGCGCGTCCGGGGAAAGCCAGGAAAAATCCCAGGGGAAAGCGAGCTTTCCCCTGGGATTTTCCATGGCTTTCTTGGGCCAGAAGCCCCTGTCTTCCGTATTCCCGGATCGACTGGCGAATGTTGTTGATTCTACCCAACAGAGCGATTTCGCCTATTGGGATGCAAGGGATGAAATCCCTTGCCGCAGGTCTGGGCGCGCGCAGCGCCCAGCGTGCCTTCCTGCAATTGACCTCGTTACCTGAATACAAACAAGCGCGGGAGCGCCCGCGCCTGACGAACTGTTTTTCTTTTACCCCTGGTGCAGCGGCAGTTCCACGATGAATGTGGCGCCCCGGCCCTCTTCGCTTTCCACGCTGATGGCGCCGCCGTGGAGCAGCACCAGCTGGTGCACGATGCTCAGGCCCAGGCCGGTGCCGCCCTTTTCGCGGCTGCGGGCTTTATCCACGCGGTAGAAGCGGTCGAAGATATGGGGCAGGTTTTCCTTGGGAATGCCGGGGCCGTTATCGGACACCTTGAAGATGGCGTTTCTGCCCTGGCGCTGGAGGGTCACGCGGATGACGCCGCCGGCCTGGGTATACTTGACGGCGTTCTCCATCAGGTTGTAGATCACCTGGTTCAGCTTGGACTTGTCGGCGTAGATCTCGCAGGGATCCCCCAGCTGCGTCACGATCTTCTGGCCCTTCCGGCCGGCGATGGGCTGCAGGCGGTGGGCGTTCTCTTCGATGAGCCGCGCGATGGACAGGTTTTCCCGCGTCAGCTTCACGTTCTGGGAGTCCATCTGCACCAGGGTCAGCAGGTCGCTGACGATGGCGGAGAGGCGGTCGATCTCGTTGTTGATGTCCGTCATGAACTCGGTGCGCAGATTCTTGTCCATGTCGGGCTGGTAGATCAGGGATTCGATCATGATCTTCATGGTGGCCAGGGGGGTTTTCAGCTCATGGCTGGCGTTGGACACGAACTGGTTCCTGCTTTGGTCCAGGGTTTCCAGCTTTTCGCTCATGGAGTTGAAGGCCCGGGCCAGCTGCTTCATTTCGCCGGAGCCCCGCACCTTTACCCGCGCGGAAAAATCGCCCTTGGACATCTTCTGGATCCCGCGGTTCAGGCCCGCGATGGGGCGGGTGATGATGCGGGAAAACACCCAGGAGCAGACGAGGGCGGTGACGGCGATGGCGGCGAAGATCAGGATCATCTGGTCCTGGAGCTGGTACAGGTTCTGCATGATCTCCCGGATCGGCGCCACCAGCAGCAGCACGCCGATCACGTCGGAATCGTACACCACGCCCGCGGTGCAGTACTCCACCCAGGAGGCGGTGGAGCGCCGGGCGAACAGCAGGTGGGACGTGTCCAGGGACACGCCGGTTTCCATCTCATGCACCCCATAGTCCACATTCTGGCCCTTCACCAGGATGCTCACGATTTCCGGATACTCCAGCCGGGTGCCGTAGATTTCCCCGTAGGAATCCAGCTGCACCTTGCCGTGCTGATCCAGCAGCAGCACCCTGCCCCCCAGTTCGCCCCCGGCGGAGGCAAGCTGGCTTTGAAGCGCCGGAGCGTCGCTTTGGGCCAGCGTGGGGGCAATGCTCACGGCCAGGCTTTCCAGGCCGGCGCGGTCCGCGCGGATGCGCTGCTCAAATAAAGAATCGCCCACCATGCTGCCGAACCAGCTGGCCATCACAAAAAAGCTCAGGCCCACGATCGTCAGAAAGGCGAGCAGAATCTGCCAGCGGATGCTGGCGAAGGGATTTTTAATCCTTATCGGTGAAATAGTAGCCCACTCCCCACTTGGTGAAGATGAACTCCGGCTGGGCGGTATTGCGCTCGATCTTTTCGCGCAGGCGGCGGATATGCACGTCCACGGTGCGGGCGTCGCCCATATAATCGTACTTCCACACGGTCTCCAGCATGGTTTCGCGGCTGAACACCTTGCCGCGGTTGGTGATGAACAGCTGCAGCAGGTCAAACTCCTTCGCCGTCAGCCGCACGTCCTTGCCGCCCAGGGTCACCGACCGGTTCACGATGTTCACTTCCATATCGTGCACCCGGATGATCTTCTTTTCCTCGCTGGTGACGGGCTGGGTCACCCGGCGCAGCACCGTCTTGATCCTGGCCTTTACCTCCAAGATGTTGAAGGGCTTGGTCATATAATCATCCGCGCCGAATTCCAGGCCCAGGATCTTGTCCATGTCCTCGCCCTTGGCGGTCAGCATCAGGATGGGCACATTGCTGGTCTCCCGGATGCGCTGGCACACCTGGATGCCGTCCAGCTTGGGCAGCATCACGTCCAGCAGCACCAGGTCCACCGGCTCGGTATGGAACACCTCCAGGGCTTCCTCGCCGTCGGAGGCGGTCAGAATCTCATAGCCTTCCTGTTCCAGGGTAAAACGCAGGCCCTTGATAATGAGGGGCTCGTCGTCCACCAGTAAAATTCGTTTTGCCACGTTCCTTCATCCTTCCTCAGATGATAGCAGGAAAAGCAGGCATACTTTCCCCTTTGTCCCGCCTTTCCTATTGTACAAAAAAAGAAACCAAAAATCAAGTGTTTTGAAACAATTTCTACACATTTTTGTCGAAATCTTTTTAAACTTATGTCTTATTCATCAAAAAATCGTAACGATTCAGAAGGCGGCTTCCCAGAAAGCCGTTATTGTTCAATCTCTTTCTTTACAAATCATATCGGGCATGATATGATATTTATTGTAATTAAACTGGCTGGAGAGTGTCTGTTTTCGGCCGCGGAGCGGCGAAAGCGGGCGAAGGAGGGAAGACAATGCGCCACGGCATCCAAAAAATCTTCTTTTTTCTTCTGATCTGCGTCCTGGCGGCGCTGCCCTGCCTGGGGACGGCGGCGGTGGTGGAGCTGCCCATCGACTTTTCTCCCGGCCTGCGGCCGGTGGACACCTATGCCCAGGGCATGACCACCTATGACGACCCCTCCATCCACGTGGAGCGTAAATGGGGCAAGAACGACCAGTACGGCTGCACCGTGTACACCATGGACATTGCCATCGCAAACGCCACCCAGCTGCGCACAGAATCCTGCAACGGCGGGGAAAACGGCTTCAATTCCCGCAGCGAATCCGCCACCGTGCCGCAGATGGCCAAGCGCGTGAACGCCGTGGTGGCCATGGACGGCGACTCCTTCGCCAAGCGCGACGGCCACGATTTCGTGCTGCGGCAGGGCATCCTGTTCCGCGAGTCCAAGGAGACCTGGCACGACCTGCTGCTCATCGACGAGGACGGCGACTTCCACATCATCCTGGCCACCAGCCGGGACACGGAAGAGGCCAATAAACCCCAAAGCTCCTTCCCCTCCACCCCCCTGACCCACGAAATGCTCACCGAGGCGGACGGCAAAAAGATCATCAACGGCTTTGAGTTCGGCCCCTGCATCATCTTGAACGGCGAATTGGTGGAGGCCAATCCCCGCTCCATCGTGCATCCCCACAAGAGCCAGAGCTGGAACCCCGCGCAGCGCATCTGCCTGTGCCAGATCGGCCCCCTGCAGTACCGCATCGTGGCGGTGGCGAAGTTCGGCCTGAGCGTGCAGGATTTCGCCCGGCTGGTGTACGGCATGGGCGACGTGCAGACCGCCTATATGTTCGACGGCGGCGAGGCCACCCAGATCGCCTTCCTGGGCACCAAGATCAACAATACCGACGCCAAGAACATCCGCAGGGTTTCTGACATCATCTATTTTGCCAGCGCGTACCAGCCGGACTAACGATACCAAAGGAAAAACGACATGAATCAATCGTATCTGATTTTTATGCTGGGCAGCGCCCTGCTTGCGGCGGGCACGCATTTCTTCCTCGCCCGGGGCCTGAAAAAGCGCGGGCTGCTGGCGGCGCTGACGCTGGTGTTCGGCGCGGTGCTGGGCGCGGTGTGCGCCAGGCTCACCTACTGCCTGATCTGTATCCAGGACGTGCTGCTGGACGGCATAGAGGAAACGCTGCTGAGCGACAGCATGGAATGCACCAGCTTCTTCGGCGGCGCGGCGGGCGTGATCCTGGGGGCGGTGCTGGCCGCCAAATGCACCGGCAACCGGCCCATGGCCGCGCTGAACGCCTACGCTCCCGCCGGGGCGCTGATGGCCGCCATGGCGCGGTTCGCGGAGTATTTCCTGGGCACGGTCTGCGTGGGAAGGATGATCGAGGACGAAGCCTTCCAGTTCTTCCCCCTGGCCAGGGGGGTGGACTACGGATATGACTACACGGAATGGTACCTGGCCGTGTTCATGCTGGCCGGGATCGCGTATCTGACCGTGTTCCTGGTGTCGCTGGCCAGGTTCAAAGGCAAGCGGTTCCTGCGCACGCTGTTCTACATCTGCCTGCCCCAGATCATCCTGGAAAGCCTGCGGAACTACAACCGCCTCACCTGGACGCAGTTCGTGCGGGTGGAGCAATTGGCCTGCATGCTCTATATCGAAGCGGTTTTCCTGCTCTACGCCCTTTGGGCCGGAAAGGGCACAAAGAACCGCTTCCTGCCCGCCATCGTGGGGCTGGCCTGCGCGGGCGTCTTTATCGGCGTGGAATTTGCCCTGGACAAGACCAACCTGCCGCATGTCTTCACTTACTCCGTGATGGCCGCCGGGCTGGTGGTGCTGGGGGTGATGGAATGCCTGGGATTCAAAAAAATCCGGCAAAAGTGAAAAAAGAGTACAGATATAAAGTGATAACAAAAGGGAACCCGCGCTTGGTCAAGTATATATCCGGACGCTGTACTCTAAACGCTAAACTCTGCGTCTAAGCTCTGTTCTTTGTGAAAGACGGGAAGGGGGGGATTCCTTTGGAAAAGGCGCTTGCGCTGCAAATGCGCGGGATCACAAAGCGGTTCGGCAGCGTGGTGGCGAACGACCATATTGACCTGGACGTGTACCGGGGGGAGATTTTAGCCATCCTGGGCGAAAACGGCTGCGGCAAAACCACCCTGATGAACATGATTTCCGGCATCTATTTTCCTGACCAGGGCCAGATTTTCGTGGACGGCCAGGAGGTGGTGATCCGCTCGCCCAAGGACGCCTTCCGCCACCGCATCGGCATGATTCACCAGCATTTCAAGCTGGTGGACCTGTTTACGGCGGGGGAAAACATCGTGCTGGGCGTGCGGAAGGAAGGAAGGTACAACCTGAAAGCCGTCAACACGGAGGTGGCCGCTCTGGCGGAAAAATACGGCTTCCGCCTTGACCCGCAGAAGAAAATATATGATATGTCCGTGTCCGAGAAGCAGACGGTGGAAATCCTGAAAGTGCTGTATCGCGGGGCGGATATTTTGATTCTGGACGAGCCCACCGCGGTATTGACTCCCCAGGAAATCACCCGCCTCTTCGACGTGCTGCGGCGCATGAAGGCGGACGGCAAGTCCATCATCATCATCACCCATAAGCTGAACGAGGTGCTGGAGGTCAGCGACCGGGTGGCCATCCTGCGCAAGGGCGAGCACATCGCCACCGTAAACACGAAGGAAACCAACGAAGCCCAGCTGACCGAAATGATGGTGGGCAAGAAAATCAATCTGAACATCAAGCGGACAGAGCCCGTCAATGCCGCGCCCCGGCTGATGGTGAAAGGGCTGAACCTGGACGACAGCGAAGGGCTGCACATCTTAAAGGACGTTTCCTTCACCGCCTACGGCGGCGAGATCCTGGGCATCGCCGGCATCGCGGGCAGCGGGCAAAGGGAGCTGCTGGAATCCATTTCCGGCCTGCAGCCGGTGAAAAGCGGGGAGATCACCTTCCGCAATCCCAAGAAGGACAAGCCCGTCACCTTCTTCCATAAGAGCATGAAGCGGGTGAAGGAGCTGGGCGCCCAGGGGGCGTTCCATGACGGGGCGGGAAAGCCCGTGTCCTTCCAGGGCATGAGCAGCCAGGCGGTGAAAAAATGGGTGGAATCCGGCGACGTGCTGTTCAACGAGGACGAGATCATCAACCTGCGGGACAAAACGCCCCTGGAGATCCGGGAGCTGGGCGTGCGGCTGTCCTTCGTGCCGGAGGACCGGCTGGGCATGGGCCTGGTGGGCTCCATGGGCATCACGGACAATATGATGCTGCGCAGCTACCGCAAGGGCCCGGCCGGTTTCCTGGACAGGAAAAAGCCCCGGGCCCTGGCGGATGAGATCATCCATGACCTGGAGGTGAACACCCCCGGCACCAACACCCCCGTGCGCCGCCTCTCCGGCGGCAACGTGCAGAAGGTGCTGGTGGGCCGCGAAATCGCCTTCGCGCCGAAGGTGCTGATGGCGGCCTACCCGGTGCGCGGCCTGGACATCAATTCCTCCTACACCATCTACCACCTGCTGAACAAACAGAAGGAAAGCGGCGTAGCCGTCATCTTCGTGGGCGAGGACCTGGACGTGCTGCTGGCGCTGTGCGACCGGATCCTGGTGATCAATTCCGGGGCCGTCACCGGCCTGGTGGACGCCCGCACCGCCACGAAAGAGGAGATCGGCCTGCTGATGACCAAGACCGGGGCCCGGAAGGAGGACGCCTGATATGAGCCAGCATACCGCAGAAAACCGCGAACCGCTGATTCATCTGAGCAAACGGACCGTCATCCATCCCCTGAAAGCATGGGCCATCCGCCTGGCGGCCATCCTGCTGGGCATGGCGGTGTGCGGCCTGGTGGCTTTCCTGCTGATCGAAAAGATCCAGGAAAAGCCGGAAAAAATATGGGATTTCTATAACGCCTTTTTCAAGGGCTCCTTCTCCACCCCCCGCAAGATATGGAAATTCCTGCGCAGCACGGCCATCCTGCTGGGCATCGCCCTGGCCCTGACCCCCGCCTTCCGGATGCGCTTTTGGAACACCGGCGCGGAGGGGCAGACCCTGGTGGGCGTGCTGGGGGCCATCGCCGTGTCCTTTTACCTGGGCGAAAAAGTGCCCGAGCCGCTGCTGCTGGTCCTCATGCTGCTCTCGGCGCTGCTGTGCGGCGCGGTGTGGGCGGTGATCCCCGCGATGTGCAAGGCCAAATGGAACACCAACGAAACGCTGTTCACCCTGATGATGAACTATGTGGCCACCTTCCTGGTATCCTATTTCCTGGTGATCTGGGTGCCCAACGGCTCCTCCTCCCTGCCGAAGATGAAGTACGGCAAGCTCCCCGCCATCGGGGGCAACGATTACCTGCTGCCCATCCTGGTGGTGCTTTTCCTGACCGCCGCGCTGTTCATCTACGTCAACTATTCCAAGCACGGCTATGAAATCAACGTGGTGGGCGAGAGCATGCGCACCGCCCAGTACGTGGGCATCAACGTGCGCAAGGTGATCATACGCACCATGATCTTAAGCGGCATGCTCTGCGGCCTGGTGGGCTACCTCATCGCCGCGGGCATGGACCAGACCGTCACCACCAATTCCGTGGGGGGCCAGGGCTTCACCGCCATCATGGTTTCCTGGCTGGGCAAATTCAACCCCCTGTTCATGATCCTCACCTCCGCGCTGATCCAGTTTCTGAACCAGGGCGCGGCGCAGATCAGCCAGGACCTGAACGTATCCGGCGCGCTGCCCGCGGTCATCACCGGCATCATCCTGTTCTTCATCATCGGCTGCGAGTTCTTCATCAACTATAAGCTCCATTTCCGGGGCCGCCGCGGGCAGGCGAAGGAGGGCGTGAAATGAACATCTGGCTGAATTTCCTCATTGACTCCCTGGCCTTCGGCGCCACCTTCATGTACGGCTCCACCGGCGAGATCCTCACCGAGAAGGCCGGACATTTGAACCTGGGCATTCCCGGCATCATGTGCATGGGCGGCGCGGGCGGCTGCCTGATGCTGAACCTGATCGGCAAAAGCGGCCTTCCCCCCTTCCTGATCGTGGCGCTGGGCATCCTGTCCTCCCTGCTTCTGGCCGGGCTGATGGGGCTGATCTACTCCTTCATGACCGTCACCCTCCGGGCCAACCAGAACGTGACGGGCCTGGCCCTCACCACCTTTGGCGTGGGCCTGATGAAGGTGATCATGAGCAAGATGGACGCCACCGTGTACCTGGTGGGGCCAAAGATGCTCTACCGCTGGCCCTTTGCCGGGCGGCAGGACGCGCTGCAATGCCTGGGGGTGCTGTTTTTCCTGGCCATCATCGTGGCCGTGGCTTCCAGCTATATCCTGTTTAAAACCAAGGTGGGCCTGCACCTGCGGGCCGTGGGCGAAAACCCCGGCACCGCCGACGCCGTGGGCATTAACGTGAACCGCTACAAGTACGTGGCCACCTGCGCGGGAAGCGCCATCGCCGGGCTGGGCGGGTTCTACTACATCATCGACTACATGGCCTCCCAGGAAGCGTACCTGAGCCTGGAGGCTTTCGGCTGGCTGAGCATCGCGCTGGTGATCTTCGCCCTCTGGCGGCCGCATATGACCATCATCGGCTCCACCGTGTTCGGCTTCCTCTTCTCCTGCTCCAGCTACATCACCAACATCGACTGGATCCACGTCACCATGGCGGCCAAGCCCATCCTGAAAATGCTGCCCTACGTGGTCACCATCCTGGTGCTGATCATTACCTCCGTCCGCAATAAGCGCGAAAACCAGCCCCCCTCCTCCCTGGGCCTGTCCTATTTCAGGGAAGACAGGTAATGCCCGCGTTCTGACCTAACAACAATCAAGGCGCGCTTTTTCACCATCCCGGTGAGGAAGCGCGCCTTTGATTTTTGCAAGCTGTAATTCTTTCTATCTTATTCGCTAAGCGTTGAGTATTTCCGCCTGTTTCTTTTTGCTGAAGCCCGCCAGGATCAGTGCGTAGGATTTATCCAGCAAGCATTTCAATACATCATCCGGCACTTCGCCGTCCGGATTGATCGAATTCCAATGCGCCTTGTTCATGTAGTGGCCCGGATAAATATCCTGATACTGCTCCCGCAAAAAAGCGCCCTCAACCGGCTCCAGCTTTAACGTAATGCAATAAGGCACCCCCGCCTCATCGCAGCACACCGCCGCGAACATTTTGTCTTCGATCCGGTACCTGATCCAATTCCAGTTCTCAAGATTTTTATTTACCCCTTTTTTGGACAACAAATAACCGTCGATCCAGTGATACCTCATGACGCAGTATGAACCCCCGTTTTCTGTTCTATCATCCCGGCAGCAGCACCAGCAGCAGGGCGGTGGTATCCCCGTGGGCGCTGATCCTGCGCAGGCACACCCGGTGGGATCTGCCGGAGGGAACGACGATGGTGATGACTTCCCACTTGCCGGAAGCCTCCGCCCGCCGGATCACCTCGCGGAATTCCGGTATCGCCGCGCTGATCTGGAGGCTGCCGTCCCTGCCGGTTTCCTGGGGCTGCCCGCCGAAGCCGCGGATGAAGCGGTAATAATCCTTGTTGCCGTTGATGATATAGATCTCCCCGCCCCGGTCCTCCAGGATCCCGGCGGGCAGGGTGCGGTCCTCCTTGAAGTCGTCGCTGCCGCCGAAGGAAAGGGGAGAGTTCAGGTCGATGCGGCCGATGGCGTCGTAGTACGGCGCCAGGGCAAGCTGCTCCATTTCCAGGGTGTCGGCCCCCGCGCGCTTTGCGCTGAGGATGTCTGTAAGAGACGTGGGGCGGGAGAACAGGAAGCCCTGGGTCTTCTCGCAGCCCAGCTCCCGCAGCACCTCGAACTGCTCCCGGGTCTCCACGCCCTCCACCAGCGTCTTGATGCCCAGGCGCTTGCACATATCCAGGATATTGGTGATGATGATGTTGCTGCGCCCGGAGGCGGAGAAGTTCTTCATGAACTGCATGTCCAGCTTAATCAGGTCGAAATTCAGGCTTTCCAGCAGGTTCAGCGTGGAATACTCGCTGCCGAAATCGTCCATCCACACGCCGATGCCGTTTTCCCGGAACCGGTCCACTTCCCGGCGCAGCATATCTGGATTCTTCATGAACAGGCTTTCCGTGATCTCGATTTTCAGCAGGCTGCGGGAATAGCCGGAGGCGTCGGCCAGGGAAGTGATTTCCCTGAGGATGTCGCACTGGTCAAAGTCGCAGCGGGACACGTTGACGGACACCGGCACCAGGGGGATGCCCGCTTCCTCCATGGCCTTGAAATCCTCCAGCACCTGGCGCACCATGAACAGGGTCAGCTTATACAGCTGCCTTTCTTCCTCCAGCGGGCTGATGAATTTGCCGGGCTCCAGCAGGCCGTAGACGGGGTCCTCCCAGCGGCAGAGGGCTTCCCGGTTGCATATGTTCCCGGTGACCGAGCGCACGATGGCCTGGTAGTACACCTTCAGCCACTTCTTTTCGATGGCCTCGTCCAGGTGGTTGATCAGGTAATGGCGGAAGCGGTTCTCCTCGTCCAGCTGGGCGTCGTAGCAGCGCAGGGACGCATCCGGGCGGCCGAAGATGCTGTCATGGGCCAGCTTGGCCTGGTCCAGCAGCAAAATGACGGACTTGCCCTTTTCATATTCCGCGAGGCCCGCCTTCACCTGGACGGAATAGCCCGGCTTGTAGTCGGCCAGCCCCCGGTTGATCTCGTCGATGCCCTTCTGGGCCTCGTCCTGGTAGCACAGGAAGCAGAACTGGCCGCCGTTGATATTGGCCACGCTGCGGTCGGGGAAGCTCTCCTTCAACAGCTGGGCCGTGCGGCGGATGAGCATATCGCCCTGGGTGTAGCCGAAGGCGTTGTTGAACTCGCGCATATGCTGGATCTTGAGGAAGCCCACCACCAGCTGCAGATCCTTCGGCGCCACATGGGACACGATCTCCTGGGTATGGGCGATGAAATAGGACATGGAGGGCAGGCCGGTGAGCTGGTTGGTCTCATAAGCCTGGGCCTGGTTGGACAGGACGGATTCCGCGATGCCCTCCCGCAGGGATTCCTTGTTGTAAGGCCGCCCGATGGTGCGGTTCTGGCCCTGTTTCTTTCCCCGGTGGGCGTAAATATCCGCCAGCTGCACCATGTGGGAAAATTCCTCCACGGTTTTCGGCGTCCCGGTCACATAGCCCACGGAGCAGGAGGCTTTCGCCAATTGCCGCGAACGCTGGCTGGCCTGCAGCTTCATCCGGCAGTCCTCCACCCGCTCCAGGCATTCCTTTTCCTGCCCGCCGATGACGATGCACAGGATCTCGTCGCCGCCGTAGCGGTAGGTATCGTCCTGGCCGAAGGCGTTTTTCAGGATATCGGTGAAGGTGCACAGGATCTCGTCCCCCGCCGCGTGGCCGTAAAAATCGTTGAACAGCGTCAGGTCGTCCAGATTGCACAGCGCCACAAACAGCGGCCTGTCCAGATAGCGCTGCATCCGGGCGCTCAGGCCGTGGCGGTTGCGGGTATGGGTGAGCTCGTCGTGCTCCAGGCTGTATTTTGTGCGCTCCAGGTTATGGATGACCTCGAACCTCAGATGCAGCACGACGAACGTGACGGCGATGGAAGCCAGGGAAAACTCAATGGTGTGGTACACGTCCCCCCGGTGGGTCTTGGGCGCCTTCACGGCAAAGCACAGGATCAGGAAAACCGCGTTCCAGGCCAGCAGCACGCCCACCACGCGCAGGGGCTTATCCAGGATAAAAACGGGCATCACAATCATAAACATCAGGTACGTCAGCGCCTGATAGTTGGGATCCCACACCGTACCCAGCAGGATGGACACCGCCATGATGGGCGCTTCCAGCAGATACGCAAGCAAGGTGGCGCGGCGGCAGCGGGCCGGGATCACGAAACGGTCCAGCAGCAGCAGCGCCGTGCAGTAGCCGATGATCCAAAAGCTGTGCCAGCCGATGGCGTTTCCGCTGCTGCTCATCAGCTGCGCCAGCATGTTCACGATGCTGATCGGCACGGACGCAAGCGCAAGGTAATGGATCGCCCGCCGGTTCTGGCGGTTGATTTCTTCCTTGGATGTGGGTGTCTGCTCTTCTTTTTTGTATGAATCGATTTTGCTTTTGAACACGTCCCAGCCTCTTTCTGACGGCTTTTTTCGGTTGACGGCGCGTTTTATGACGGAAGGATTGAATCCGATTTTCTATATTCGACGGGCGGCGCAGAAAATCCTGCTTGCGGGGAAGAAGACGGGTCTGGTATAATGGTCAGGAATCAAAACGATTGAAAGCACAGGGTATGATCCGATGAAAAAAACCGTTGCGGTCGTGGCCGCCGTGATCGAGGCGGAGGGAAAGGTGTTCGCCACACAGCGGGGATACGGCCCCTGGAAGGACGGCTGGGAGTTTCCCGGCGGGAAAATCGAGCCGGGGGAAACGCCCCAGGCCGCGCTGAAAAGGGAGATCCGGGAAGAACTGGACGCGGAAATCGCCGTGGGGGAAAAAATCGCGCAGGTGGAATACGATTACCCGGACTTCCATTTGTCCATGGGCTGCTACCGCTGCGCCGTGGCCTCCGGCTGCCTTACGCTGAAAGAGCACGAGGCCGCCCGCTGGCTTGCCCCCGATGCGCTGGACAGCGTCGCCTGGCTCCCCGCGGACCGGATCGCGGTGGACGCTTTACGGCATAGCCGTTAATCCCTCTCACACCGAAAAAGGATAAAATCCCCTTCCTCGCCCGCGGGGCGGAACCCCGCCTTTTCCAGCACATGCCGGCTGCGGGTGTTTTTCCGCACGCAATCCGCCAGCACGGCGCGCATGCCCAGCGTGTCAAAAGCGTAGCGGAGCGCCATGCGTTCCGCCGCCGTGCCAAAGCCCCTTCCCTTCACCGCGTCGTTCTGCATGTGAATGCTCAGGACGCATTCCCCCTTTTCCCGGTCGATGCGCTTTAGCTGTATTTCGCCAATGGGCTTTTCCCCCAGCATAATGGCGAACACCACCCGGGACGGCTCCTGCAGGCGGTCAAAATACCGGTCCACCCGTTCCGGGCCGTAGCGGTAGGGCGCGAATTTCGACAGGTCCGCGTAGATCGCCGGGTCGTTTTCCCATCCGCGGAACAGGGCGTGGCACAGGGGACGGGTCATGATTTGCAGTCTGATTTCTTCCATATTATTTCTGCCCAATTCCTTACAGCTTTAGCAGCTCCGGGTCGATGGCCCCCAGGCGGTTGATGTTCAGCACAGCGTATTTCCCGTCGTTCACCGCGCCGGGATTCAGCAGCAGGATACCGCCGCGCCATTCCATTTTCTGGACGTGGGTGTGGCCATACAGCGCGGCGTGGCACTTTTCCTGCCGGGCCAGGTCAAACAAATCGTCCACTCCGTCCCGCACGTGCTGGTAATGGCCGTGGGTCAGCAGGAGCTTGGCGTTGGACAGGGTCACAAAATCCAGGGTGTCGCTGTGAAAATGGTCGCAGTTGCCCGCTACCTGGTACACCGGCGGCAGGTTAACGTCCAGATCCCGTAGGTCGTAATACCCGTCGCCCAGGTGGATGATGGCGTCGATAGGCCCGCCTTGCTCAGCCACGGTCAGCACCGTGGACAGCCGCCCCGTGAAGCCGTGGGAATCGCTGAGTATGATCACGCGCATGCAACAAAATCCCTTTCGTTTTTTACATTATTATATATGAAAAGCGCTGCCCTGTAAATATACGAACAATTCGGGGGAGCGGTTCATCGAATCGCTGTTAAAAAGCCAAAGTGGGTACAAAGAAAAGAAGAAAGCCCAGGAACCTTGAAATTCCCGGACTTTCCTCAGCGGAGAAGGAGAGATTCGAACTTGAAGATTTTCACGAAATTGGGCACAATGAAACACAAACAGACGCAATAAAACACAATATTTTTAGCGCTTTTCACAATGGTAATTAACCAGACTAAATCCCCGTTTGGGTATGAATTTGGGTATAAAGGCAGGTGAATTGTTTTGCGGCGGCTCTGTTATGACCGTGTATAAGACGTTCAGGAATGAATTCTGAGCGTCTTTTTTATTTCAAGGGAGCAAGGAGGAAAAGACAGAAAAACCTATGAATGAAAAAATAATCAATGTGCCGTTATCCGAACTGCATCCGTTTAAAAATCATCCCTTCAAGGTTCTCGACGATGAACGAATGCAGGAGACTGCGGAAAGCATTCGGGATTATGGTGTGCTGGTTCCCGGTATCGTTCGTCCCCGACCGGAGGGCGGTTATGAGATCATCGCGGGGCATCGGCGGAAGCGCGCATCTGAATTGGCAGGAAAAAATACTATGCCGGTGATCGTGCGAGATTTGGATGATGACGCCGCGACAATCATCATGGTGGACAGCAATTTGCAGCGGGAAAACATGCTGCACAGCGAGCGGGCCTTTGCGCTGAAAATGAAGATGGAAGCTATTAAGCATCAGGGGGAACGGACGGATTTAACTTCGTGCCAAGTTGGCACGAAGTTCCGATCAGACGAAAATGTTGCAGATGGAACGGGAGACAGCGCACGCACTGTGCAGCGGTATATCCGGTTGACGAACCTGATTCCCCCGCTGCTTGATCTGGTCGATGAAAAGAAAATTGCTTTCAGCCCCGCTGTCGAGCTTTCATACCTGAAGCCGGAAGAACAGAAATCGCTGTTGGAATCCATGAATAAGCAACAGTCAACTCCTTCCCGGTCTCAGGCATTGCGGATGAAAAAGCTCAGTCAGGAAGGAAGGCTGTCACAAGATGTGCTGGATGCCATTATGTCCGAGGAAAAGAAACCGGATAAAGAAGCAGTTATTCTCTCTAAGAACAATTCTTCTATCATGGGAGATGGGTTCATCAGGCTTCCTATTGATCCTTTTCTGACCTATCTTCCTAAATCACTTATTCAGGACCCATCCCCGGAAAGTCAGGAAAAGCTGACCACGCTGTTCCTGAAAATGGCGGAGCTGTATAAAAGGTATCTCACCAGGAAGCGAGCCCAGGAACGATAAAAAGTGCCTGGGCTTTTCTTATGCCCGGAGATAAAAGAAGGAGGAAAAACCGATGGCTGTGTTTCGTGTGGAAAGAAACGGCAATTATACCGTCATGGCAAATTATCACCTAAAAGACCGGAATCTGTCGCTGAAAGCGAAAGGGCTTCTGTCTGTCTTTCTGTCCCTGCCGGACAGGTGGGACTACACGCTGAAAGGCTTGGCGCGCATATGCAAAGAGGGAATCGACGCGATCCGGGCGGCGCTGCAGGAGCTGATTACCGCTGGGTATGTCATTTGTTCTCGCATACGAAACACAAGAGGCCAGCTGAAAGGCACGGAATATGTGATCTATGAAAAACCGCAGCCTGACGCGCAGGCAGAGCTGGGCAGCAAAGCGGTTTCGGAGGATGACGAAAGCGCGCCTGTTTTTTCTTCTCCTGTGTTGGCGGAGCCTGTACAGGAAAAGCCTGAATTGGAAAACCCAACATTGGAACATCCAACGCAATTAAATAATATATCCAACTCCGGTAGTGATATATCCTACTCCGTAGGCCCAAAAATAAATAAAAATATAAATAAACAACCCACAGAAGAAAATCATCATCCATCCCATCCATCCATGTCACCTGCCGCATGGGTTTGCCAGATGCCTAACCGAAGGACGGATCGGATGGTTCCTCTGACGACAGAGTTTTCTTTTTCTCAGTGCGGAGAACCGGTTTCCTGGGAGGAACTCCATCAGACGCGGCAGACGGTGAAGGACCAAATCTCTTACGCAGTGATGGCGGAGGAATATGGCCGCGGCCGGATAGACGAGATCGTAAATCTCATGGTTTCCGTCCTGACATCGAGCCGGGCGTTTTACACCTTTGACGGCACGTCATACCCGGCGGAGCATGTAAAAGAGCAGTTTGGCAAGGTAACAAAAGAGCATATCGAGTATGTGTTCGGCAATCTGAACCAGACACACTCCAACATCCGCAATCCCATGGCTTACTTGACCAAATGCCTATACAACGCGACGATGTCCATGAACAATCACATGGACGCGAAAGCCAGAGAAGCCATGCACCGCATCGAGGAGAGGGAAAAAAAGATCGCCGAGGAGGAAGAAATAGACCGAATCATTAACGGCTTCAGCCCGGAATTTTGGGAGGAAACACGCAGGAGATTCAGCAGATCGCCGTCTCCATCGTTGACGGCTTCTTCCCGGAAGGGTATGATGAGCGCGACATAGGCACAGCAATCATCCGAAACGCTGAAAGGAGAATGGAACATGAGCAAAACGACGAACAGCCTGACCTATCGGCAGGAAGGGGACGTGCTGCTGCCCAACATGACCCTGGGCGAGATGGAAACGCGGCCCATCGGGAAGTACGGGAGGATGCGGAAGAGGTATCTTATGCAGAACCGGCCCGTGTTGTACAATTCCCTGGTGTTCAGCGGGAAGCTGCAAGCGCACCTGTTGGAGATTGAGGAAACGGCGCAGGAGAGGCTAACGCAGATGATGCGCGAAATGAAGGAGAAAGCGGGCCTGACCGAACTGGTGAAAGCAGAGAATCAAATGCTGTGGGTAGGCCAGATGAACGCCCTGAAAGCCCAGGCCGAGGAAATCCTGATGGCAGAACTGATTTACAACTGACAGCGGAACAACCATTTACAGCAAACGCAGGGGGACGTGAACTCCTGCGTTTTTGATTACAGAAACGGAAAGGAAAACAATATGATTACCGACTACAACCACCCCAATCATCCCGTTATCATTGGCCTGGATCATGGCTATGGGAATGTGAAAACAGCGCACATTTGCTTTCAGTCAGGTGTGACGCGCCATGAAAAAGAGCCTACGTTCAAAAACAGCCTGCTTTTTTATGAGGGGCAGTATTACACCATCGGCGAGGAACATAAGGAGTTTACCGCCGACAAAATGACCGACCAGGATTACTACCTCCTGACCTTGACCGCGATTGCCTCCGAACTTGCCTTTTACGGGCGCTTCTCCGCTGACGTTCATCTGGCTGCAGGCTTGCCCCTGACCTGGGTAGCGGAGCAAAAGGACGATTTCAAAAAATATCTGATGCAGCGTGATCCAAGCGAGTACATCCGCTTTACCTTTAGGGATGCCGTCTATTGTATCCGTATCACCGGCGTGGAAGTGTTTCCCCAGGGTTTTGCCGCTATCTTCACTCGCTTATCAGATTTCAAAGGCGTGAATATGGTCTGCGACATCGGCAATGGAACAATGAACGTGATGACCATCACCAATGGACGGCCCATCTCCAGCAAGTGCTTCACCGAGAAATACGGCACCCATCAATGTACTCTGCTCATCCGGGAGAGGTTGATGCAGAAATACCATGTAATGGTGGACGAAGCTATAATCGAAGAAATCCTGCGCGCCGGCACCGCCGATATTGGCAAGCAATATCTGGATGTGATCGTTGAGGCAGCGAAGGAATACACAGAAGGCATCTTACGCCGCCTGCGGGAGCATGAATATCATCCTGATCTCATGCGGCTGTATATCGTGGGAGGCGGTGGGTGTCTTGTGAAAAATTTCGCTGATTATGACGAAAGCCGGGTCACGATCAACGATGACATCTGCGCCACAGGCAAGGGCTATGAGCAAATGGCGGCTGCCCGGATGCGGAAAGGCGGATGATGATTTGTGCGGAAGATCATCAACACCAATATCCGGCTGGACTTGTCGCGGGAAGATGATCAAAAGGCTTATGAATACCTGCTGCACATGGATCGGAAGGAGTACAAATCTTATACCCGCGCCGTAGTCGCTGCCGTCAACGATTTCTTTTCCCGGCGAGAGAAGCAGGAGAACGATCCCTTTCTGGAAAGCCGGGAAAAGGAAGATCGTTTTCTGCGGCAGGTACTGGATACGATCAGTGAAAGCATTCACCAGGCCATGAGCAGGTTTGCGTTTACAGCATCAGCAGCACAATCTGTTCCGTCCGAATCGAAACCACAAGAAGGATTGGATGAAAATTTTGCGATAGCGGAGGATTTTTTGAAGGAGATGGGCATGTGAGAGCCTTTTGCTGATCGGGGGATTCTGTTTGCCAGAAGGAAATTGACCCGGCTGAAATCATCCAGCCGGGTTTCGCATTTATCCGTTTTGCAATTCTTTGTTTTTTCTCAAAGCGTCTATCACAGCCTCCACAGTATTCTTCGCCACACGGATTTCATAATCATCACAGTCATTCAGCACGGCTTGAATATCACGTTCCATCTGTATCCTGGCTCGTATCAAATTGTCACACAAAAGATCATCAACGGTTACGGAAAGCGCGTTGGCGATGTTGACAATGGTGGTGAGACTTACTTTGGTGGTGCCCGTTTCAATGTTGCTCATATGTGAAGGAGAAAGGTCGATCTTCCCGGACAGAGCTTCCTGGGTCATGTCCGCATGGATCCTGGCGATTTTGATTCGCTTCCCAATGGCTTTGTAATCCAATTCCATAATAATTCCCCTTCGCAGTGCTTTTTCTTATTGTAACTACGGAGAGAAAATATTATAATAATCTATATCCGTATTATACGGTTATGAAACAAGTATAACGATCTTTCTTTCCCAACATACATGGAGAAGCATATGGCCATCACATTTATAGGGCATTCGGATGTGGATAATCCAACGGAAGTTCAATTCTGGCTGAATGAAACAGTCGGGCAGCTATGTGTTCAGGGAGCAAAGACATTTTTATTAGGGGGTGTTCACACTACCCGAAAAGAGCTGATTCTGAGATGATTTTTCGTCAGGCAAGGCGCATTTCCGCAGGAATACTGGCGGTATTTCAAGGAAATGCAACGCAGCATGACGGAAAATCAACCAGAATTCAGC
>JAFZOG010000173.1 GCA_017550745.1 Clostridia bacterium | reverse complement strand
TATAATACATCATCATGCGCTGAATTTCAAGGAGGCGGGAAGATCAATGCCCCTGCATCACTGCGAGCTTTGTCACATCGATCTGGACCGGATTACTGTCCGCCGCGGCGGCCAGACCCTGCTCCAGGATGTGTCCATGCACATCCACTGCGGACAGCTCACCGTACTCATCGGCCAGAACGGTGCCGGTAAAACCACACTGATCCGCGCCCTGCTGGGAGAGCTTCCCCACACAGGCCTGATTCGTCATGTGGACGGCCGCGGGCTGGATATTCCTCACCTGCGGACCGGCTATGTACCGCAGCATCTGCAGTTTGACCGGGAAATGCCCCTCACAGTCCGGGATTTCATGGCCGCCTCTCTTTCAAAGCGTCCGGTCTGGACCGGCGTCGGCAAAAAGACTCGTGCGCTGGTGGATAAAGCCCTTGCCGCCGTCAATGCCGGCGATCTGGCGGACCGGCCCCTGGGCCGCTGTTCCGGCGGTGAACTGCAGCGCGTTCTCCTGGCCCTGGCCATGAATCCCGCGCCGGACCTGCTGGTGCTGGATGAACCGGTCAGCGGCATCGACCGCAACGGCCTGAAAATGTTCCTGGATACGCTCCTGGACCTGAAGCAGACCCATCACATGGCCATCCTGCTGGTCAGTCATGACCTGCGCTTTGTCCGGGAATACGCAGACCATGTGATCCTGCTGGATAAATCGGTCCTGGCCCAGGGCTCCGCTGAGAGCGTTTTCTCCTCTCCGGAGTTCTCTGCCGTGTTCGGCTACAGCGGTGAAGAAGAGGAGGCGGAATGATGGATACGATCTACAGCATCCTCGGTGCAATCCTCCCGCTGGAGGCATATCAGTACTCTTTCATGAAAAACGCCTTCCTGGCGATCCTCCTGCTGACCCCGCTGCTGGGCCTGCTGGGCACTATGGCGGTCAATCACCAGATGGCTTTCTTCTCTGACGCGCTGGGCCACTCCGCCCTCACCGGTATCGGCCTTGGCATTATCCTCGGCCTGCGGAATGATCTGGTGGCCATGCTGGTTTTCGGCATCATCTGGGCCATCCTCATCTGCGTCATCAAGCAGTCCGGTTCCGCCTCCACGGACACGGTTATTTCCGTGTTCTCCTCCACCTCGGTTGCGGCAGGTCTGCTGATCCTCGCCCGGGGCGGAAAGTTTGCGAAGTATTCCTCCCTGCTGATCGGCGACGTACTGGCCGTCACCCCCTCCGACCTGCTCTGGCTGCTCCTGGCCCTCATCGGCACGCTGATCCTGTGGGCCCTGCTGTATAACTCCCTGCTGCTTACCAGCGTGGACAGCTTCCTGGCCCGCAGCCGCGGCATCAAAACCCGCCTCGTGGAATGCGCCTTTGTGGTCATGGTCGCTGTCGCGGTCATGCTTTCCATCCGCTGGGTCGGCGTTATGCTGATCAACGCCCTGCTGATCCTGCCGGCCGCCGCAGGCCGCAACCTCGCCCGGTCCTCCCGCCAGCATGCGGTCTGGTCCGTGGTCCTGGCCCTCTTCAGCGGCCTCCTCGGCCTGACCCTTTCCTATTACCTGGATACCAGCGCAGGCGCATCCATCGTACTGGTTTCCGCCCTGTGCTATGCGGTTTCCCTGGCCGTCCGGGGCATCCGGAAATAAAAATGATCACCCGATTATCCTGCACGGAGACCTGTCCGGTCTCCGTTTTTTGTTGAAAAGAATCGCCGTTGCGGCTACAATAGAGACTCATTCAACCCGGAGGAGGAACCTTCATGCTGCTGTTTTTCGATATCGACGGAACCCTGTTTGACGACAGCCGGAAGCTGCCGGCTTCCGTCCTGCCCGCCCTGGAAAAAGCGCATGAAAATGGTCATCTTCTCTTCATCAATACCGGCCGCACCCTCTGCAACCTGGATCACCGGCTGGACG
>JAFZOG010000172.1 GCA_017550745.1 Clostridia bacterium | reverse complement strand
CTCGGCTTTAGCGACGAGGACTTAAAGAAACCGTTGATTGCTGTTGTTAACTCCCAGACCGATATCATTGCCGGCCATGCCCATCTGGATGACCAGGCAAAAATGGTAAAATACGGCATCCTGGCAGCCGGCGGCGTGCCTGTGGAAGTACCTGCCATCGGTCTTTGCGATGGTATCGCCATGGGTCACGAAGGTATGAAATACCCTCTGGCAAGCCGTGAACTGATCGCCGACAGCATTGAAGCACAGATCAACGGCCACGCCTTTGACGGCATGGTCCTGATTCCCAACTGCGATAAAATCGTGCCCGGCATGCTGATGGCTGCGCTGCGCCTGAATATCCCTGCTGTATTCTGCAGCGGCGGCCCTATGCTTCCCGGTCGTTATGACGGTAAGGACATTTCCATTTCTACCACCTTTGAAGCGGCAGGACGCTTTGAGGCCGGCAAGATCGACAAACAGGAACTTTCCCGCATCGAACGCTGCTCCTGCCCCGGCTGCGGCAGCTGCGCCGGCCTGTTCACCGCCAATACCATGAACTGCCTCACTGAAGTGTTAGGCATGGGCCTGCCGGGGAACGGAACGATTCCCGCAGCCTTCCAGGGCGACCGCGCCCGCCTTGCCAAAAAGGCTGGCGAAACCGTCGTCCGCCTGGTCAAAGAACAGCTTCTGCCCCGGGATATCATGACCATGAACGCATTTAAGAATGCTATCACCGTGGACATGGCCATCGGCGGCTCCTCCAACACCGCGTTACATTTGCCGGCCATTGCGCATGAAGCCGGTATCAAACTGCCCTTATCGCTGTTCGATAAGATTTCCAAAAAGACACCGTACCTGACAAAATTGAGCCCCGGCGGCTTCCATCATATGATCGACCTGAACGAAGCAGGCGGCATCCCTGCCGTCATGAACGAACTAGCCAAAGCAGGGCTTATCAACAAGGGCTGCAAGACCGTAACCGGTAAGACCATCGGCGCTTTGATCAAAAATGCTGTGATTACCCGCCCGGATGTAATCCGTACTGTAGAAGATCCCTATCGCAAGACAGGCGGCATCGCCGTACTGACAGGCAACATCGCGCCCATGTGCTCTGTTGTCAAGGAAAGCGCCGTGGCGGAAGAAATGCTGGTGCATTCCGGCCCGGCCCGGGTATTTAACTCGGAAGACGAAGCCATCAAGGCAATTTGCGCTAAAGAGATTAACAAGGGTGACGTGGTCGTCATCCGTTACGAAGGACCCAAAGGCGGTCCCGGCATGCGGGAAATGCTGAACCCCACTTCCGTACTGGCCGGCATGGGTCTTGACAAGGATGTAGCCCTCCTGACCGACGGACGTTTCTCCGGCGCGACACGGGGCGCCTGCATCGGCCATATTTCCCCGGAAGCCCGGGAAGGCGGCAATATCGCTTTAATCGAAGAAGGCGATATCATTGAGATTAATATCCCGAAACGTACGTTAAATGTTAAGGTTTCTGATAAAGAACTGGAAAAGCGCCGGGCAAAATGGAAATGCCCGCCACCTAAAGTGAAACACGGCTACTTGGCCCGTTACGCCGCGCTGGTATCCTCTGCCGCAGAAGGCGCCATCGTCCGCGCTCCGGGAGAAGAATAAATTTTAAATTTTTCTTAAAACGCAAGTCACTATCTTGCGTTGCTCTCCTGCATGACTCACGAAATCGCTTCCACCCCTTCAAGGGGTGGTTCGCTTAGCCCTATAAGGGCCCAACACAGGCCAGCGCCTAAATGACGCTGGCTTTCACTTTGTTCAAGCCGTCGTGGTATGACTACTGGCCACCCTTAAAAGGGTCTTCGT
>JAFZOG010000171.1 GCA_017550745.1 Clostridia bacterium | reverse complement strand
ATAAAGCAGGAGCAGCAGGAGGAAGATTTGGAAATACCGCCGCACTTCCTTCCGCAGATGGACGGAGGCCGTGATCTGCAAAAAGCACAGGCCGCAAATGCCGATGCCCGCCGCGATGAACAGCATGTTGATGAGGTTCACGGTGGTGACGCTGAAAACCATGTAGATTCCTCCAATTCATATGAAGATCAAGACGGCAGTTTGATTCTTGGCATATACCGTGTATACCGTTCCGATACGCTGTAAGGAATGTTTTCCTGCTTCAGCACCTCGCAGAACAAATTCAGGGGCTTTGGATCCTTGTTGATCAGCTGGAAGGTGATGCAGAAAGTGTCCTTCAGGGCGTTTACTTCCAGCATCAGGTCGCCGTCTGTGATGGTATAGAAGCCCTTAATGTGCTTGCCCATCCCGCCCCAGTCCGTCTGCCCCACGTAGCTGATGGTATAGGTATCCCGGGGATCGCTTCGGAAGGCGCTGTTTTTAGCGGCGAACTGCTTTTTGGCTTTCAGGTCCGGCTGTTGGTCAATGCCTTTGTGCGCCTTGTCCAGCTTTTTGAACCGCTCAAAGCTCAGCTCCGGCTGGTTCTGGGTGATGACCGCGCCTCGCGCGCACATATTGAGCTTCCGGATGGATTCGTCCTTCATGCTCCATTCGTAGCGGACGTGGATAAAGCGGACGAAATCCCGGTAGGAGAGATCCGCGCCGATGTCCTTGCGATAGTCCGCCGCGATCCTGCCCGAAAGAAAGGTGCCTTTCTTCTCCTTGAACAGGCGGGAAGCTGCCTTGAACATCATGGCCGTCAGGATGGTGTTGGGGCTTCCGTCGATTCTGGCCGCGTATTCCATAAACTCTTTGGCGGGGATTTCCACCTGATAGTAATAATTCTCCTTCACAAAGGGATTGAGCAGGTATTTGAGGAATCTGCCCAAATGCAGATTGGTGTCTCCGCCCGTATACCGGCTGATCGGCTCATCGTCGGGCAGCTTGTCCGCGTCGGGGAAGAACAGTTCGCCGTCGTCCACAGGCGTGCCCGGCAGCTTCACGTCCTTCGGCGCTTCAAGGGGGCCGTACTTTTTCACCATGTACTGATACAGGGTAGCCTTTACCCAGAACAGTCCGCCCATGGCGCCGCAGAGCGAATGGGAATAGTTGAACCAGACGCAGCTATCCCGGCAGGTAATGGCAAACAGATGCCCGTTCACCGCATCGCTGCCCAGGGTCAGCCTTTCGTCCTTTTCGGGCAGCACGGCAATGGGCCTGTCGTTGTGCTCCAGGGTGTAATTCTGCCCTTCGTCCAGCCCGACCTTGACGCTGAAATACGGGAGCCTCCAAATCGCCTCCTGGGCCGCGGCTGCCAGCATCTCCCTGTCAACCGGCGCGTCCAGGAGGACTTTCATCCGCACCGTAAAAGGCACTTTGTCCATGAATTCGTACAAAAGATAAATGTCAGGATTTTTACGCATTTCATAGCCCATCCTTTCGTGGACATGTTCCTCAAATTCCTTTAACGCCTGTGGCACCTCATAAACGGTCTGTTTTCCAGTTTGCGCGCCTTTCCCTGGTTCGTTTTGATGTGATGACCTTCCTGACCGAACTTGAAGGTAATACATTGGATCATCATTCTGTGTCCTAAGGTGTATCTCCTTCTTTTCTTTCGTTTCACAAAAAAATTATAGTCCCTTTTGCATCAGGGGAAAAGGGGGGGCGTTCCAGATTGTCACGCTTTTTTTGCTGAAAACCCTTGAACCCGGGCGTTATATTCGCTAAGATAAAGATGAAACGAACAAAATCAAGACGGACAGAATCAGGAGTGACCCGATCGTATGACTGTCAGCTTCGCGGAAAGACTGCGGAAGCTCCGCACGGAGAAGGGGCTGTCCCAGCAGCAGCTTGCGGTGAAAATGATGGTGGACCGTTCCAGCATCGCCCGGTGGGAAAACGGCACCCGCAGCCCGGATATCACGCTGATGCCCCGGCTGGCGGAATGTTTGGGCGTGGATGTTTCCGACCTGCTGGACGACGGCAGCGCGGATCATGCCATTCCCCGGATCATTCTGGTGGATGATGAAAAGCCGAACCTGGCCGGGGCGGTGCGCATCCTGTGTGAAACGCTGCCCGGCGCGGAAATCACGGGCTTTCTGCGCCCCTCCGAAGCGCTGATGTTCGCCAGGAGCAATCCGGTCAACCTGGCGATTCTGGACATTGAGCTGGGCAGGAGCAACGGGTTTGAGCTGTGTGAAAAGCTGACCGCCCTCCATCCTGAAACCAACGTGGTGTTCCTGACCGCCTGGCCGGAGCACTCACTGGAAGCGTGGAAAACGAAAGCCTGCGGCTTTCTGGTCAAGCCTCTGCTGCCCGCCGACGTGCTGGCGATCCTGCCCAAGCTCAAGTATCCGCTGCCAGACAGTATTTTCAATCGAGGGGGAACGAATCCGTGACCAACGGCTGGATAGATTTCATCAACCTGTCGGTTGGCATCGCGGGCGTGACCATGACGATGCTGGGGCTGCTGGTGACGCTGGTTTACCGTCCACTGGATCGAACGATCCGTCGGTATTTTGTCCTCTTTTTTTCGCTGCTGATCGTATATACCGGTTCGATCCTCGTCTGTCAGGCTGTCGATTTTCTGCTGCCCCCTGCCTTCAAGAAGCCGAGCCTGTTTCTCGAATCGCTTTCGTCCGCGTTATTGATGCCCGTACTGACCGCCTATCTGCTGCTTCTGAGCGGCGAAAGCTGGCGGAAAAGCCGCCTGTTTGCAGCCGTTGCGGCGCTGTTGGCTGTTTACATCGGCCTGCTGGTGTACACCCAGTTTTCTTCCTCGATTTACACCATTGACAGCGAAGGCGTGTATAAACGCGGGCCCTGGTATCCCGTTCTTCTCGTGCCGATTGCGCTGATCATGGGATTGAATCTTTGGGGGCTTGTGCGTCGGTGGGACAAACTGAACGGAAAGCAGCGAACCGCGCTGCTTACGTATCTGGTGGTGCCGCTGCTGTGCACGCTGATCCAGATGCTTTTCTACGGCCTGCTCACCATTGCCATCGGCACGGTGCTGTCCGCCTTGATCCTGTTCCTGGCACTGCTGAGCGACCAGCAGGAAATCTTCGTCCGCCAGACCGAGGAAAACGCGCGCAAGGAATTTGATATCCGCATCCTGCAAATGCGCCCGCACTTCATCTACAACGCCCTGGCGAGCATCTACTACATCACCCAGGACAATCCGAAGCAGGGCCTGAAGGTCATTCTGGATTTTTCCGTATATCTGCGCAAGGTGTTCAATTCCGTCACCAAGCGGGAGCCCATCCCCTTTGAGGAAGAATTGGAGCACACCCGCGCTTACCTGGCCGTGGAACAGGCCCGGTTCGAGGACAAGCTGAACGTGGTCTTCGACACGCCTCACGCAGATTTTCGCCTGCCGCCGCTGACCTTGCAGCCCATTGTGGAAAACGCGGTAAAGCACGGCATGGACCCCGAAATCGAACGCCTGACCGTCACCGTCCGCACCCGCAAAGTAAACGGCGGCAGCGAAATCACCGTGGAAGACGACGGCGCGGATTTCCTTCCCCCGAACGACGCGGAGGAGGGCGTGGGCCTGGCCAGCACCCGCCTTCGCCTGGAGCGCATGTGCGGGGGTACGCTGGAAATCGCGCCCCGGGAGGGCGGCGGCGCGGTGGCGACACTGTGTATACCGGAGCGGGAGGAAGTAGGCCCTTATGATTAAAATTCTGCGCAAAATGGCAGCAGTCTGTAGAGAATGAGCCAACCAAGCTGTCATCCTGAGCCGCCACAATACGGATGTGGCGAGCGAAGGACCTCCCTCGTTCTCTGTGAAGTTGCTTTACGAGGGAGGTTCTTCGCACGCGCCATCCGTATAGGCGCGGCTCAGAATGACAGGCTGGTTTCTCCCTTGATCCCTAATCCCTGATCCCTATTCCCTAATCCCTGATCAACGAAATAAAATCGCGTTGGCAAACGTGGTTATAAAAATACCTAAAGGAGGTATCCCTATGATCAAGAAACTTCTTTCCCTGGCGCTCATTGCCATGATGCTGGCAATGATCATTCCCACGTCGGCTTTCGCCCAGTACTACCAGTATGTCTACACGGATAACGGCAAAACCCTGAATGTGCGCAGCTATCCGGGGGAAGGCGACAACGTCATTGGCCACTTGAAATACGGAACCAAGATTGAGGTCATCCAAACGATGCCCAACGGCTGGAGCACGATTCCCTGGGCCACTTCCCCCTCCACCGTGGCTTACGTGCAGAGCCGTTTCCTGGTGAGTTATCAGCCGGCCCCCAAAAAATCATCTTCCAGTTCCGGCAGTTCCAGTAAGTCCAGCAGCAGCACCAGCCCGAAAACTGTGCTGGCCGATATGAACGCGGAATTCGCTTCCGCGAAATCGGTTTCTCCCTATACCGTGGTGGCCCGTCCCTCCCGCGCTTCCGGCTGGGTGAACCTGCGCTGGGCCCCCACCAGCGAGTCCGAACGGATCTCCACCTGCGCCCAGGGCAAGGAACTGATCGTGATCGCCGAACTGAAAAACTGGTATCAGGTGGAAGACCCCGACACCGGCAAGATCGGCTTCATCAGCCGTTCTTACGTGACTGTGAAGTGATCCGCGCCTTAACTTTCTAAAACAACGATGAAAAGGAGAAAGGAAAAGAATATGAAGAAAATCGTTGCTGTCATGCTGTGCGCGGCCATGCTGCTTTGCTGCGCCTCTGCCCTGGCTGAAATGACCAATATCGGCACCATCAATGTACACGGCGCGTTTGAGGCCCGCTGCGTACTGCCGGAAGGCTATACCATGGAAACGAGCGAGATGGAAAACGGCGGCCTGATGAGCGTGATTACCAGCAAGGACGCCGCTAAACCCGCGCTGATCCTGTCGATCATGTTTGACGATATGTACGCCGATGTGGAAAAGCTGAACGACCTGGACGATGAAGCCATCGCCCATCTTGAATCCACCTTCACCGACGAATACGACGTAGAAATCACCTATACCGAAACCGCCCACGGTACCAAGCTGCTGGTAGCGAAAGAGCTGAACGGCGAATTTGCCGATGTGTACACCATTTATATGGGCCATGAGTTTGAGTTCGTTCTGATTCCCACCGAGGAAGGCGGGGCCGATTCCCTGACCGAAGAACAAATCCAGCTGGTGATCGAATTCCTGAGCAATCTGGAATTTGTGACCGCCGAGTAAATTACACCGTATGCTTTGCGCGTATCCTCTCCGATCCCTTCCCCGGAGAGGGGAAAGCCATGGCATAAACCCGGGTGAGCGCGCGGGAAGCTCGCTCGGGCCATCAATGAAATTTTACCATATGGAGGCGCGATCATCATGAAACGAATGATTTCTGCCTCACTTGCGGTTATCATGCTGTTTGAATAACAAAATGGATTGATGGAGGAAAGACGATGAAAAAGACCGTATCTGTTCTGTTGGCGCTGGCCTTATCGCTGGCGCTGTGCTGCGCTTTCGCGGAGGATGCCGCGCTTCCCGCCTATGCCTATGCAGGCGATGATCCCGTGATGGCCGCTGTGATCGGCTGTATGCTGGATATGGACAGCGGCATTGCGCCCGTGGAAGGCGGCGTCCTGATTCCCACGCCCATCGTTATTAAAACGGATATGAACGCTGAGGAAACGGAAGCGTCGGTTTACGGAAACTTCTGGCTCTTCGCCTATGTACGGAACGGCAAGATCCTGGAACGTACCGCCTGCGGCGAATTCCCCGGCGTCATGAAGCTGGAGAAAAAAGACGGGGCATGGGCCGCCGTCTCTTTGGAACTGGCGGATGAGGGCGAAGCCTATATGGAGAGCCTTCGGAAGTTAGCCAACGGGGACGAGGAATTGGTGGAACAGTATCAATTAACCACCGGCGCGGCGGAGGACAGCTATTTGCCGCAGTTCCAGCGCGCCGCTGTCCTGATGTACGTGCAGGCGAATCATCTGGACATCGAAGCCTTTCAGGAGCCTGGCGAAGAACCGGTGTCAGTGATCAATTAACCCGCTGTACGCAAAGCTGCCGTACACAAACGGCGGCTTTGCGTATTTTTTTATGAAGGTCTACGGTGTGTTTTTCCCGTATTTTTGTTGCCAACGGAAAGAGAAACCGATATAATGATCTTACATCCGGATTCATTCTGCAGATCGGAAAGGAAGGTTGAGCATATGAAGAAAATTGCCGCGCTGCTTTTGACCCTTTGCATGATGATGTCCGCGCTGGGCAGTATTGCCCTTTCGGAGGACGCGGAGCCCGGGCTTTTGCGGACCGCTGTGACGTATGACATTTCCACCATGGACGTGGCCCAGACCACGGACAATTACCTGGTTCCCATGAACGTGTTTGACCGGCTGTTCGAGACCCGGCCCGTGGGCGGCGTGTCGGAAGTGGTCAAGAGCCTGGTGACGGATTACACCGTCAGCGCCGACGGATTGACCTATGAATTTACCCTGCGGGAGGGCGTGGTGTTCTCCAACGGCAGCGCGCTTACCGCCTCGGACGTGCAGTTCAGCTTTGAGCGGCTGCTCAAAATGGCGAAGCAGAACACGGAAATCCCCCTGGAGGTGCTGGGCGGCGAACAGGTGATGAACGGGGAAGCGGACACGCTAACGGGCTTCAGCGTGATCGACGACACCCATTTCACCGTGACCCTGAGCGCACCCAACGCGGGCTTCCTGGCGGAGCTTTCCTCTCCCGCCATGTCCATCGTGGACGCGGAAACCATGGCGAACGCCCCGAAGTTCGGCGAGGACCCTAAGGACACCATCGGCTCCGGCCCCTATATCGTGACCGAGTGGGTGGCCAACGACCATTACACCCTTGTGTACAATGATAAATACTGGGGCGAGGAACCCAGCGTGAAAAAGCTGATCGTCCGGATCATCCCCGACGCCACCACCCAGGATCTGATGTTCCAGGGCGGCGAGCTGGATTTGATCGATCTGGGGAGTCTGGACAGCGCCATCGTGGCCTCCATCTATAAGACTCTGTACGCGGATCGGATCGTCAGCACCCCCAAGGTGGGCATGACCTATCTCATCATGAACGAGAACAACGAATACCTGAAGGATGTTCGCGTACGCAAGGCCATCGGCATGGCCATCAATGCGGATGAGATCATCCAGGGCATTTTCATGGGCGACGCCATGCGGGAGAAAGGCGTGATCCCCACCGGCGTTTGGGGCCACAACGACGCGCTGGAGGGCATCTCCTACGATCCCGACGGGGCCAAGGCCCTGCTGAAAGAAGCGGGATACAAGGATGGCGAAATCCATTTCGAGCTTTCCATGGATTCCAACGCCAACAGCAGCATGCAGCTGGTGTACGCTTATATCAGCCAGCAATTGGAGGCCGTGGGCATCCGGGCAGAGATCGTCACCCATGAGCATTCCGCCTGGCTGGCCCTGCGCTCCTCCGGCGAAATGGATTCCTTCGTGGCCCGCTGGGGCATGGACTACAACGACCCGGCCAACATCATGTATACCTTCTTCGGAAGCCTGGAATCCTCCAAAGGCCGCAGCATCAATTACGCGGATGAAGAAACCATCGCCCGGGTATCGGCTGCCCGCGCCATCGTGGACGATCAGGAGCGCGAAGCGGAATACCAGGCGTTGGAAAAGAAGCTGATCGAGGAGGACGCGGCCTGGATCCCCATGTTCACCGACCTGCACCTCTATTGCCTGGGCGGCCGGGTGGCTTCCTTCATTCCCCACTGGGCGGGCTTCTCTGATTTCTACGCCGCTGATGTTGTTTTAAAATAACGTAACTGTTCAGTCGATGGATTATTGGGCACTTTAAGTGAGTAAGGGGATACGCTGGGCGCTCCGCGCGCCCAGACCTGCGCCAGAGGGTTTCACCCTCTGGACTCCGACAGGCGAAATCACTCTGTTGGGTAGAGAAGAGTACATTCGCCAGTCGATCTGGGGTT
>JAFZOG010000170.1 GCA_017550745.1 Clostridia bacterium | reverse complement strand
TTCGGAGGCGGGGGATTCTGCTGTTGTTCTTTCGGCTCCTGCTGTTGTTGCTGCTGCGGTTCCGGGGGCTGCTCCGGCGGCATTTCCCGCATACGGTGGGGCAGCACGAATTCCGCGGCCTTTTCCAGGTCTTTGGGCAGCACGTACTTTCGTCCGGCTAACGCTGCTTCGGCCCGGGCTGCTTCCATTAAATAGATATCCGCCCGGTGCCCGGCCACATTGGCCTTTAATGTATAAACGGAGGTGAGCCGGATCATGGCGTCGGACACTTCCACTTCCGGCAGCAGCGTCCGGGCGTCGGCGATTTTTTTCGCCAGCCGGGCCGTTTCTTCCGTCCATTTTCCCCGGAAAGCATCGCCGTTCTTTTCAAATTCCGTGACCCGCCGGACAATTTCCATCCGCGCGTCTTCGTCGACTTCCGAGTCCACCGACACGAACAGGCCGAACCGGTCCAGGGCGGAAGAGGACAGGGTCCCGCTTTCCGGCGCTATCACCGCCAGCACTGTATATTTTGTATCTCTGCGTTCCGAGAGGCCGTCCCGCTCCAGTTGGTAGCCGCCTGCTTCTTCGATGCTCAGTATGGAAGATAAAATATCGTCCCGCAGAAGGTTGGCGTCATCCAGGTAGACCACGCCTTCATCCGCCTCATCAATGAGGCCGGGCATGAGCTGGCGCTTGCCGTACTTCACTGCTGCTTCGGCATCGATGGAGCCATACAGCCTGTCTTCCGTAACGCTGACGGGAACTTCGATCCAGGGGGCGTTGAACAGTTCCCTGGCGCCCCGCAGCAGGGTCGATTTCCCGGTTCCCTTTTCACCGCTTACCAACACTCCGCCTGCGTGTGGATTGACAAGGGCCAGCAGCACGGCTTCCTTGGCTTTATCCAGACTGTAGACGGCGGCAAACGGATATCCTGACCGTTTCATCCGTCGATCACCTTATCCACATTTTCCCAGTCCAGTTTCTGTTCCTCAAAGGGACGGCGCCGCATACGGTGGGGCAGTGCCAGATGGGCGGCTTCCCGCAGGTCTTCTTTGGTCACTTCCGTATGGCCGGCAATGGCGGCTAAGGTTTCCGCCGTCTTGATCAGCACGATGTCGGCCCGGTGGCCGTCCACGCCTAAGGTGATGGAAATCCGGGCGGCCATGCGCAGGATCTCATTGGACGCGGTCACCTGGGGCAGCAGCTTCATGGCCCGCTGGATGCGGTGCACTTCGTTCTGCTGTTCCTCTTCCCACTTTTTAATAAATTCTTCCGGATCGTCTTCGTATTCCAGGCGGCGTTTGATGACCTCGGCCCGTTTGTCCAGGTCTTTTTCGCCGGCCACATAAACGGAAAGGGCAAAACGATCCAGCAGCTGGGGCCGGATGTCGCCTTCTTCCGGATTCATGGTGCCTACCAGGGAGAACCGGGCGGGATGGGAATAGGAAATGCCTTCCCGTTCCACGGTGTTGATGCCCATGGCGGCGGAGTCCAGCAGCACGTCTACCACGTGATCGTCCAGCAGGTTGATTTCGTCTACATATAAAATATTCCGGTTGGCGTCGGCCAGGATGCCGGTTTCAAAGGAACGTTTCCCTTCTTTGATGGCGGCTTCGATGTCCAGCGTGCCTACCACGCGGTCTTCCGTGGCGCTGACGGGGAGTTCCACGACCTTCATGGGCAGCTCTTCAATTTCCGGCTGCGCGTTGTCGTATTTCTCATGGCATTCATCGCACCAGTTGGATTTGTCGTTGGGGTCGTCGTGGAACTTGCAGCCTTTGATGCATTTGCGCGGCGGCAGCAGGTCGGCCAGGGCCCGCACCGTGGTGGATTTGGCCGTGCCTTTTTCACCTGTGATCAGCACGCCACCCAGACGGGGATTCACCACGTTCAGCATCAGCGCTTTTTTCATTTCTTCCTGCCCGATAATAGCGGTAAATGGAAAGGTTCCCTGCCGTTTCATAATGTTATCATCCTCCCGTAATAAAGTTAAAATTTATATCGTATCCATCATTGTTTACAGTAAGCCGTGGCGCAGGACCGTCTGCGATTTGGCACGTTTTGCGAAACTCCACAAAACTTATTCCCCGTCGTCTTCCTCGATCTCACCCTCCACGGAAAGGTACAGTTCCTGCAGTTTTTCCTTCGTTTCGTCGTCGGCATTCCACATCTGGCGCTGTTCCGCTTCCAGCAATGTTTCCGCGATATTCTGCAGGGCCCAGGGATTCACTTTCTTCATCCACTGCTGCACCTTCGGATCAAAGGCGTATTTCTCCGCGTAATCGTTATACATCCAGTCTTCCATCACGTTGCTGGTGGCGTCCCACTGGAAGCTGATGTTCAGCCGGTTGGCCATATCCATGGCCCCTTTGTAGCCGTGCTGCATCAGGCCTTCGATGTATTTCGGGTTCAGGGATTCCGTCCGCACCACCCGTTTCATCTCTTCCGCCACGGTGCGGATCTTGGGAGCGCCCCGGTTGGCGCTGTCGCCTACATAGGAGACCGGCGTTTTCTGCCCGAAGCTCTTTACCGCCGCGATCATGCCGCCGTGGAAGCCGTTGTAGTCGTCGGAGCTGAGGATATTCATGTCATGGTTCTCTTCGTTTTTCACGGTGAGTTCCATCTGGGCCAGACGCTTTTTGAAAAGCTCCGGCCGGTACACGCCCCGCTGCCCGCCGCCGAAAACGTGGCCGCCCCAGCGCACATACACATCCGCCAGATCTTTTTCCGATTCCCAGTTCTTGGCGTCCAGTACCAGGTTGATGCCGGAACCGTACGTGCCGGGAGCGTCGCCGAAGACGCGGAAGGCCGCGCTGCGCCAGGCGTCGTCTGCGGACGCGCCGCTTGCTTTCAGGGCTTCGCTGTCTTCCCGGATATGTTTCAGGACAAAGTTGTCGTCGTCAGATTCATCTAATTTCGCAACCATCAGCACCGCCTTGTCCATGAGCTCGGCCAAATGGGGGAGAGTATCCCGGAACAGGCCGCTGATACGCACCGTCACGTCGATACGGGGCCGTTTCAGTTCGTTCAGGGGGATGACCTCCAGGTCGATGACACGCAGGCTGCCTTTCTGCCATACGGGTTTGACGCCCAGCAGGTACAAAAACTCCGCGATGTCCTGGCCGCTGCTGCGCATGTTGGGGCCGGACCACATGACCATGCCGATATTCTCGGGATATTTGCCTTCGTCGCTGATGTACTTCTCGATCATGCGGTCGCCCAGTTTCTTCCCGGCCATCCAGCCGGCCTGGGAAGGCAGCGCCCGGGGATCCACCCCGTAGAAGTTGCGGCCGGAAGGCAGCAGGTCTACGCCGCCGGCGCTGGGAGAACCGGAAGGCCCGGGGGGGATATATTTGCCGGAAAGG
>JAFZOG010000169.1 GCA_017550745.1 Clostridia bacterium | reverse complement strand
TAATCTGCCTTGTTCTGTGCTATAATTCCTTTCGGTATAGTTTGTCATCAACCTAATTATACCAAAATAACGGAAATCTCCCAAGTACTTTCCCTTGAGAGATTTCTGTTTTTTTCGTTGGGGTTTGAAGTGCTTTTTTTTTTCACAGCCCCATCCTTTTGCACATATGTTCCGCCGCTTTCTTCAAAGATCGTATTCATTTTTCGCTCCTCCTGTGGTATCACGATGAGGCAACCGACCCGAAGGGCGGTTGGCCATATTGCCGGGCCACGAATGTGAGCACGGCAACCATCAAGGTTAATTGGCCTTACGAGGCTCTGTGTTGGGATCGGCATAGCCGCAACCCTTTCCTGCCACAGATGAGCCGCCAGCTATGCTGTATTCAGGTGATATAAAAATCACCCTTTACAGCATAACTCTGAACAGTATAATATCGCATACTTTAACGTTGAGTATTTTTGAAAAGTATTGTATAATCATCTGGCAACCATTTGGGAGGTTTCGGAAGATGTGGAAAAAGAAAACGGCCCTGCTGCTGATCCTGCTGCTGGTATTCGTAAGCGGCTGCGGCGGAAAAGAGGAGGAAAAAGATGCGGCCCCCTCTCCAACGCCTGAACATATGGAAGCTCCGGTCATTCAGGGCGATGGTGATTTGGCGGAAACGGCGAAGGCCGTGATGTCCGTGTATGCGGATGAATTAAGCATCGTTTCTTCCAGGAGCTTTGATAACCTGACGTATGCCATTCCGGTCAGCGCAATCAATCAGTTCATTCAGGACGCAACGGCGTCGGGCGAAGCGCCTTCGGACGGGTATTACCGCTTCTCCTGGACACAGGGCGGTGATTATACCTATGAAACAACCGTGGACGACGCGCCTGAGCTTGAATCTGTCACGCCCGATCCCCATGACGAAACGCCGATGGAGCTTCAATTGAACGGGGATTATGCGGTCTCGGGGGGCGGACTGTTTGAACGGGTGCGCAGCTACGAAATTGCCGAAACCGTGACCCGCGGGCGTATGGAGATCAGCGACACGCTTAACGGCGAGATGACGGGCCACGAGTATTTTTCTTTCAGCGTTCGGGACGGGGACTTGTATTTTGTGGATGCCACGCTCAACATCACCATCGACATGAGCGGAAAAGAGATACAGGACGGTTTCCTGACTGCGGTGGGCGTTTTGCGTGCTGACAGCCTGGAGATTCTTGAATGCTTATACACCGACCCGGAACAGTTCCCTGACCCCGCGAAAATGAACTGGGCACAGTTCATTGCCGAAGCAAAACCCCTTACCCGGCTGTCCGCCCAAGGCGAAAACGTCACCTTTTCCCCTTGAAGCGGGATAATTTCTGCCCAGGTCTGTTCAAAAAAGGAAAAATCATGTATAATACAGTAGATCGGGTCACCTGAATGAAAAAAGAGAGGATGATTAGAAATGGCTCTGGTAACTTCCAAGGAAATGTTCAAAAAAGCTTATGAAGGCGGTTACGCCATCGGCGCTTTCAACGTGAACAACATGGAGATCGTGCAGGGCATCACGGAAGCGGCCAAGATGGAAAACGCTCCTGTGATCCTGCAGGTCAGCAAGGGCGCCCGCGCCTATGCCAACCACACCTACCTGGTGAAGCTGGTGGAAGCGGCCGTGAAGGAAACCGACCTGCCCATCGTGCTGCATCTGGATCATGGCCCTGACTTTGAAACCTGCAAGAGCTGCATCGACGGCGGCTTCACCTCTGTCATGATCGACAAGAGCGGCCTGCCCTTTGAAGAGAACATCAAGGAAACCCGCCGTGTGGTGGAATACGCGCACGATCACGGCGTCGTGGTCGAAGCCGAACTGGGCACCCTGGCCGGCGTTGAAGACGAAGTGAATGTCTCCGCCGAGGATTCCTCCTACACCCGGCCCGAAGAAGTGGAAGAATTCGTGACCCGCACCGGCTGCGACTCCCTGGCCATCGCCATCGGCACCAGCCACGGCGCCTACAAGTTCACCCCTGCCCAGTGCACCCGCAACGCGGACGGCATTCTGGTGCCCCCGCCCCTGCGCTTTGACGTGCTGGAAGAAGTGAGCCGCCGTTTGCCTGGCTTCCCCATCGTACTGCACGGCTCTTCCAGCGTGCCCCAGGAATTCGTGAAGATCATCAACGAATACGGCGGCAAGATGCCGGATGCTGTGGGCATTCCCGAGGAACAGCTGCGCAAGGCCGCTTCCCTGTCCGTCTGCAAGATCAACATCGACAGCGACCTGCGCCTGGCCTTCACCGCCATGATCCGCAAGCACTTCGTTGAGCATCCCGATCACTTTGACCCCCGCCAGTACCTCACCGATGCCCGCGCCGCACTGCGCGACATGGTGCGCCACAAGATCGTGGACGTGCTGGGCTGCAACGGAAAAGCCTGACAAAATATGGAAAAGGACGGCCGTTGGCCGTCCTTTTTTTGTGCTTTTTTGTGCCATCATGGCTGTATGGTTTTTCTTGCAGAAAAAGTACTTCCGTGGTATACTGGCTGCAGATGGGAAACAGTTTTATCTTCCGGCGCGAGAAGAAAGGTGTGGTCGGAATGAATTACGGTACGGGCGTCAAGCAGTCAAAATTGAAAAAGACGATCCTCATATTGGCTGCGGTCCTTTGCGGCACGCTGATCAATTTGGCCGGTTCCCGGGCAGCAGCCGCATCGAATCTGCCTGTTTTTTGTGATTCGATCGGCACGGTGCTTTCTGCTGCCCTGTGCGGTTATATTCCCGGTATTTTGACCGGATTTATCACAAACATAATCAACGGACTGACCGATTATACCTCGGCGTATTACGGCGTGATCAATATGCTGATTGCCGTTGCGGCGGCCTGGTTTTCCCATCAGGGATATTTTAAAAAGCTGAAGAAGCTTCCGTTGGCGATCCTGGTGTTAGCGCTCATTGGCGGAGGCATCGGCTCCGTGCTGACCTGGTTTTTATTTGGCAGCGACTTTGGCACGGGGATCTCAGCGCCGCTTGCCCACAGCATTTATAACGGCGGATTAAGCAATGTGTTTCTTGCGCAATTGTCCGCTGACCTGCTGATAGACTTGTTGGATAAGACCATTACGGTTGTTTTGGCCGCAATCGTTTTACATATCCTTCCCGCCCGCGTTCTGGACGCATTGAATATCTTCTCCTGGCGAAACGATTCCCCTGATCGGATTCATCCGAAGGACGAAAGGGCATTTCGGACCATGTCGCTGGGTTCCAAAATTATCCTTTTGATCGCGCTGGCCGTATTGATTATTTCTGTCGGCGTAACATTCATCAGTTTTCACCAGTTCCATGACGCGGCATTGGAGAACCAGTATGTGATTGGTGAAAGCATTTCCCGCGTCGCCGCTTCGTTCATTGACGGAAACAGGGTGCCGGATTATATCAAATACGGAAGCAGCGCCGAAGGCTATTTGGAAACCAAGGGACATTTGTATTCCATCATGAAAAGCTCTCCGGACATCGCGTATGTGTATGCCTATAAGATCAAGGAAGATGGCTGCCATGTGGTGTTCGATCTGGATACGGACGATTTGCCGGGCGAAGCGCCTGGGACGGTGATCGAATTTGATACCGCTTTTGAAGGATATCTGGATGATTTATTGGAAGGAAGAGAGATCGAGCCTGTCATTTCCGATGAAACGTATGGATGGCTGCTGACATTCTACCGCCCTGTGTATGACGATGCGGGCGTATGCCAATGCTATGCCGCCGTAGACATCTCGATGCCCCGGATCATCGCCAATGAGCAGATTTTTATGACCCGCACCATTTCACTGTTCTTTAGTTTCTTTATCCTGCTTTTGACTGCCGGGGTGTTTTTCGCGCGGCATTATATCGTACAGCCGATCAACGGCATCGCCAGGGTTGCCCAGGCGTTCGCTTATAACAGCGAGGAAGCGCGCCAGGTCAGCCTGGAGCGTTTGCGGAAGCTGAATATCAATACAGGCGACGAAATAGAGAACCTTTATGATTCCTACCTGAAAACCACCGAAGACACCGTTCGGTATATTACAGAAGTGCAGGAGCAGACTGAAAAGATTTCCAAACTGCAAAACGGCTTGATCATGGTGCTGGCAGACGTGGTCGAAAGCCGAGATAAATGCACGGGCGACCATATCAAAAACACGGCTTCCTATGCGCGGATTATCATGGAGCAGATGATAAAAGAGGGAGTCTGCACCGAAATCCTGACGAAAGAATATATGCAGGATGTGGAAAACTCCGCTCCCCTGCATGATGTCGGGAAAATCCAGGTGCCTGACGCCATTTTGAATAAACCCGGCAGATTGACCGAAGAAGAGTTTGCCCTCATGAAAACGCATACAACGAAGGGCAGCGAGATCATCCAGCATGCCATTCAGGCCGTTTCCGAATCAGAATCCGGTTATTTAAAAGAAGCGAAGAACCTGGCAGAGTATCATCATGAGCGTTGGGACGGAAAAGGTTATCCCAAGGGTCTTGCGGGAGAACAAATACCGCTTTCCGCCCGCATCATGGCTGTTGCCGACGTATTCGACGCGCTGGTTTCAAAGCGCAGCTATAAAGAAGGGTTCCCGTTTGAAAAGGCCATCGGGATCATCCGGGAGGGCGTCGGCACGCAGTTTGATCCACGGATCGCCGGCGCATTCCTGGACGCCCAGGAGGAGATCCGTAAGGTTGCCGAAACCCACAAGGACCATGAAGCATGATTTGTTTATAAGGAAAACTGGTATGTGGAGGTTGTAAACGATGATGAACAAACGGTATCTGGTAGCGCTTGACCAGGGAACCACCAGTTCCCGGGCCGTGGTATTCACGCTGGAAGGCCATATGGTATCCTCCGCTGCGCAGGAATTTCCGCAGCATTACCCCCATCCCGGCTGGGTGGAGCATGATCCGGCGGACATCCTGTCCACACAAATCGAAGCGCTGCGTACCGCTGTGCGGAAGGCTGAGATCGATCCCAAAGAAATAGCCGCCATCGGCATCACCAATCAGCGGGAAACCACCTTCCTGTGGGAACGAGCCACCGGGGCCTGCCTTCATAACGCCATTGTATGGCAGTGCCGCCGTACCGCGCCTATCATCGAACAACTGATCGCCGACGGGCACAGCGACCTGATCCGGGAAAAAACCGGTCTGGTGCCGGATGCGTATTTCGCCGGCAGCAAAATCAAATGGCTCCTGGATCGGCTGGATCTGCGGGAACGAGCAAAAACAGGCGAAATCTGCTTTGGAACGGTGGACAGTTTTTTGGCCTGGCATCTGGTGGAGGGACATCCCCATGTAACCGACGCGACGAACGCGGGCCGCACCATGCTCTTTAACCTGCATACGCAGGAATGGGATGATGAACTGCTTTCGATTCTGGACATTCCAAGGGAAATACTGCCGCAAGTCGTGGATACGGCCCACGTGATCGGGATGCTGCGGGAGGATCTGCTGGGCGAAAGAATCCCCGTGGCGGCGCTTGTCGGCGATCAGCACGCGGCCCTGTTCGGCCAGGCATGTTTCCGGGAAGGAGACGTAAAAAACACTTATGGCACCGGCTGCTTCATGCTGATGAACGCCGGAGACGAATTCCGGCTGTCCAGGTGCGGCCTGCTTACCACCATGGCCTGGCGGCTCAACGGAAAACCTACATACGCCTTTGAGGGCAGCGTGTTCATGGGCGGCGCTACCATCCAGTGGCTGCGCGATGAAATGCATATGATCTCTTCGGCCGCTGAAAGCGAGCCGGTCGCCGCTTCCGTTTCCGATACGGGCGGCGTGTATCTTGTGCCTGCGTTTACGGGGCTGGGCGCTCCGTACTGGAACATGTATACCCGCGGCACGCTGGTGGGCATGACCAGAGGCACGGGCAGGGCACACATTGTCCGCGCGGCGCTGGAAAGCATCGCCTATCAAAGCCGGGATTTGTTCTCCGCCATGGCGCAGGACTGCGGCAAGGAAACCACAGCCCTGCGCGTGGACGGCGGCGCCAGCGCCAACAAGCTGCTGATGCAGTTCCAGGCTGATCTGCTGGGGGTACAGGTACAGCGGCCCGCCGTGCTGGAAACAACCGCTTTGGGCGCGGCGCTGCTTGCCGGCCTTGCGGTGGGAATTTACAAGGATCTGCCTGAAACAGCCAAGGGCTGGCATGTGGCCGACTCCTTTAAGCCGCAGATGACGGAAGAAAGGCGGGAAGAATTGCTGGCCGGGTGGCACCGCGCTGTGGACGGGGCGCTGCACTGGGCGGAGAGCAATAAATCGTCAAATTGATTCTTGCCTCTTGACGAATGGTGAAAATATATGTATACTATCAACAACTGAATACCTTATCCAGAGCGGCTGAGGGACTGGCCCAATGAAGCCCGGCAACCGGCGGAAAACCGCAAGGTGCCAATTCCAGCAACGCGGGAACGCGTTGGCAGATAAGGCGCAAACGAAAGCTTTTTCAAGCCGCTTGTCTGTGTTGACGAGCGGTTTTTTTGCGGCCCGGACGGTGTTCAGAAAAAAAGAAAAGGAGCGAACCGTATGCGAAAAGTATTTACCTCTGAATCCGTGACCGAAGGCCATCCGGACAAAATCTGCGACCAGATTTCCGACGCGATCCTGGACGCGCTGCTGGCGCAGGATCCTTATTCCCGCGTGGCTTGCGAAACCTGCGCCACCACCGGGCTGATTCTGGTGATGGGCGAAGTGACCACTGAAGGCTATGTTCCCGTAGCAGAGGTGGTACGCAGGGTGGTCAATGAAATCGGTTACGACCGCGCCAAGAAAGGATTTGACGGCGAATCCTGCGCTGTGCTCACCGCGCTGCACGATCAGTCCCCGGACATTGCCCAGGGCGTTGACGCGGCGCTGGAAACCCGGCAGGAGGAAAAGAATGAAACAGGAGCGGGCGACCAGGGAATGATGTTTGGCTTCGCCTGCGACGAAACGCCTGAAATGATGCCCATGCCCATTGCGCTGGCCCATCGGCTCACCCGCCGGATGGCGCAGGTGCGCAAAGACGGCACCTGCCCCTGGATGCGGCCTGACGGAAAAGCCCAGGTCACTGTGGTATATGAGGACGGCAAACCCATTGCGGTGGATACCATCGTCATTTCCACCCAACACGATGAGCAGGTCAGCCATGAAGAAATCGAACAGGCCATGATCGAAAAAGTGATCAGGCAGGTCATTCCGGCCAAGCTCCTCAGCGATGAAACGAAATACTTCATCAATCCCACCGGGCGCTTCGTGGTGGGAGGCCCTGCGGGTGACAGCGGACTGACAGGACGGAAGATCATTGTGGATACCTATGGCGGTTACGCGCCGCACGGCGGCGGCGCTTTTTCCGGAAAAGACCCCACCAAGGTGGACCGTTCCGCCGCTTACGCCGCCAGGCACGCGGCAAAAAACGTAGTTGCCGCCGGATTGGCAAAGCAGTGCGAGATCGCCCTGGCCTATGCCATCGGTGTGGCAAAGCCGGTTTCTTTCCAGGTGAATACCCGCGGCACCGGCGTGATCCCAGATGAGGAAATTGCAAAGCTGGTTGAAAAGGTGTTTGATATGCGGCCCGACGCCATTATCGAACGGTTGAACCTGCGCCGTCCCATTTACCGCCAGACAGCCGCATACGGTCACTTTGGCCGCACAGACATTGACCTGCCCTGGGAGCATACGGACAAAGTGGACGAGCTGAAAGCGCTGATAAAGAAATAATCAGCAGAAACAAGGGTCAAAGCAATAGCATTAAAACCGTCCGCCAGGGATTTGATTCCTCGCGGACGGTTTTGTTTTTTGGTATTTTATTTGGGAAGCACTGGGTTGTGAAGCGAATGCCGGGGGAAAGGGGAAGATAAAAACTGAGATTCCTTTGAAGCGTCACATAACGACCCTGTCGCGTCCGCTGATTTTGCCCATATACAGTTTTTTATCGGCCTGTTCGAGGATGTCCTCCATGGAAGAGCGGAAATCATTTTCCTCAATGCCGATGGTGATCGTGACGGAGAAATCCTTGCCCTCAAAGCTGAGAGGCGTCTTTTTCACTTCATTGCATACCTCAAACATGGCGTTCCAGGCCTCGTCGATGTTTTTTCCCGGCATGAAAAAGCAGAATTCTTCCCCGCCCCAGCGGCATACGCTGTAATCCGTTCCCGCCAGTTTTCGGAACAGGGCGGCCAGCGTTTTCAGTGTATAGTCCCCGCAGTTGTGCCCGTAAGTATCGTTGACTTTCTTGAAATAATCGATGTCGGCAATCGCTACGCTGAAGACCTCATGGGGCATTGTTTTCTGAAAGCGTTCCATCACGTCGATCATGGACCGCCGGTTCGGAAGCTGCGTCAGCACGTCGGTTCCCGCTTCTTTATGCAGTTCCTGATTGTCCAGCCTCAGCTTGCGTTCCGTATCCTGGATACTGGAGCTGAAAATAATAGCGTCACATGACAGGATGAGAAAAAGGACGAGGCTGTTAATGATCTGAAAAACGATGCCTGCGCCTTCCATCGTAAGGGAGGGGGAGATAATATTCGACTGGAAAAACAGGAACATGCGAAAGACGAACAGCAGGATGCAGGCAGTAATTTTGAGCCAGGGAGGATTATAAATATTGAAAAAGGACAGCATCAGCACCGGCAGCAGCAGCAGATGGGTGCTGTAATGCCACCCCACAAACCAATTGCACCATAAACACCAAACCACGCTGAGCATAGCATAAAAGAAAGTGCTGATCTGCGGGTTGAGCCTATTGTTGTTCATGATGCAGGCGACGGTGGCCACAAATAAGACAACCGGTTCCAAAGCCCAATGGTGCGTCGAAATCCCCAGGACAAAAAAACAAAAGACAAAATAAGCGGCCAGCAGCTTTTCGTTGATGCACAGCGCGTGTTGATAATACGCAGAGCCCTCTGCGCCGGATTTGGGCGTCTTTTGATGCAAAAAATCGAGTAAAAATTTCATGCTGTTTCCCAACTTTCTGTAAGATAAGCACGAACACGGAGCATTGTTTTTTTGCCCCCGATATACCTATTATAACAAAAAAAGAAGCCATCCGCAATAGAAAACGGCAACTTCGCCCATATAATACAAATTGCCATGCCGGACAGGCCGACATGGCAATTCAAAGGGATCTGCTTATTCAGCGGCCTTCACAGCGATCACATGGGGCTGCGCGCCGTTGTACCAGTACAGGAAGCCTTCCACGTCGATCTTGTCGCCGATGTTCAGCTGGGTCACGGCCTGATACACTTCGGTATCTTCTCCGCACAGATAGCTTTCCACGGTGAGGGAGTAAACAACGCCGTTGACATCCAGGTCAAAGTACAGGTCGTTGTTGTTGCCGGCGGCGCCGGAGCCGTCCCAGTTGTAGAGGAAAGCGGCGTCGTTGCCGTTGGCGTCTTTCTTGGCAGCCACAACCCCGCCCTTCACGGTGACCAGTTCATTTTGATGCGCAATCAGTTCATCAGCGCCCAGCAGCGCGGTCACGTCCATAGGTTCGGCAATGAAGGGATCGGCCTCCAGGATTTCAAAGGAGGCATCGACGATTTCCACTTCGCCGCTCCATTCGGCCTTGTAGCCGGTCACGCGGATCTTGGTTCCGGGCACCAGCTTGTCATAGTCTTCCTGGCTCATAGCCATGTTATAGAGGAAATAAGCGCCGTCTTCCGCCTGGGTGTAGATGGTGCCTTTGTTGTCCCACCAGCCCTGCTTGGCCTGCACGTAGGTCTCTACGGTCACTTCAGTATCCAGTTCGGCAGCCAGGAAATCATCATGCGTCATCACGCCTTCAGCCAGCGCGGCAAACGCACACGCGGTCAACGCCAGAGCAAGCACCAAAGCCAACAACTTTTTCATGTTTTCTTCTCCTTTGATTTTTGTTTTGGAACCATCTGTATTATACAAAAAATGACGGATAAAGTAAAGCGTTCGCAAATATTTTTACGGTCCTATTTGGTCAGCGCGGTACTATTCACCTATTTGGAAGAGACCAAGCAGCATTTCCGGCGGGGGGGTGTCGGGGGAAATCCCCCGACTGTAATCCGCAGGGGCTGAAGCGCCCGGAAAACGGTACAGTGTACCGTTTTCAGCGTAGGCCGGGCGGCAGCCCAAGGCGGTCGCCGGGGCCCGAAGCGCCTGGAAAACCTGCCCTTGGGCCGGTTTTCAGCGTAGGGCGGGCCGGAATGCCCCGGGCAGGCAACAGATTGTTGCTACCATTCAGCGTTAGCTGAATGGTAACGTCAGCGCTTTGCCAGCCTGATGTCCTGCCCCAGGAAGGCGATGGCCATGCCGGTGCGTCTGTCCAACAGCCGGGACGAAACCCGTTCTGTATAGCGGTTTTTCAGTTCGTCCCGGGTCAGATTGGTGGTGATGCCGGTGTACAGCCCGCGCTTTTCCCGGCTGCTGAGCAGGTTGTAAATCTGCGAAACCGTCACATTGTCGATCAATGGCTCCATCCCAAGATCGTCAATGAGCAGCAGTTCCGCGTCAAAATATACATCCGCCGTTTCTCCGGTCCGTGAGAAATAAGCGCTTTTCAAATCCGTCAGCAGGTCGTAAGCGCTTACGCATACCGCGCCGATGCCCCGGAGCGCCGCCTCATGGCAGACACAGTTGAGCAGGAAGGTTTTCCCCAGACCGCTGCCGCCGTGAAGCAGCAGGGTTTTAATGGGGCCTGTGCCCACATTGTCAGCATATTGGCGGCATTTGTCCCGGACAACGGTCATGTGTTCCCGCTGGGTGACGTCTGTGCCCGGCAGCGGAACATCGGGAAAGCACAGCGGGTCAAAGGATGCAAAGGTCTGTGCTTCCTGCCCGCTTCCATCCGCCCGTGCCAAGGCCTGTCGGTAGGCTTTTTTCAGGCATTCACACTGCTTTTGTACAGCGTTGTCGTAGACAAAGCCCGTGTCGCCGCACGAGGGGCATTTGCAGACGGGGGCCAGATAATCGGCGGGATAGCCCTTCTCCGCCAGCAGTTCCCCGATTTTTCGGTTATACTCCGCCATCACCGTTTCCGCGCTTTGCAGCTTTCCGTCGGAAAACGCGCCGCGGACCGCGCGCATCACCATCTCGTGGCGCTGATTGACCAGCGCGTCCAGGTCGGGATGCTTTTGGGCGATTTCCCGCCGCCGCCGGTCGTTTTCCTGTTCGTTGCGCGCGCGCTGGGCTTCAAACTCCGTCAGTACCTGATTCCATACTGGGTTTTCCACGCCGCTTCCTCGCTTCCTCGATCAAATCGTCCGACACCGCCAAAAGTTCTTCTTCCGTATACTCCCGCTGGGTGTATTGCTGTTCTGTAACGGTTTTCTTTTTTACAGGCGCTTTCTTGGCCTGAACCTGGGAGATGTCTTTGATGCCTGCTTCATGCCAGGTCTCCAGCACCTTGTTCAGATAGGTTATTCTGCCGTTTTCGGCGTTGCGGGCCTGTTCCGCCGCGGAGCAGATCATTTCATGATTGAAGCCCCAATCCCGGTGCCATTTCTGATACTGTACCATATCGGTCACTGTCGGGTTGCCCCGATGTCCGCATGCTTCAAATACATCCAGCAGCAGCCTTCGCATGCCTGTCTGCTTGTCCAGGTATTCCCGGACGCTTTCCTCGGTTTCGTACCCCTTTTGCTTCCATCCTTCCAGAACCCGCTGCATATCTTCCAACCGGAGATTGTTCCGCCTGCAATAATCCGCCGCAAGCAGCAGCACGCCATGGGGCTGGATTTCCAGGAGCGTTTTGTATTCCAGCGCGGCGGCGGGGCCCGACAGACGGACGCCCAGGCGGGTAAACACTTCCTGGGCCAGATCTTTCTGCGCCTGTTCCTCTTTCAATAGCTGCGCCACCTGTTTTCCCGTTCTGGCTTCGCTGCGGTTGCGCAATCCATCCAGAATTTTATCCAGATACTTGAAGGAGGGATCGCCGCTGGTCATTTCCTTGCAGGCGTCCAGAATGGCCTGCCGCTCGAACTGCCATTCCGAGACCCATTTTTCATACAGCGCCAGTTCGTCGTCGGTGGGCAGGCGCCGCTTTCCCATCCGGGACAGCACCTTTCTTACGCCGTCATGCACCGCCTGATTATGCTGCAGGAAGCTGTCCGCGTCCTCGCTGGTTTTTACCCCTGCTTCCTTCATGCGGACCACCAGCTTTTCCGCGGCTTTGAAGGAAAACTGCGGCCCGCACTGGGCCATGCAGTGGTGGATCAGCATCAGCGCAGCTTCGGGCGATAACCCCATATCCTGCACCCATTCCCAGGCCAGCGATATTTCCGAAGGGTTCACTTTCCGCTTTTCGCTGAAGGCGGCGTATACCGCTTCCGCAAAGTTGACGTAGGCCATATCCAGATCAATGGCGGTGGGAGCGTTCGTGCGCTGCATGGGCGAATAAAACCGGTATTGCTGCGGATCGTCGCTGACGCGGCAAATCAGCCCGCGGCGTTCCCAATAGCGCAGGGCGGCTTCGATTTCCGGAACGGTCAGAAACAGGTCTTTGGACATATCCTCCGGCGTATAGTCCGGGCCTTTATGGCTGCACGCAAACAGGCCCCACAGATACACCTTCACGTAATCGCCTTTTGCGGAAGGCAGATACTCCAGCAGAAAGCGGTTTTCCAGGGGCGTCACGCCGTACGCCAGCGACTCTTTGTCCATTTCAAACACGTTCGTTTCCTCCTTTCAGCCGGAATAAACCGCCCGTCTGGGCCAGTATCACCGCCGACAGCATCAGCACACAGCCGATATATCCCCGGCTGTCCATGCGTTCTCCCAGCATAGCTGCTCCCGCGACCACACAGAAAACAGACTCCAGGCTCATGATCAGCGCGGCGTACGCCGGACGGCATCCCTTCTGGCCGATGGCCTGAAACAGATACCCAATGCCCGTGGACATTATGCCGCAATAGGCGATCGGGAGCAGCGCCCGGAGCAGACGGTCCCATGACGGCTGCTCAAAAATGAAAGCGCAGAGCCAATTCAGAATCGCGGCGAATAAAAACTGCGTCGCACACAGCTTGAGCGGAGATACGGTCTGGACGAAATGATCCATGCACAGGATCTGCACCGCCCAGACCACGCTGCTGAACAGCAGGATGGAATCAGACGGGGCCAGGGAAAAATGCTCTTTCGCCGGGACGCACAGCAGATACAGGGCAGGCAGGGCCAGGGCCAGCGCCAGCCAGGTGGTGATCTGCGTCCGTTTGCCGATCAACGCGCCCAGCACGGGCACCATCACCACGTACAGCGCGGTCAGAAAACCGGCCTTTCCCGCGCCGGCGTCGCTCACGGCGGACTGCTGCAAAAAAGAGGCAAGGAACAGCGCTGCGCCCTGAACCGCGCCTTTGAGCATATCGGATTTCGTTAATGGTGTTCCGGTGGCTCTGATCTCCCGTGCCATGAGCGGAAGCAGGGAAATGATGCCGACCGTGAAGCGGGCTGCATTAAAAGTAAATGGCTGCAAATATCGGCTGGCTTCCCGCTGAAACGCCATGGCGAAGCCCCAGATGGCTGCGGTCATGAACAGCAAAAAAGCGCAGCGCAGTTCGTATTTGACAGGAGGAGTGCTCATTGAGGCAGCTTTCCTTTTCTTCCTTGGAATAGAATACAGGCAGGACGGGCAAAGCGTTCAGCCGTGGCATGTCCATTTGGCTGCTCAGCCTGCGCGCGCCCGCTGTATTATTATATCATTCAGGAAACGCCTTGGCAATGAATCTGTCCGGTGAAATTTTGTGAAATGTTACTGCTCAGCCTTCGGCTTCGTAGTAACGCGAAAGGGGGAATCCTTCCCCCTTTCGGGAACCCCCTACGGTTTTTCCTAAAATCCCTGTGGGATTTCCGGGCGGAAAAACCGCAAGGAAGGATAATTTCTTTCAGTCGCCTGCGCTCCTTACAGAAATTTTCCGTCCTCGCGCCGTACACGCCGCCGCTGCGGATTTCAGTCAAGGGGAGAACCCCTTGACAATCCCCCTCTTGTTCCGTTTCTTCGTTGGTTCTCCAGGGGTG
>JAFZOG010000168.1 GCA_017550745.1 Clostridia bacterium | reverse complement strand
GGCTGAATTCTGGTTGATTTTCCGTCATGCTGCGTTGCATTTCCTTGAAATACCGCCAGTATTCCTGCGGAAATGCGCCTTGCCTGACGAAAAATCATCTCAGAATCAGCTCTTTTCGGGTAGTGTGAACACCCCCTAAATTGAGAACAGTATAACGTGCTGTTCGCGTATTGAAAACCCAAAGAGGGATACGCTGGGCGCTGCGCGCGCCCAGATCCGCAGCCTCAAAGGTCGCAAGTCCGTTTCATGGGGAGATTGCTCCCTTTCGGCTGATCTCACCGCCGATGAGATACCCGCCCCAGGCGGTCATCGGCGGTTCGTCCTGCGGCAAGGGATTTCATCCCTTGCATCCCGATAGGCGAAATAACCCCCTTGGTTAGTCCCAACAACATTCGCCAGTCGATTTGGGGTTACGGAAGTTAGTGGCTTCTGGCCCAGGAAAGTCCGGGAAAATCCCAGGGGAAAGCTCGCTTTCCCCTGGGATTATTCCCCGGCTTTCCCCGGACGCTTTGCGTCCGGGTTGGCGGCTTTCAGCCGTCGGGCCAGAAGCATCACGTCGAAAGCCGGATCATTTCTCCTAAGAAACAGCGGGAACAAGCTTTGCTCATTGTGTCAAGCAACTTCCGCTATTGGAGACCAGAGGGTGAAACCCTCTGGTCAGGGGTTTGGGGGCGGAGAGCCCCCAACGTATCCCTTGTATCTTTACAGCGCTTGCAGGGTCTTCCTCACAGCGCCGGGGCCGGCGATGAGCCGGCTCAGGTTTTCGCACACGGCGTCGGCGAGGCCGGTTTCCACCAGATCCACGCCGAAGATGGAAGCGTTGGTCAGCAGCGGGTTCAGCATATCCTTTAATTCGGCGGGCGTGCGCCGGTCGCCCAGACGGAGGCCGGCCACCATATATTTCAGGCCGTCCATCAGCGGGTCGCTGCTGAGCTCAAAGGGCTTGCCCGCATCGTCCAGGCCCATGAGGTAACGGATCCAGCCCGCCAGCACCAGCAGGATGGCTTTCAGGGAATGGGCGTCCAGATCGGGGCTGGCAAGATACGCCTTGATGGTTTCGCCGAAGCGGATGGGGATTTTCTGGCTGGTATCGGTGGCGATGCGCTGGGGCGCGTCGGGCATGAAGGGATTGGGCAGGCGCACGTTCACCACGGTATCGATGAATTCCCTGGGGTTGATGACGCCGGGGTCGGTGACCACGGGCAGGCCCTCCGTATAGCCCACGCGCCGGATCAGCTTTACCAGGTCCTCATCCTTCATTTCCTGCCAGATACGGGTATAACCCAGCAGGCAGCCGTACACCGCCAGGGAGGTATGCAGCGGGTTCAGGCAGGTGCACACCTTCATGCGCTCCACCTTGTTGACGGTGTCCCGGTCGGTGAAGATGAAGCCCGCCTTTTCCAGGGCCGGGCGGCCGTTGGGGAAATCGTCCTCGATGACCAGGTATTCGCTCTCCTCCGCGTTCACGAAAGGCGCGATGTAAGTGTTTTTGGAGGTGACCACCGGATCCAGCCCCTGCAGCCCGTCCTGACGCAGCATCTCTTCCACGGAGGCGTCGGGGCGGGGGGTGATCTTGTCGATCATGCTCCAGGGGAAGGAGACCTTCTTCGGGTCGCCGATGTAGGCGATGAAGCCCGCATCCTGCCACGCCGCCGCGAAAGCGCTGATGGCGGCGCGGAGCTTTTCGCCGTTGTGGGAGCAGTTGTCGGTGCTCACCATGGCGATGGGGCATGCCCCCGCCTGATAGCGGGCGTAGAGCAGGGAGGCCACCTTGCCGATATAGCTCATGGGCTTTTCCGGCCCGGCTTCAAAGTCCGCCGCCACGGCGGGAAGGGTTTCTCCCTTGCCGTTCACCAGGCTGTAGCCCTTTTCGGTGATGGTGAAGGTGGCGAGCTGCAGAGACGGACTGCGGAAGATTTCCTTCAGCCGCGCGTATTCCGCCGCGTTTTCGCTGTCCAGCATGCAGGATTCCGCGATGCTGCCGATGACGGTCTTTTCCACCTGGCCGTCGGCTTTCAGCGTCACCATCAGGGAATAGTTGTCGCAGGGGCGGTAGCCCTTTTCCACGATCTCGTAGTCAAAGCCCTCGATGGCCACGATGCCGGTGTCCATCTCCCCGGCGTCCAGCATCTTCTGCGCCGCCGCGCACTGGAACGCCCGGAAAATGTTCCCCGCCCCAAAGTGGGCCCAGACGGGCCGCGCCTGCGTGTTTCTGATCATCTCCCCCCGGTCAAACCGGGGCAGGACATAGCCCTTCCGCTCCCATTCGGCGCGGTTTTCCAGGCCCTGTTCGCTCAGTTTCAGCATGTGTTTCCCTCCTGTTTTTTTTGTGCATTAGTTTTCAATACTGTCGAAAATGTGCTATGGGGCACTTTAAGTGAGTAAGGGGATACGCTGGGCGCTCCGCGCGCCCAGACCTGCGCCAGAGGGTTTCACCCTCTGGACTCCGACAGGCGAAATCACTCTGTTGGGTAGAGAAGAGTACATTCGCCAGTCGATCTGGGGTT
>JAFZOG010000167.1 GCA_017550745.1 Clostridia bacterium | reverse complement strand
TTTTCCGTCATGCTGCGTTGCATTTCCTTGAAATACCGCCAGTATTCCTGCGGAAATGCGCCTTGCCTGACGAAAAATCATCTCAGAATCAGCTCTTTTCGGGTAGTGTGAACACCCCCTAATCGTAACATATTCAACCAAGCAAATGAAAGCCATCATTTAGATCCTTCCACTCCGCTTCGCCAGGTCCTTCGACTCCGCTGCGCTCCGCTCAGGATGACATCGCTACGGTCAGGATGACAGTGCAGTTTGGATTCTTCATTGTTTCTTGACACAAAATGTAACTTATTATTTCGTTTACTATAAGTCTGTTCTATGTATGCTGTAACTTCCGCTATCGGAGTCCAGAGGACGAAGTCCTTTGGTTCAGGGGGTACGGGGGGCCGAAGAGGCCCCCTGCCCCGCCGTTCCTCAAATCTGCGGCAGACTGGCGGCGGCGACGCTCTGGCCCACGCGGCGGCTCTTTTCGTCGGGGATATGGAGCTGCACCTTCGCGGCCAGCTCGGGGAACTCCCTGTCCAGCACCTCCCGGGCTTTTTGCAGGATGACGGGCCCGCCGTCGCCGGAGGTGACGCGGCCCATGATGAGCACGTGGTCAATGTCGTAGAAGCGGCAGTACCAGGCCAGGGTGTAGCCGAAATACGCGCCGATGGTCTCATAGATCTTCGCGGCTTCGGGATTGCCGCCCGCCATTTCCTTCTGCACGATCTTCAGCTTTTCGGCGGGAGACAGGCTTTCGTCCAGCGCGATCCCCGCGGCGGGGGCCAGCTTGATCACGCTGTCCTGGCTGAAATACTTGACGCCGCAGCCCCAGTCGCCGCTCCACTCGTCGGCCATGGAAGCGGGGTTGGCGTCCACGGGGGCGAAGGCCAGCTCGTTCAGCCAGCCGGTGATGTTCATGTCCTGATCCACGTAGCCCGCGGCCTCGCTGGTGCCCATGGCGACGCCGAACACGTTGCCCGCGTTCAGCTCCATGGCCCCGGCCAGGGCGGTGACGTCGCCGTCGTTGGCTACCTCCAGCGGCGCGCCGATCTCCTTTGCCACGTCGATGTACATGGTTTTGACCCGGCGGGCAAAGTCCTCCTTTGGCACTTTCAGGAACAGGGAGGCCACCATCACCTTGTTGTTGATGTACACGCCCGCGCTGCTGACGCCGATGGCGTCCACCCGGGGCATGTGCTCCGCGGCGGACTTCATGGCGGACAGGATGCCGTCGTAGTGGTACTGGGGGTCGGAATTGATCTTGGGGAACCAGACCACTTCCTCGGAGTAGACCGGCTCCCCGTCGATGACGGCGGACACCTTGCGGTCGCTGCCCCCTGCGTCAAAGCCGATGCGGCAGCCGTTCAGGTGGCGGCCCACGCTGCCCGCGGAGGAGCGGGTGATGAGGACGTCCTCGAGCTTTTCCGCCTGCTCCACCTCGAAGGGGCGCTCGTAGACAGTGGCCATGAAGTCCGCGTCAAAGGCGCGTTCGCCCCCCGCCCGGTAGGCGGCTTTCAGGTGGTCATGCACTTCCTGGGAGCCGAAGGTGACGATCTTCCAGCCGCCCCAGGCCCACAGCAGGGTCTTGACCAGCCTGTCCAGCAAGGGCACGGTGCGGGCGTCTTTGCCGTCGGGGAAGATGTTCATTTGGTAGTGCTCGCAGAAACCCTGGTTGCGCAGGATCATCACCGCGAAGGGCACGGCCAGGCCGCTTTCCGCCAGGTCCTTTTCATACGCGCGGAACTCTACTTCCAGGGGACGGTAACCGGGGTCAAGGGGTGCGGGGACTTTGAGTGTGTACATGGGGAGAACCTCCTTTAGCAGAATCAAATTGTGCGTTTCCAATTGCTCTTTCCAAACAGGAATCTGAGAATTTCCATTACTTTCCTGTCATCTTCCTGAATAACCACATAAAATATAATATAATTCTTTACATATATTCGATAGTATGGATACTGCCGTTCCTTTCGAGAATGATATTTCTCGAAGGCTTCCGCATGAAGTATTCTTTCAAAAATTGCTTTTTCGGCAGCTTCAATCAGATCATCGGCTGCTTGTGGATTGTGCAGCGTCTGAGCGATATAAAGCGTGGTTTTCTTTAAATCCTCAAAAACTGTGGCAGATAGCGCAGTTGATAATCAGTCATGGATCATCCTCCGCAAATCCGAAAACACTTCCTCATGTGTCATTCGTTCAGTGGTATGCTCGGCAAGATAATCCGCTTCATCAAGCGCGCATTCAATATAATCCTCATAGTCTGTCAGTTCACGCATAAGCGCAATCACAATATGAAGATTCTGTTCTGGAATGTTATCAAGAAGAATTTGTGCCTGTTGCCTTTCACTCATTTCAGCGTTACCTCCTATTTGAAATGAATCAGTTGAACCCGAAAATCTTCTGCGCCACCTTATAGCCCCCGATGATGCAGGCGCGTCCGCCCTTGCCGGGGAGGCGGAGCAGGCGGCCCATGAGGCGGCGGCGGAGGGTGTCGTAGACCCTGGGATTCTGCTCTTTGATATACTGCCAAAGCGCCTCTTTCTTGCGCAGGTTTTCTTCCGTGCCGCTCTTGGTGAGCAGGACGGAGGAAACGGCGGTGACGATTTCCAGGTAATTGAGCATATACTTGCGCTTGTGCTTGTCCTCAATGGCGTAAGGATCGACTTCGCTCACCAGCAGGCGGTTCACCAGCAGCGCCTGGTCGATGCGGCGGATCATCACCTGCTCCTGCACGGACTGGTCTTCCCGGCCGATGAAATAGTGGTAGAAATCCACGTCCAGGTAATACATCTTTTCCACGTTTTTCAGGGGGATGTACACGTACAGCTCGTCCACATAGAAGGTATGCTTGGGAAGCTGCATGCCGCAGTCCCGCAGAAGCTGGGTGCGGTAGATCACCGAGTGCATGAGCATGTACTGCCCCTTGCGGAAATGCCTTGTTTCCTCCCAGCCGAACACCCGGTGCTGGGGCAGGGCGTGGTGGTAGCTCATGGTGTGCTTGTGCAGGGTGCCTGCCTTGTCGTAGATGTAGTTGCTCACCAGCATGTCGATCTGCTTTTCAGGCGCGGCGAACCCCCGCAGGCATTCCAGCACCTTGGGATACGCCTCCGCGTCCACCCAGTCGTCGGAATCCACTACTTTAAAGTACAAGCCCGTGGCGTTTTGCAGCCCGGTCATCACCGCGTCGCCGTGGCCGCCGTTTTCCTTATGCACCGCCCGCACGACGCCGGGATATTTGCGCTCATATTCGTCCGCGATCCTGGCCGTATCGTCCTTGGAGCCGTCGTTCACGATCAGGATCTCCACCTCGTCCCCGCCCGGCAGCAGGGATTCTACAGCATGATGCAGGTAGTCCTGGGAATTGTAGCTGGGAATGGCGATGGACAGCAGCTTCATATTCTTCATCCTCCCTCTGGCCGTTCCGCGTGAGAAGCAGGGGTTTCTATTGCTATTATACACTATTTCCCCGCCGGATTGAAGATGTATTTTGTAATTTCCCTTTCGGCTTTGCCATTTCCGAAGTTACGATTCATCCATTTATTGCTGCACCAATTCATTCTTGAACTATCGGGCGAAGGAAAGCTGGAAAAAGAGTGCAGTACCGCTGCCATCCCTTCGACTACGCTCAGGGCAGGCTCTGAGCACCGCGAAGCGGTAGCGAAGGACCTCCTTCGTGAAATCAACAAGCTCGAAGGAGGGAGGTCCTTCGCGCGCGCCATCCGTATCGGCGCTACTCAGGATGACAGATGGAGTTGGTTTCGTTCATTCAAATTCAGGATTAAATTGGGGGATCAATAAATCCCCGGGAAATCGGCGAAAGCTATTGATTCATGGTGTAAACATTTGGTATAATACATGTGCCGCGGCAGCGGCGCTTGTTTCGTTTACGAACATGTATATTATCTGAGAAAGAGAGTATTGCCATTCATGCCGAACATTGCCGTTCTGATCGACGCGGAAAACGTGCTGCCCGTTCACGCCGATCAAATCTTTTCCCACGCTTCCTCCCTGGGCACAGTCACGGTCAAGGAAACCTACGGCGCGGCAGCCGCGCTGACCAACTGGGTGGAGCCGGTGCTGAAATACGCCCTCCATGCCAACCTGACGATCAAGGCGTCCAAGGGCAAAAACACCTCGGACATCGCGCTGGTGATCGGGGCGATGGACCTGCTGGTCAAAGGAAACATCGACACGGTGATCATCGTGTCCAGCGACAGCGATTTTTCCGCCCTCTCCGTGCGCCTGCGCGGGGCGGGCCTGGAAGTGATCGGCATGGGCACGGAAAAGGCCAATCCCCTGTGGCGCACGGCCTGCTCCTCCTTCGTGGTGCTGCAGGCCCCCGTTTTCCGGCCCGCGCCCGCTCCCGCCAACCTGCCCAAAAACAAGCCGGCCCTCCAGAAGCAGGAAGCCCCCGCGCCTGCGAACGTACCCAAAAACAAGCCCCAGCCCGTCGCCTCCTCCCACGCCAAGCGCATGGGCATCATCCGCACGTTCATCCGGGAGCAGTTGGACGCCAACGGCGGCAGGATGGCCGTGTCCGCCCTGATCCCCGCCCTGGGCGGCCTGCCGGAATTCCGGGTGGACCAGCAGCGCTCCAAGCGCAACGCCCACAACTATCTGGCGCGGCTGTACGCGGACGCCTTCACCTTTGAGGACGTGGACGGCGGCAGCTTCATTTCCGTGAAGGCCAACGCCCCCGAAGCGCCCGCCGAACCGGAAAAACAACCGCAGGCGCCTGAGCAGCAGCCCGCCGAAGCGCCGAAGGAAGAAACGGCCGAAGCGCCGAAGGAAGCGCCTGCCGAAACCGGCGATCCGGCCGTGGAAGCCTTCGCGGGCAGGCTGGCCGGCGCGGGCATCCCCGGGGACGCCGTGAAGCAGATCATCGCCATCCTGGAGGAAAACAACAACCTGCGCACGGTCTACAATAAAATGCGCGCCCTCTTCGGCGGCGACACCGGACGGCAGTACTACCAGATCGTGAAGGAAGCCGGACGGGGATGAGCAGAAAGAACAAAAGGAGCCCGCTATGAAGTCCAAACGCCTGACGGATATGGAAGCCTACATTTTGTCCCACGGCTCGGCGACCATGGAAGAGCTGCGGGACACCTTCGACGTGAGCATGAACACCGTGCGGCGGGACGTGGCCGAGCTGCTGAAAACGGGCAATATCCTCAAGGTGTACGGCGGCGTGCGCTCCGCCACGGAAAACCCCGTGCAGGCGGCGTATCCCAAGCCCGGCGGAACGAAGCGCGCCATCTGCTTTGAGGCGGCCAGGCTGGTGCGGGAAGGCGATATCGTGTTCATCGACGCGGGCACTACCACCGTGCAGATCGTGGAAGCCATCAGGGACATGCGCGTCACGGTCATCACCAACAACATCCAGGTGATGATGAAAGCGCTGGAATATGAAAACCTCCGGGTGATCATGCTGCCCGGCGAGGTGCACCGGAACACGCTCTCCGTCACCGGCGAGGATTCCGCCGAGTACCTGAGCCACATGAACACCAACATCGCGTTCATGGCCGCCACCGGCGCGTCTTTTACCGGCGTGGCCAATTCCAGCCCCCTGGAATACTCCATCAAAAAGGCCGCCGTGGCCCACACCCAGCGGGCCGTGCTGCTGGTGTCCGGCTCCAAATTCGGCACCACCAGCCTGCTCATTTACGCCGGGCTGGACAAATTCCAGACCGTCGTGACCGACAGCCGCATCCCGCCGGCTTACCGCCAAAGGTTCAAAGAACTGCATATCGACCTGAAAATCGTGGAGAACGCCGAAGAGGAAAAAACAGTATAAGATTATATTTATGCAGTACGAGGTTATAAATTTAACGTTTTGTCGAAAACATGACACATTTTTGCCACAATAATACGGTACGCTGATCATGCTCAGGGTGGTCGCAGCGGTTAGTCTTTCGCTGCCCCCTCGGTGAAAGCGTTTTTTGGACCGTTGTTTTTCCTTTTTGACCTTCCTGGCAGTCCGCCGCTCCCCTCGCGGCGGGCTTTTTTTGTTTTTTTACATGAATTGGCCGGCTTTTTACAATTATACACTGTTTTGCGTGAATTTTCGATGCTTGCTTCGTATCATTCAACGGTCGCCGAATGGGTTCACTTTCCATAAACCCCTTGCGAAAATGGAAAAAAACAGATATAATATATACATACCGCAAAATACAGAAAGGGGCAGATTCTCATGGGCTATAAGGAAGAATATCGGCGCTGGCTGGACCTGTTTGCCGGCGACGCCGAAACCATCGCGGAGCTTACATCCATCGCGGGCGACGAAAAGGAAATTGAAGACCGGTTTTACACCGAGCTGGCATTCGGCACCGCTGGCCTGCGCGGCGTGCTGGGCATGGGCACCAACCGGATGAACGTGTACAACGTGCGCCGTGCCACCATGGGCGTCGCCAAATACCTGATCGCCCAGGGCGTGCAGGATCAGGGCGTGGCCATCGCCTATGACAGCCGCATCAAGAGCGACGTGTTCGCCAAGGAAACCGCGCTGACGCTGGCCGCCGCGGGGGTGAAAGCCTATCTGTTCGACGCGCTGCGCCCCGTGCCGGTGCTGTCCTACACCGTGCGGCATCTGGGCTGCGCGGCGGGCATCGTGATCACCGCCAGCCACAATCCGCCCCAGTACAACGGCTATAAGGTCTACGCCGCCGACGGCGCCCAGCTGGGCCCCGAAGCCGCCGACGCCGTGACCGGCTATATCCGCGCCCTCAACTATGCCGACTGCCTGCCCATGGACGAAAAGGAAGCCCTGGACAAGGGGCTGCTGAAAATCATCGGCAACAAGGAAGTGGACGACGACTACATCGCCATGATCAAGGGGCTGGCCCAGCGCCCCGAGCTGCTGGCCCAGCGCGGCAAAGACTTAAAGATCGTTTACACCCCCCTCCACGGCTCCGGCAACGTGCCCGTGCAGCGGCTGCTCAAGGAGCTGGGCGTCAACTACACCGTGGTGCCCGAGCAGGAAAAGCCCGACGGCCGTTTCCCCACCGTGAAGGCCCCCAACCCCGAGGATCCCAACGCCTTCACCCTGGCCATCCCCCTGGCCCAGAAGGTTGGCGCCACCGTCGTCTTCGGCACCGACCCGGACTGTGACCGCCTGGGCGCCGCCGTGCAGGACGGCAGCGGCGTGTTCCACACCCTCACCGGCAACCAGATCGCCTGCCTGATGCTGAACCATATCCTCACCAGCAAGAAGCAGAACGGCACCCTGCCCAAGAACGGCGCGGTGGTGAAGTCTGTGGTGTCCAGCGAAATGGCCCGGGCCATCGCCGAGGATTACGGCGCGGCCATGATCGAAGTGCTGACCGGCTTCAAGTTCATCGGCGAGCAGATCCAGCGCTTCGAAGAGACCGGGGAGCACACCTTCCTCTTCGGCTTTGAGGAATCCTTCGGCTACCTCTCCGGCACCCAGGTGCGCGACAAGGACGGCGTCAACGCCTCCCTGCTGCTGTGCGAGGCCGTGTGCGCCGCCGCCGAACGGGGCGAAACCCTGTACGACACCCTGCAGAAGCTGTATCAGAAGTACGGCTACTTCAAGGAAAAGGGCGTGTCCGTCACCCTGCCCGGCAAGGACGGCGTGGCCAAGATCGCCGGCATCATGAATGCGCTGCGCCAGAATCCCCCCAAGGAAGTGGCGGGCCTCAAAATCACCGGCGTCCGGGATTTCAGCAAGGGCGTCCGGGTGGCGGACGGCAAGGAAGAAAAGCTGGACTATCCCAAGAGCAACGTGCTCTACTACGAGATCGAAAACGGCAACTGGATCTGCGTCCGTCCCAGCGGCACCGAGCCCAAGATCAAGCTCTACGTCGCCTCCCGCGCCGGCAGCCAGGCGGCTGTGGACGCCCTGAACGACAGGATGGCCGCCGAAGCCCAGGAATGGATGAAGTAACGGGACAGCGGCGGGGCTTTGGCCCGGCCGGTTCCCCTTGCCACAGGGTATCACTGCATTGGGCGGGCAATCCGGCAGGAATGTCCGCCCGATGCTTTCTTTGCAGACAGGAAAGGAGTACCACCAAATGACGGAATACCGTTTTGCCAGGCCGGAAGAGGAAGCGGAGGTGCTGGACTTCATCAATTCTGTATTCAGCCAGGCCGTGCGGCCCCATGATTTTGAAAAGCTGATCCCCAAGGTGTACGCCCATCCGGGGTATGCGCCGTTTCACGCCGTGGCGGTGGAGGATGGGCGCATCCGCGGCAACATCGCCCTGCTGCCTTTGACCGTCCACGTGGGCGAAAGCACCCTGCGGGGCGGGTACATCGGCTCCGTGTCCGTGCATCCCCGGTTCCGGGGGATGGGCTATATGAAGGGGCTGATGGAGCTGCTGGATGGCGAAGCGCGGCGTCAGGGGTACGATTTCATGTCCCTGGGCGGGCAGCGGCAGCGGTACCAGCATTTCGGCTTCGAGCGGTACGGGTGCTGCTATATCTTTTCCCTGGAGCAGGCCAACGCGCGGCACGCGCTGCCGCGGGAAACGCCCTTCACGTTCGTCCCTGCCGATGAAAGCCACGCCGCGCAAATGGCCCTCCTGCACCGGCGGCAGGCTTTATACTGCGAGCGGCCCCATTTCCTGGAGACCCTGCGCACCTACGGCGGCGTTCCTTACGCGGTCATGAACGGGGACGCTTTCTCCGGCTATCTGGTGGCGCTGGGCAATGAAATCACCGAGCTTTGCCTTGCGGACGAGCACGACCTGCCCGCCGTGGCCGCGGCCTGGCTGCGGGAGCATAAGGACTGCGCGGTATACTGCGGCGGGCAAATGGCGGAGCGCATCCGGGGCCTTTCCGCTTTCGCGGAATCCTACACCGTGGGCCCCTTCGCCATGCTGAAGGTGCTGAACTGGGAAAACACGCTTCGGGCGGTGATGGGCGCCCGGCCGCTTCCGGACGGGGAAAAGATCATTCGGATCGAAGGCGCGGGCGCCTTCCGCCTGCAGGCGGAAAACGGAAAGGCGGAGGTCCTTCCCTGCTCCTGCCAGCCCGATTTCATCTGGACGGAGACCCAGGCGGTGGAAGCGCTGTTCTCCCCCCTGAACGCCCTGCTCACGGCTGACCCCGTGCTGCGGTCCTGGCTGCCCTTCACGCTGGAAATCCCCATCGCGGATCAGTTTTAAAGGAGGGCGTACATGAACCTGTCCCGCATCCATCACGTGGCCGTCATTTGCTCCAGCCGGGAAGCGGCGCTGGATTTTTATGTAAAGAAGCTGGGTTTTTCCGTCGTCCGGGAGAATTACCGGGCGGAGCGGGACGACTGGAAAATCGATCTGCGCCTGAACGCGGACACGGAGCTGGAACTCTTCTGCGTGAAGGATCCCCCCAAGCGCGTGACCCGGCCGGAAGCCTGCGGCCTGCGCCACCTGGCCTTCCAGGTGGACAGCGTGGAACAGGCGGTGCGTGACCTAAAGGCGCTGGGCATCCCCTGCGAGCCCGTCCGCACCGACGCCTTCACCGGCAGGGCCATGACCTTCTTCTTCGACCCGGACGGCCTGCCCCTGGAAATCCATGAATGAGATTCACATATCTGGGGGAACCGCTCTTTGGGCAGCAAAGAGCGGTTTCCCCAGGAATACCTGAATCGTCAGAGACAGATTCTTCCGCCTCTATACAAATACCGTTTGCTATGCTATAATTGTTCTGCGACCGGCGAAAAGCCCGGTCAGGCGTCTCGCCGCTTCCGAATGGAAAAACGGCGAGCGTTATCTTTATGATACGAACGCAGGAGGGGTACATGAAGCGAAAGGTCTGGGCGAGGCTGCGCGCGCTGGCGCTGGCGGCGCTGCTTTGCGTGCCGGCGCTGCTTGCGCCCTGGCCCGCGCTGGCGGACGAGTACGACGCCCGCTACCCAGAAAACCTGGCGGAAGGGCACCTGACCGCCACGGCGGCCATCCTGATCGAGCAGGACACGGGCCAGGTCATATTTGAAAAGAACCCCGACGAGAAAATGTATCCCGCCTCCACCACCAAGATCCTGACCGTGTGGCTGGCCCTGATGATGGCCGACAGCCTGCCGGAAAAGGAAGAAACCAAATTCGAGGTCAGCGCCAACGCCACCAACCTGGCCCCGGACGAAAGCTCGGCCAAGTTTGCCATCGGCGAGCAGGTGCGCCTCATCGACCTGTGCAACGCCGCCATCCTGGTGTCGGGCAACGACGCGGCCACCGCCATCGCCGAAGGGCTGAGCGGCTCGGTGGAGGCGTTCGTGGAGCGCATGAACAGCGCGGCCTATTCCCTGGGCTGCTACAGCACCCACTTTGTGAACGCCAACGGCCTCCACGACGAAAACCATTACACCACCGCCCGGGACATGGCCACCCTGAGCCGGGTCGCCATGGAAAACGAGGCATTCCGCACCATCGTGCGGCGCACGGAATACACCCTGCCCAAGGACAATACGTACCGCGCCCGCACCATCCGCAATGGCAACAACTTCGTGGCCAAGCCGGATGAAGAAAAAAAACAGGGCCGCTATTATCCCGATTCCACCGGCATCAAAACCGGCACCACCTCCGCGGCGGGCAACTGCCTGGTGGCCTCCGCCAGCCGCGACGGGGTGAGCCTGATCGCCGTGGTGTTCGGGGCCACGTCCGACGCCTCCCGCTATGAGGACGCGAAAAAGCTGATGGAATACGGCTTTTCCCAGTTTATCAGCACCAGCATCGCCGAGATCTATCTGTCGAATCCCCGCACCATCGAGATCCGCGGCTTCGCCCTGGACGACCCGAAGGTGGGCAGCCTGACGCTGAACATTCACCTGAAATCCACCGACGTGTCCGACCTGATCGTGACCAGCCAGGAGGGGCTGGCCTACTGGAAGCAGAACTTCTACAACCTGACCGTGACCGAGTTCACCCGGGATCTGACCGCCCCCATCTCCGCCGGGGAAGTGATGGGCACGCTCACCTATTACGGGGAAGAGAGCCTGCCCATCGTGTATGAGCTCACCGCCTCCCGCTCCATCGCCGCCCGGGAGAACCTGGCTCCCTCCATTGACCAGATCATCGCCGAGGCCGAAAGCGACCCCAATCCCTTCCCACGCATCACAAGCGAATTGGTGGTCCTCTATCTGATCCTGCCTGCCCTGGCAGTCTTTGCGGCCATCCGTATCCTGAAAAAAATCCTGTCCCTCGCGGGCAGGCGCAAAAAAATAAGGGCCTATAAGCCCAACAGCCGGTACTTCCGGTAAAAAGGGCCGTTTCAGGCCGGGAAAAAAACAATTGCATTTGGCACGGGATCCCAACCGGACGGGCCGGATCCCGTGCCATTTTTATCTATTCGCGTTCAAAAACTGAACAGATTTACAGTTATTTCTTCCCAATCACCATGCTTGCCAGCTCCAGCCGGTTGGCTTTCATGTTGGCGGTATAGGGGATGCTGTCCAGATGGACGAAATACTCCGGGAAAGCGAACCGCGGGATCCTGTTTTTGAGGTAAGCCTTCACCTCTTTTTCGGTAAAGGTTCCGGTATAGCACAGGTAAATATCGCTGTTTTCCCGGTCGAACACGCAGCAGCAGTCGCTGATGCCCTCCGCGCCCAGGGCCGCGAACTCCACTTCCCCAAGCTCCATCCGGTAGCCGTTGTGCTTGACCATGTTGTCCTTCCTTCCGACCACCACCAGCTCTCCCTTTTCGTTCATGTATCCTATATCGCCGGTTTTGAAGAACAGCTCGTGATAGCCCTTTTTCAAAGGGTCGTTGACGAAAGCCGCCTCTGTCCGCGCCGCGTCCCGGTAATAGCCGCAGAACATCCAGGGATTGTGGATCAGCATTTCGCCCTTTTCCCCCGGGGGCACCGGGTTTCCGTCCTCGTCCGCAAAGACGATATGGGTGCAGCGGTAGGGGATGCCGGAGGGCACATTCTCGTCGTCGCCGAAGTCCCGGTCCACCTTGTACAGGGATACGGACAACAGCTCGGTGCTGCCGTAAAAATTCCAGAAATGCCCGGCCTTGGGCGCGGCGGCTTCCCACTGCTTCATCGCCTTGCCGTTGATCATTTCCCCGGACGGCAGGATGAACTCCAGCTGCGGCAGGCAGCCCGGCTCCAATACCCCGGCGTCCGCCACGGCGTTGAAGCTGGAGGGCGTCATGCAAAGCTCCGTGATGCCGCATTCCCGCATCTGCTCCACCAGCTTTTTCGGGAAGGACAGCAGCAGCGGCGACAGGATATACACCGTCGCGCCGACGGCCAGGGGCGGATAAATATCCAGCAGGCAGTTGGCATAGAAGAAGGGGGACTGGTTGCCGAACACCGTATGCTCGTCAAAGGGGTATCTCCTGCAGGTGAATTCCGAATAATCGATCAGGTGGCCGTGGGTATGCAGCACGCCCTTGGGCACCCCCGTGGAGCCGCTGGTGTACATGATGAACAGCGGGTCGAAGAAGTTGCTTTCCCTCCGCACCGCTTCCAGGTATTCCCTGTCGATTTCCGCGTCCAGCAGGGAATCATAGGCAACAAAGCGGTACCGGGCTTCCAGCGCTTCCCTGGCCTTTTCCGCCCTGTCGTCATAGATGACCAGCTTCGGCTCCAGATTGCTGAAGATGGCCGTGAGCCGCTCCAGGGGCGAAGCCGGGTCCAGGGGGATATAGAAGCATCCGGCATACAGGATGCCGAAAGTCGCCCGGAGGTTGGGGATGTGGCGCGCGTCCATCAGGATCACCACGGGATCTTTATGCATCTCAAACCGTTTCAAAGCGCTCCCGATCCGCATGGACGCTTCCATCAGCTCAGAAAAAGACACCTTTTCGTGCTCATCCGCAAAAGCGGTCTTATCCGGAAAACGCTGCGCGGAGCGCTCCAGATACTCAAGGCAGTTGGTCACCTTGAAATACGGTTTCATGCTGCTTCCTCCTTCATGATCCGCTGACGGCAGGGAAAGGCCCCTCTCCGGGGAGCTGCCTCCGCACGGAGAGGGGGACCTGATTATTCCAGGATGCTGGTTTTTGTTTCCAGGGGTTCGCGGGTGGTGGCGCTGGTGACGGCGTCCGTGTCGGCCCGCCCGATCAGCAGAACGGCGACGGCCTGCATGGATGTATCCACCCCCAGCTTTTCACAAAGGGCGTCGTGGTTCGCCCCGTTCAGCGTCATGGTGGGAGAGGACACGATCTTGACGCCATAGCCCAGGGAAGCAGCGGCGATCACCATGTTCTGGGCGGCCAGGCCGCAGTCAAAGTCCGCGTTGGGAGAGCTGGTCTTATCGTTCCGGTAGATGATGATGGCGGCGGGAGAATCGCCCAGCCCGGCTTTCGCTCCGCCGGAGGCCGCAGGCATGGCCGGCCCGCCTTCGCTGGGAGCGAAGCTGCCGCCTTCACTGGGAGCGCCGCCGGCACTGTCTCCGCTGCTTGGGCCGAAATCAGCGCCGCCCGCCGCGGGAGCGGGGGCCGCGCCCATGCCGGAGCCCGAGATTTCATTCATCAGCTCCTGATTGGTCACCGCGACGAAAAACCAGGGCTGCTGATTGATAGCGCTGGCGGCTGACAGGCCCGCCTGCAGGATGGTTTTCAGGTCGTCTGCGGGAACGTTTTCATCCACAAAAGCCTGGGTGGTGCCCACGTGCAGGATCGTATCGATCACAGCGGAGGATCCGCCCTCCGCATACGCCGCTGCCACGCAGGACAGCAGCAGCACAGCAGCGCATAACAGCGCCATTCCTTTTTTCTTCATCACGCGATACCTCCTTTTTGACGGTATTTTATATGAATAACCTTATGACAGTCTAAATACATTCCGTTTTTTTCATCATGCCGTGTACCCGTCCGCCGGATTTGACGAAGCACGCGCATCCCCAATAAAACCCGGCAGCAGGCATTGGTCTGCTGCCGGGCAGTAAACGTTCAGGCGCCGGATTATTCAGCGATCTTGATGGTGTTGACGGCGTCGCCGATTTCGATGGTGTAATCGCCGGGAGCGTCCACGGTGATGTCCATCTGCACAACGCGCCAGGAGCCGCCTTCCACGGTCATGATCTTTTCAGCCACCACTTCGCCGTTGACCTTGGCCTGGGCGGTGGTGAGGCCGTCCGCGCCGTTGTTGCGCAGCAGGCAGTAGACGGTGAAGGGCTCGCCGGCCTTGGCCTGGTTCCAAACGTTGGTCTGGGTGACGGTGGAGGAGCCGGATTCCACTTCCACGGTCTCCATGGTCACGGGCACGATCAGGCAGGAATACTTGAATTCGGGATCCTTGCCGTAGCTCATGCCGAACTGATAGGTGACCAGCGGATCGCCCCAGTTGATGGGAGAAGCGTGGTTGGGATCGTCTTCCATGGTGGCCTGCACCATCAGGCGCACATAGGGGGACGCGCCCTGATCGCCGGCCAGGTCTTTCCACTGCTCGTTATCGGCCACGGTGTCCCGGGCGATTTCCTTGTTGATGACGCCGCCGGGCTCACGGTCGCCGAAGATCATGTCGGCATAGACCCAGGGGGCGGTGCCGGTGATGAAGCCGCCCTCGGTGGAGCCGTGGTCAGCGCCCTGGCTGTAGCTCATGTACAGCAGCGCGTCGGCGCTCTCGATGGCGTACTGGGTGGGCTTGGTGCAGTTGAGGGTCAGCACGATGGGCTTGCCCGCGTCCTGAGCGTCCTCGATGAACAGCTCGGTGGCGTCGTTGATGGTGCCGAAGTCGCCCACCACCACGTCAGCGTCTTCCATCTCTTCCACGATGGTGGCGCCCTTCTCGGCGAAGTACTTCTTATAGGCTTCCGCGGCGTCCTTGCTGCTGGCTTCCACATACACCTTGGCGTCCTTGGACAGGGGCAGCAGGTTGTTGTCGTTCTTCACCAGCACGGCGCTCTTGGCCTGCAGCTTCTCGGTCAGCTCCACTTCGTAGGGATTCCGGGCAGCGCGCAGCTCTTCGTCGTTGGTGATTTCGGTGGGATTGGCGGCCCATTCGGCGCTGGCGCACAGCGCAACGGCGGCCTGCACGTCGCAGTAGGGATTCTCGAACAGGTCCTTGTTATATTTGAATCGGAGGATGCGGGTGGCAGCCTGGTCCACGTTGGCCTTGTCCACTTCGCCGGAGGCCAGGCCGTCGATGATCGCCTGGGGATAGTTGGAGGAGGGGGACTGCTCCCAGTTGCTGTAATCGCGGATCATGGAGCCGGAGCCGAACATGTCGGTGCCGTTGGCCAGGGCTTCGTTGTACAGCCAGGCAATGGTCTGCTGGCCCAGGTCAACGCCCTCGGCGGTGATGCCGCTCATACGGCCGGGGTTGTTGGGGCCGCCGCCCAGGGCCCACCAGTCGGTGACGACCACGCCGTCAAAGCCGATCTCATTTCGGAGATAATCCATGGTGGCCTTGTCCCACTTCACGTCCACGGTGTTGGAGATGCCGGTGCCGCCGCAGTTGGTCATGACCCATTCAGAGCCGGCGGACAGGGCGGCCTTCCAGCCCACCATCCAGTTTTCAAAGTTCTGGGCCACAGAGCGGGCCTTGCCGAAGGAGGAGTCGCCGCCGCGGCCGATCCAGTGCTTGGTGCAGGAGGCCAGGCCGTTTTCTTCCAGGCCGCGGATCTCCTCATGGGCGATGGCGGCGATGTATTCGGGGTTTTCGCCGTACTGGGCGCCGATTTCTTCGGCGTAGGGCTCAAAGGTCACGTGGATGCCCACGGCGCGCATGGCCTTGCCGTAGAAGCAGGCCAGCTCGTAAGCCAGCTCGGGGTCATTGGCGGTGCCGAAGCCTTCGTGGGCCTTGTCGATGTAGCCGCCGAAGGAGTTATACTCACGGTCGGAGGTGAACACCATGGGCACGCCCAGGCGCTCCGCTTCCGCGTCAGCCTGCAGGTTGTTCAGGGTGTTGGTGATGGTGATGGGGGTACCGTTCAGGTTGAACAGCTGGCAGGTCAGGGCATATTCCCGCACCATCTGGGCGGCGTCGGCCAGCTGGGTGTTGACGCAGAACAGCAGGCCCACTTCTTCTTCGGGAGTCATCTGGCTGATGAGGTCGGCGATGCGGGTGTCGGTGTCCACGCGCCAGTCCTCATACACATCCAGGGCGCCGTTTTTGTTCAGGTCCTTGAATTTCAGGCCGTCCACTTCCAGGATCGCGGTGACGCCTTCCATGTAGGACAGCTTTTTCTGGCCGGTGGTTTCATCGGCTTCGATGACGGAGAAAGCGCAGTCGCTCTTGAGGCGGGCTTCTTCAGCCGCAGCGGCCTCCTCGTCCACTTGCTCAGCGCGGACGTCCATGACCTGGTTCGCGCCTATGGGTTCTTCCGCGAAAGCACCGCCCAGGCAGCTCATCAGCATAACGACAGCCAAGATCAGAGAGATTTTCTTCATGCAGGGTTGCTCCTTTCGATTGTTCCAGATTGTCCGCCGGGCGCCTGCCTTTTCCGACAAAAAACATGCGCCGCCCGCTGGACCACTGGCATAAGCATAGCATAAGAAAAACGGGGAAAACCGGAAAAAACCCGCACAGCCGATGGCATCTTTGCGGATATCCGGGCAAAAGCCGGAGAATCCGGCACAAACCGGTGGAATATCCGGCACAAACCATCCGGCAGCCTGCGAATGAAAGCGGAATCAGGATTCCTCTTTCATTCGATGCATCCATTTCCTGCAAAAATGGGTTTTCGACCTCCAAAGGAGGCCGAAAACCCTATTTTTACGGTCGGAAATGGATATAGGAAGCAACCTACGGTTGCTCCTCGGCGACGTACACGCCGCCGCCTGCGGATGGCTGGTGCTTTATTCCGCCAGCGTCACGCTGCCCCACAGGCTGGGATTGTTCTGGATCTTATGGTTTCCGCTCCAGGCCAGCATGGGGATATACTCGGTGCCGGGGCAGGGATAGCTGATATCGGTGATGGCGAAGTTGCAGGACAGGGTATCGCCCACCTGCGGAATATACTTTTCCACCTTGTTTTTCTTGGCCAGGGTGTTTTCGCTGGACAGGTCGGCCCAGGGGATCACGGCTTCCCAGGTAAAGCCCGCGGCGGTCATCTGCACGGCGCACACATAACCGGGCAGGACGCTTTCGCCGCCGTCCATGCCCAGGCTCACAAAGCGCTGGCGGGCGTCCTTGGGCACCATGCTGCGGTCGATGGCGGTATCCCAGAAGCCTTCATCCATCACGAAATAGATCTGGAAATCGTTGGTGCCGTATTCCTGGCGCTCGGGGTCCGCGGCGGGATCGGTGGAGATATAGAGCTTCAGGTTATCTTCGCCGTCGATGGGCAGCATTTCGATGGCGCCCAGGGGGGTATCCTCGGTGACGTCGGCGGCGATATACAGGTTGTCCTCGTCCCAGGAGAGATAGAACTTGGCGGAACAGTCATTGGGGCCCTGCCACATGACCGCGTCGCGGATGATCTGGGAGGCGTCCTCCACCACGGCGGGGGAATCCAGGTTCCAGTCGCTCAGGTTTCCGTCGATCACGATGCCGTTGGCCTTGTGGGCGGTGATATGGGGGCGGGCGGCGCTTTCGGCCAGCGCGGGGGCGGCCAGCATGATAACAGCCATCAAGGCAGCGAAGATTCTGAGCATCTGCTTCATTTGGTTTGCTCCTTTCGTCAGCGGAAGGTTTCTTTGTACGCGTTTATCTTACCATTGTTTCCCCCGGGAAAAGCAGGATATTCATACACAGGAAGTGGGAAAATCCAATACCCGCGTCATTCGGCCAGGGCAAATCCGTCCGCCGCCCCGGAAAAATCGGCAGGAATGTCCGCCTGATTCCCGATCCACACGCTGCCGCCCAGCGTGCCGACGGCCTGCACGCTCATCTGCCCGCTGCCGGTGAAGGTATTGCCGCAGAAGCGGCTGAACCCGATGTCCCGCAGGTATAAGGCGCAGCACCGGGTGTTTTCAAATTCGTTGTCCGCGATGTCAAAGGACGCGCCGCCATAGGCCATCACAGCCACCCAGTTGTCCCGCAGGGTGTTGTGGACGAAGGCGGCGGGGGTGGCGTCCAGCCGCACGCCGCAGACGGTGCAGCCTTCCGCGGTGCAGCCGGTCATGAGCACGGGGCCTTCCTTTTGCAGGCTGAAGCCGTTCTCGCAGGCGACGGCGGCGCAGCCCGCCAGCGTATTGCCGGTCCCCGCCGCCAGGAAATAGCCCTGGCCCGTGCCGGTGACGGTGCAGCCGATCATGGCGCTGTCCCTTACCGCGGAAAAGAACAGGCCCTGGTCGCAGTCAGTGGCGGTGCATTCCCTGAGTACGATATGCTCGCAGGCGCGGATATCCAGGCCGTGGTTGGTGTTTTCGGCGGTGCAGCGGGCCAGGGCGCCGCTGCCGCACTTGGCTGCGTAGATGCCGAATACCCCGCAGCGGTCCGCCCGGCAGTCTTCCAGGGAGATACTCCCGTTATAAGCCAGCACCATCCCCATGGAGCAGTCGGATACGTCGGCGTTCCGCACGGTCACTTCCCCGCAGCCGCAGCAGATGATTTCCCCGGCGTCCTCCGGCGCGGTGACGGCGGGCAGCGACGCGGCATAGAACAGCGGCTTTCCGTTCACCGTGCAGTTTTCAACGGTGTGGGTGGTAAAGAACCCCGCGTCCTCTCCCACCTCGAACAGGCCCGTGAGCTTGGGCACGTTCCCCGTGGTTTCAGACAGCGGCGGCCCCGCCAGCGAAACGCCGCAGCCAATGAACGCGCAGTCCCGAAGGGTCAGGCGGTAAATCCCGCCGCACCACATGCCGCAGGAGGACGTGCGCCAGGCTTCATCCGCCAGGGCGATCCGGCAGTTTTCCAGCGTAAGATCGCTGCCTACGGCATAAATGCCCGTGCGCCGGAAGCGGATATCCAGCCCCTTCAGCGTGACGCCCTCCGCCTCGATTTGCAGGGCGGCTTTGAATTTCGGCGCGTCGATGACCGCGCCCTCCTCCGCCCGCAGCGTCACGGCCCTGCCGATCACCAGGGGGAAGGTTTCTTTTGTTTCGTCATAGGTGCCCGCCGAAAGCACGATCACGTCTCCGTCCGCGCATTGGGCCAGGGCGTCCGTGACCGTCATGCCATCCGGCGAAACGGCCAGGGTCTCCCCCCGCGACCCAAGGGGCAAAAGCAGCAGCAGCGCCGCGATCCACAGCAGTTTTTTCATCTTTGCTCATCCTTCATGGAAGAAGCCGGCAGGCAGCCTGAACGCCCCTTTCGGCATATTATCAGTATGGCGGAAAAAGCCCCGGCGCGCATGGGAAAAACCGGCCGCGGGGCAGGGAAATCCCTGTTTGGAAACACGAAATAGGAATATCCGGCACAATGCGCCGGAAAATTCGGTCATGTGCCGAATTTTCATAGTTTTATGGTATAATGATGAGGAAATTGACCGAAGGTCAATTGTCCGTCCAGCCGGGCCGCGAATAGCGAGCACGGCTGGCATCATGGTATAATAACGAGCGAACCGGCCCGAAGGGACGGTTGCGCGTCTCGGCGGGCCCCGAATGGGCGCACGCCGAGCGTTATGGTATAATAACGAGCGAACCGGCCCGAAGGGACGGTTGCGCGTCTCGGCGGGCCCCGAATGGGCGCACGCCGAGCGTTATGGTATAATAACGAGCGAAC
>JAFZOG010000166.1 GCA_017550745.1 Clostridia bacterium | reverse complement strand
TCACATTTTGATCCCCGAGCCCTATAAAACGAAGTTTTTCGAAGGACTTCGGAGTGTGGTGCTTGCGGGCGGAGATAAAGTCGAGTTCCGGGATACTTATGTGCTGTATCTGACGAAGAAACCGGCGTAGTGCATAGTAAAATAACTCGGAAGATATTCAAGCTAATGCATATACTCTCTCGGCGTTTTCCCGTAGTATTCCTTAAATGCTTTATAGAAATTGCTGTGGTTGCTGTACCCAAGCATCGCGGCGATTTCCTCAATGGACAAGGTGGTACCACACATGTTGCCCATGAAGTCATAGCTGATATGCCGCGCCTCCACGGTCACTTCATGACTGGCTGTGTCCACATTGACGGAATAGATACGGAAGCACTGCTCGGTTGCCTGCTCTGCCGGGACGATGACCGTTCCGTCATCCTCCAGCGGCTTGTAGGCAGGAACCGGCGCTTTGATGATCCGCTCCTCCTGCAGTTCCTTCCAGCGTAGGTCCTCCGTTATCGGATGGACCAGCGTCAGGTTGAAGTCGCCGCCCGCGATCTCCGATACGGTGCAGGAAGAAGGCTGAAGGATGCACAGACCGTTGCCATACCAGGATGTCGTGTTGGCTTCGTAAATACAGATCATGAGCGGTCACCTCCTCTCGCAGGGCATAAAGAAAGCGCCGTTCGTGGTGAACAACGCCACAAGTGTAAAAGGTATAGTGTTATTCGCTCAGGCTGATTAGTTGATCCTGATAAAGCGGATTCGTGGCGATTTCCGGGTTTTCGCCGATGAAGGCCAGCGCAGCCTCCTCATCGTTCTGCAGCTGCCACATGAACCAGGCTGTCACATAGCCGTCAACAGAGTACAGCACTTCGCCATGAGGGGTATCAGCCCTCCGCATTTTGACTTTTTGATTTCCCGGAATATCATCATAGATGGCGTCAAGCTGTTCTCCGGTAACCACCCAGTCGTCCCCGCCGCCTGCGCCGGAAACAAGCATGATCGGAATACCTATCAGGGAAACGTCATAGTCCCACATCAGACCGGCCCCAACCACACCGTCCTCACCCGTATAGAGCGGCAGCGTCATGTACCGCACCATGGGCGTCGTTTTGGCCGGATCCTCTGAAACAAAACCAATATTCCGCACTTCGGCGCCGTTTACGAAGACCCGGGTACAGTAGTCGATTGAAAAGGAACAAAGGGAAAGATAGGTATCCGGCTGCGCCAGGATACGCAGACGCCAGGTACCCAGCACCGTGTCGATCCGGAGGAGATCGCCCTTATCGGACGCGGCCTCGGGATCGGTAAAATCCTCCGGCGCGAGCAGCGTCCCGGATAATAGTCCCATTGATTCAGGATATGGTAAATATCCGCACCAAAATCCACGTTCCGCGCGTCCAGCACGCCGTCCGCCAGGCGCAGCACAGGAAACTTCGTCCGTGCGCGGCCCGCGCAAAACATTTAAAAAGCAACGATGAGCAGCAGTACCAGCATTGGCAAAAGATACCGCCACACTGCGCTATAACGCTTTTTCCAATTCAAATCCATCGCCCCGCTTTACCGCTCCTATTGATGGGAAAATTATACACCATAATTCAGGGAAACGGTGAACCTAACAAAAATGTTGGAAAAACATTTTCAGCGCTCAGAAGCAAAGGTTCATCTGAATTCAAAAAAAACAGGGCAGGAAGCGAGTCCTGCCCCATATATGAAAGAAAAGGCCGGGGAAAAGCGCCTCCCCGGCATATCGCGCATGGTGCTGTTCCTTTTGATGATGGATTTAGGGAACCGCTGATTTATTCGGCAGCGGCGCTGACGGCATCCCATGAAATCAGCGCTTCCTTAGAATTGATTCCAATGGATTTGCTTTTCCAGGTTTACTTCGATTTGTTCCGTCCGCACCGCGTCCGGCGCCGGGCGCCCGATGCCGATGAAGCAGGGGATCATATACGTTTCCGGGAAACCCAGCGCTTTTCGCGCGATGCTTTCCTCGTTGCCCCGGGGTATCCTCAGATTGCAGCCATATCCCTCCGCGGCAGCCGCAAGCCAGACATGCTCTATCCCGCACCAGACGGAAGCAAAGCAGTTCAGGTCGGATAAATCCCTGGGATGGAGAACATCCGCTTTTTTCTTCATCAGCGGAATGATGACCGCCGCCGCGCCGATCAGCATCTGATACTGCTTCGGCACGGCGATCTGATAGCTGGCTTTCTGGACGGGATCCGATATAAAGGTCATGGCGTCCACATCTTTGACCGTCAGGTTTTGCGGCACCCCCGCAATCACATTCCGCATCGTCGCTTTGTCCGTGACGATGATGTAGTGCCAATCTCTGAAATGGTCATTGGCCGGGGCTTGATAAGCCGTTCCCACGATCCTGGAAAGAACCTCCCGCGGAATCGCTTCATCCGTAAAGTCCCGTATGCTGCGCCTGGCATTGATTGCTTCGTACAGTTCCATAATGATTCTCCTTGCGGAAGGCGGCAATGCCCGTGATCATCCAAATGGACGGATCAGTTCGATCCCATGGCGCTCTGCCATGGCGTAGCCGTCCTCCATGTATTTCGTGAGGACAAGGGGATCATGGGCGTCGGAGTTGACGAGGGCCTGGATCCGGTATTTCGACGCGACGCGCCAGAAGTCATCCTGGGGATAAGGCCGCGGGCAGGGATGCCCCGCGGCGACGGCTTCTTCCGCGGAAGCGAAACCGAGCTTGTTGGCCTGCTGCTCCTGCTTCAGCCAGCCGCTGACGTTGATTTCCAGCGGCATGCCCAGGCGCTTGGCGGTGGAGCAGATCCTCTCCGCGCAGTCCTCGCAGTCCGCATTCCACTTTTCAACCGTGGCGCAGAAAATATCCGGGTGCGCGCCGAAAAAGAAATGGCCGCTTTCCAGCATCTGGGTATATGCGTCCGCGTAGCACATCAGCGCTTCCCGGTCCATCTGGAAGCCGCCCCAGAAGCCCTGGGGCTTTCCATGATACAGGTAAAAATGCACGCTGCCGATCAGGTAAATCTTTCTGCTTGCAGTCCAATAGGCGTTCATCCCCTCAGTAAGTCCTGCCGCGGGGATTGCGACGGGATATACATTTGTCTGCGTTTTTTCGTAAACAACCTTGTGAATTTGACAAATGTGGAGAAATGAGCTAAAATTCTAATACGTTGCGAAGGAATGATGGTGAGCAGATTAGCCTGGTGCAAATCTTGAAGTAAGACCATGGCACATTCCACCTATATGCCGTCTTCAGCCAAGGAGAAGCATATCGGCACGGACATCCTTTTTCATTCATTCGTTTTCGGTAGGTTTTTGCGCATATAAAGGAGGAGCCTTGGATGTACACAGCGCCTTTCTGGATAACGCATAGGAAAAAATGTCTCCTGATTTGTGCGATGATTCTTTCGTGTCTGTTGATCTTTGGCTTGATCTTGGTTTTCTCCGGCGCCGGGCATCTCATTCCTAAAACCGAGCGGAAGCTTGAGATACTTATGGCGGCGGTTTTTGTCGCGCTTTTTATCCTTGAACTGGGTTTTCTCATCGCGCTTGCGGGAAAAGCACCGCGCCTTGAGCAAATATTTCCTCTCTTTGCTTTGGGCCTTGGGCTGTTGTACCTATTTGTCATTACGCCGCTGTCTGTCCCCGACGAAACCACGCACTACCCTGCCGCCTATGAGCTGACAAACAATCTGCTTGCGCAAGACGAACCGCATGCCGGATATGCCGGAGATTTTGATTTCTCCGGCTTCACAATCCACAACAATACCGCTGATGGTTACCGCCGTCTGATCGATGATTTTTTTGCTGCCCCTGATCATGGGGAAACGATCTATGTAGATACCCTATCGACCATCTGGTCGCTTCATTATTCCGTCGAGTATTTTCCCCAGATGATCGGCCTGGCGGCGGCGCGGCTGCTGCGGCTGAATTTCCTGCAGTCCTTCTATTTGGGGCGGTTTGTCAATCTGCTGTTCTATGTGCTGTGTTTGGCCATTGCGCTCCGCCGCACCCCCCGCTTCAAGCTAATGTTCGGCCTCATCGGTATCCTGCCAATGGCCTTACATCAGGCAGCGTCATTCTCATATGACAGTTTTATCAACGGTATCGCAATCATCTTCACTGCATCGCTTATGAAAGCAATATATGACCAAGGTTTGCTCCCCCGGAAGGATTATCTGGTTCTGCTGGTTTGCGCGATGCTGATTGCTCCTGCCAAGGGCGCCTATTGTCTTATCCTTTTGGTTTACCTGCTGATTCCTTCCGAACGGTTCGTGAGAAAGCGGAGCAAAGTCCTATCTTTTCTTCTGATTCTCGTTGCCTGTATGGCAATGCTGGCCGTGCTGCTGTTGCCTTCCTTGGAACGTATACTGGGTTCGCCGGGCACAGTCAGCAATTCAGCTTCTGTTTGGGAAATGCTGGCCAACAGGCCCTTGTACCTGGTTAGCAAAATTGCTAAGACCATGCTTCGCTATGGACCGATTTGGGGTTATCAAGCCATAGGTGTTCTGAGCGGCTTAAGCTTGCCCCTTCCCATCTGGATTGGAAGCAGTATGCTTCTCTTGCTGATTCTTTCCGCATTGGTTACCCCCGCGCTTTTGTCCCCAGTTACAGTGCGTCAGCGCATCAATTTCCTGTTGGTCTGCATCCTCGTTTTACTGACTTTCCTCTTTGCTATGCTGCTAAGCTGGGGGACCCCGGACAGCCCGTTTATTGAGGGCGTGCAAGGGAGATATCTCATCCCTGTAGTTCCGCTTGCGCTTGCGTCCTTGAACAACCGGCGTATCCAATTGAGAGAAGAATTCAGCATTCCCATCGCAGCGCTTTTTTCTCTCCTTTCCTGCGCCTCTGTAGTCTACGTTGTGCTTTATACCGTCGCCAATTAAGGTGCTTTGCCTTTTTCCGTTGTGCTATAATTTTGCCTGTGATCCTCCGGCATAAGCTGAAGCCCATGATCAGAGCCTCGAAGCCTATTGATAGTGTTAGGAAAGTATCTTTTTCCTGAGCCACACGAAACAGCAAAATCAGTGCTGACGCGATTCCCGACGTAGCGTGCGTGTCTCTTGGTATGAACAAAACTCCCTTTCATCATTTACGGAATTCAAAAATGGCAGATTGTCATGAGGATGCTTCGACGAATAGGATACTATAAATGCATATCCCTGTCAATGATTCTCTTTTCTTTATCATTCAAGGGAGCAGGGAACGAAAAAAGGAACCGCTCTCGACCAGGCGGTTCCTCAAGCATTCCGAAATGCAAAGCGTAAGTCCAGTTATTTCGCGATCTTCCTGGCAAGCCACACCACCAGGCAGGAGCCGCCGATGGCGAGAAGGATGCTGGATAACCAGCCTCCGCTGCCGATTCCGATCAGGTCTCCCAGAAATCCGCCAACGACACCGCCCACAATGCCAAGCAGCGCGTTCTGGAAAAAGCCCTTAGGATTTCCGTTCATGATCTTGTTGGCGATCGCTCCGGCCAGGGCCCCGATCACCAGTGACGCTAACAGATGAAGCAGCATATCGTATCACTCCTTACTTCCCGAAGTATGTTTTCATCAGTCCGGCAAACGCCTTTCCCCGCATGCATTATAAGAGGGAAAGGCGGTTTTGTCAATTGTATACGTTTTATCTCACGTATTGGCAGGATTGTCTGCCGCGCGGGAGCATTCCTCCCTCTCCGGCATAAGGATCGCCGCGACGATATACACCGCCAGCCCGCCGCCGGCCAGCAGGGACAGGGCGACGAAGCCCAGGCGGACAAGGGTGGGATCGATGCCGAAGAATTCTCCGATTCCTCCGCACACACCGGCGACTTTCCTGTTGGTGCTGCTCTTGTAAAGCTGCTTCATCCTGAATTCCTCCTGTCGTTATCGTGTGGTTTAATTGCGGTTGTATTATTCTACTCGGGCTTCCACCGCCATGGCGGCCCTATCCTGGGCTTTGTTTACAAAATCATTGACCGCAATGTTGATATCCGGCCCGCGGAAGGAGTACCGGGTGCCCAGGAAGAGCCCTAAGCACAGCACGATCAGAGAGAAGGGCCAGACCAGAACCATCAGAAGGGCCATCACGGTGATGGGCATGGCCACCAGCTCGCTGCCTTTGCGGTTGATGACGAACTGGTTTTTGTTGCCGAGGGCGATCATCTTCCTGATCCAGGCCCTCAGCTTGGACAGGCTCCCCTTCACTTCTTTGCTGCGGGCCGACGAACGGGTTTCATCGGTCTTTTCCTTGGTGGTGAACTCGGGAATTGTCTGGTTCACTTTTCCTTCGCTTTCCAGCAGCACCAGCGCGTCCAGCATGTCCCAATCGCTGGCTTCCAGGGCGGTTTTCGCTTCCTCGTAGGTGACGTTGGCCTTGGTCCGCAGGTTTTCTACCATCTCGTAATGATCCATCTTTATTTCCTCCTTGGCAATGAAGCCTGTTTCTTTTCTGTGTTTCCCTGGGAGAAGTTTTCCTTTTCTCCCTTGGAACGGTTATAGAATAAACCCGGAAAATGAAAGGAACAGGGAGGAAAAGATTAAAAAGGCATGAGAAAACAAAAAGGAAACTCTCATTCCTGCTTTCTTTTACTGTCTCCTCCGGCAGGCGGAGCTTAAAAAACAATCCCCCCTCGTGTGATTTGCGCGAGGGGGGTGATTTTTGCATCCATGGCCTGATATTATACTTCGCTGGCCAGGTTGTCAAACAGCGTGTATTCGCCCAGCCAGGCCAGCTTCACCGTGCCCAGGGGGCCGTTTCTCTGTTTGGCGATGATCACCTCGGCAATATTGTCCGGGGTCTGTTCGTCGCGTTTATAGTACGCTTCCCGGTGCAGGAACATCACCACGTCGGCATCCTGCTCGATGGAGCCGGAGTCGCGCAGGTCAGAAAGCATGGGCCGCATGCCCGAGCCGCCGCGCTTTTCATTGGCGCGGGAAAGCTGGGCGCACGCCACCAGCGGCACCTTGAGTTCCTGGGCGATGGCCTTGAGGCTGCGGGAAATGTTGCTGACCTCCACCTGGCGGCTTTCCGCTTTCGTATCGGAGCCCATGAGCTGCAGGTAATCCACCACGATCAGATCCAGGCCGTGATCCATCATCATCCTGCGGCAGCGGGACCGCAGCTGGCCCGGCGTCAGGCCGGAGGTATCGTCAATGTACATTTCGCTGGCAGCCAGCGGGGCCAGGGTATGGGCCAGCTTCATCCAGTCCTCATCCCGGAGCATTCCCTTGCGCACAAGCTGCATGTTCACCCGGGCATCGCCGCACAGGATGCGCATGGCGATCTGCTCCCGGGGCATTTCCAGGCTGAACACCGCCACCTTGAAGCCCTTGCGCACGGCGTGGGTGGCCATGTTGATGGCAAAAGAGGTTTTGCCCATGGATGGGCGCGCGCCCACCAGCACCAGTTCGCCGCCGTGGAGGCCGGTAAGCAGGCCGTCCAGGCTGTAAAAGCCCGTGGGCACGCCGCTGACGCCGCCTTTTAAGCGGGCCAGCTCCTCCATCTGCTCATAGGTACGGGTCAGCACGTCCCGGATGTGCTGCAATTCCTCGCCGCCGTCACGCTGCATCACGATGTCAAAAATCTTCTTTTCTGCCATCGAAAGCACCTGGGGCAGCTCCTGCTCCTGGGCGTAGCTGGCCTGGGAGATTTCGCCGGACGCGGCGATCAGCCGCCGCAGCGTGGACTTTTCAGACACAATGCGGATGTAGTCCTTCACGTTGGCGGTGGTGGGCACGAACTGGGTCAGCTCCACCAGGTAATCGATGCCGCCCACGCCCGCAAGGGTGCCGCGCCTGCTCAGCTCCGCGTTCATCGTCACCAGGTCCACGGCGGAATGCTGGCCGCTGAGGGCCTTGGCGGCCTCGAAAAGCGCTTGATGGGCAGGCACATAAAAGTCGTCCTTCGACAGCATTTCAAGCGCAGTCGATACCGCGGCGCCGCTTTGCAGCATCGCGCCCAGCACCGAGCGCTCGGCCTCCGTGCTGTGGGGCGGGATGGGAGCGAAAGAGGAGGGAGAGTCCATGGGCGGTTCCTCGTTTCTGAAAAGTGGGAATGAGAAGGCAGAAAATCCCTGATGACGGCGGTTGGTTTATTTCGCGAAGCGCTTGCTCACCGTCATATCCACCACGCCGCCGCGGATAGCGATTTTCACATTGTCTGCCACCTTTCGCAGAACCGATCGTTCGTACCCGTCCCATTCCGTGTCATCCACCGGATAACGGGGCAGATCATTCAAAACATCTTCGGGAAATCCATGATCGGCATGGCTGACATCCGCTGCCATTGCTTCCTCGAAAGCATTCCTCAGGTAACCCAGAAAGGTTTTGGCGGCTTCGTTTTTCCGAGAACTGGCGGAAGAAATCAAAAGGTAGCGCTTTTCCTTATCCATCACGGTTTTGGTCGTCAGATGAAGGTCATACCGCGCATCCTCTGTTTCGATCCAGAAGGCAGCCTGCATTTCACCGGTTATGCTTCTTACCAGGCTCAGCATCTCCTCTGTTATGAGTTCCAGGTGCAAAACGTCCTTGCCGGTCAACTGCTGATACGCCGCGACTTTCCTGGTTTCGTTTACAACGTTCCCAAAACCGTTGCCGCAGTTGTCGATCATGATCACATCGGATTTCATATTTATCATGCCTCCTGTTTACTCGGTTTTGACTAAGTCTGCAAAGCCGGTAACTTCAAAAACCTCCATCACGATTTCATTTGGATGCGTTATCTTCATGCTGCCTTTTCCATACAGCGCCTTGCGCGCTTCGAACAGCGCCCGCAGCCCCGCGGAAGAGACATACTCTACCTTGGAAAAATCGAAGGTTAATGACTTGATGCCGGCCAATGACTGCTTCAATTCCGTTTCCAGTTCCGGGGCGGTCACAGTATCCAAACGGCCCTCCAGGGCGATTTCCAGATTGTCTCCGTTCTGCTTCCTGGTGATTGTCATTGTCCTTTCCTCCTTTTTATAAAGCTCACCCTTCTCCTCCCGTGACCCGCAAGGTCATTTTCGCGCTGATTTCGGGGTAGAGCTTGACCACGATGTCGGTTTCGCCCACGGTGCGCACGGGTTCGGCCAGGTCGATCTTTTTCTTGTCCACTTCCACCCCATGCTGGGCCAGCATCGCGGCGGCGATTTGCTCGCCGGTGATGGAGCCGTACAGCCTTCCCTGGCTGCCGCATTTTGCCACCACCGTGACCACCTTGCCCCGCAGGGAGGACGCCTTCTTTTCAGCGGCCAGGCGGCGCTCTGTCTCACGGGCGCGTTCGGCGGCCTGCTTCTTTTCCAGCTCCTTGGCTGCGCCGGGGGTGGCGTCCATAGCCAGGCGGCGGGGGAACAGGAAGTTCCGGGCATACCCGTCGCTCACGTTCACGATTTCCTGCTTTTTGCCGACGCCCTTGATGTCGGAAAGCAAAATCACCTTCATATCAAAATTCCTCCTTTGGTTCCGGCGGCTTGCGCAGCCCCCGGGCATTATTCAATTGGTCAAAAATGCCGATAAACGTCAAAAACGGCGTGGTCATCAGCAGCAGCGGCACCAGCACCCGCCAGAAACGCCTGGTGCCGCGGCGCTTCTGCATGAAGTTGATAAACGCCGCGCCCTGGATCATAAACACGCTGGACGCCGCGGCATACAGCATGATGCCTGCGATCTTCAGCGCGTGCGCCCCGCTGTACCGCAGCAGATATCCGGCAATCAGCGCCACACCCACCTGCCAGCCGATGCCCCGGGGAAGATGCCAGGTCTGGAAGGGCGGCATTTCGAGGGTAGGGAAATCCACCGGCTGCTTTACGCCCGGTTCTCCAGCCGGCTCGTCCCGCCGGAACGCGCGTTTTTCCTCCGCCAGATACCCGAACCGGAGGGGCAGCAGCAGGCACGCCACGCCGCCCTGAATGCTCTGGGTGGCGATGAGGTTTGGAATCAGCAATTGCAGCTGCTGGGTGATCATGGTGCGAACGGAAAGCAGCATATCCGCCTTTGCCGCGTCAGACAGGGAAAAGCTGTACAGGCTGGACCGCACGGCGTTTTCCCGCAGGGATTCATTTAAGTCGATCAGTCCCATGGAATAGAATTCATACAGCAGCAGGTCGCCCATTTCCCAGCTTCCCAGGAATTCAGCCGCCCTGCTGCCCGCCGCGTTATAAAGATCGCCGCCCGTCAGGCTCTGGCATACCGCGAATACCGCCGCCAGCGCCGCCACATGTACCCCGATCAGGGCGGGACAGCTTTTTTTGAAGGGGATCTGCTTCCAAATGATGAACAAAAACGCAGCCATGATCGGAACGGTATACAGCGCGGCCAGCATAAGCCCGGTCAAGCCCATCAGCGCATATACAGCGGACAGCGCTGTTCCCAGCCCCAGCACCATCGGCGCGGCCCCGCATACCATCGTGACCAGGCAAAGCGCAGTCGGCAGCAGGTACACCGTCAGCAGCACCGCGTATACGGCGGGCAGCGGGCCTAATATCTCCCGCCCTGGCAGCAAAAGCAAATAAGGAAAAATCACCAAAATGGAGCCGATCACGGCGGATTTCACCGACCGTACAGGGATCAAGGGATGCTTCATAAAACAAAACCTCAAAACCGTATTTGGCAAAAAAGTCTGAATCACCACATACATTGTACGTTTTCGCCCGCCATTTGTCAATCCACAGCGCAAAGGAAAAACAAAACGGCGGGACTTGCCCAGCCGCTGCCTGTCCAGTTGTTTATCCTGCTCTGTTTCTGTTCTGTTAAAAAAATGGAAGGGCACTTTTCGTAAGTAAAGGGATCAGGAAATAGGGATTAGGGATTTAGGGATTAGGCGAACAACCTCGTCTGTCATCCTGAGCCGCCACGATACGGATGTGGCGTGCGAAGGAACTCCTTCGTTCTTTGTAAAATGCTTTTACGAGTGAGTTTCTTCGCACGTGCCCATCTGTATAGGGAGGTCCTTCGCTTCGCTCAGGATGACAGAGTGGGTTCTCCCCTAATCCCTATTCCCTGATCCCTTTACTTACTTAAAGTGCTCGTGATTGACTAAACGCTTATGGCAGCGGGACGGGATAGCTTTCCCCGGCGCGGAGGCCGAACAGGTACGCTTCCCGAACCGGGATGCCGGTGATTTCCTTCAGCGCCCGGGCGTACCACTTCAATTGCAGGGCGTAGCGGCGCAGCAGCTCCTCTTTGCCGGCGTCGTCGGTCTTGTAATCCGCCAGCACCCATTGGCCGTCCTCCAGGAAACACAGGTCGATGACGCCCTGGATCATGCTGCCGTAAGGCCCGTTCAGGTTGAAGGACCATTCCCGGCGCAGGGTGTCGGAAGCCAGCGCGCGTTTTCCCAGGGGGGAAGCAAAAAAATGATCCAGCCAGTCCCGCCGGACGGCCTGCTTTTCCTCATCGGTGAGCAAAGCCCGCGCCTGCAGTTGCCCGATTGCCTCATTCAGCTTCCCGGCCCGGAGCAGGCCCTCGTCCAGCAGGCCCAGCACCCGGTGGGTGGCTGTGCCGCGCTGGGCGGCGGTGAGCCGGTTATCCTGCAAAAACCAGGGCAGCGGCGCTTCCTGGGGCAGCTTCCGTTTGTCGGCGGGGGATTCCCAGTCGTCCCGCTCGTCCCGCAGCAGCTTGGCGATGGCGGTGACGGAGGTTTTCAGCGGCGGGCGCGCCTCCACCACCCGGGTCATGCGCCGGATGGTCAGGGGATCTTCCGTGCCCGTGGGCGACAGCGGCGGAAGAACCGCCTTCGCCTCCGTGACGGCATCAGGCTCCTGCGCTTCTTGCAGGGCCATGCGCCACACGCTGCCGTTTTTCCCGTCATGCTGCCCTTCCCGGAATCCGCCCAGGCTCTGCATCACCCAGTCCATCATGCAGCCCGCGCTGCCGGCGGCGTAGGCCGTGGCCGGCCTTGCCCAGCGCTCCAGCGCCCGGTCCAGCCTGCGGGGCGAGCCCACCAGGATCAGCCGTTCCCGGGCGCGGGTCATGCCCACGTAGAGCAGCCGCGCTTCCTCGGCGCGGGCCTCCCTTTCCTTGACTACAGCCAGCGCGCGCTGGGCGTATGTTTCCCGGGTGATACGCATTTCCGCGTCGATGTATTGCAGGGCCATGCCGTATTTCCCGTGCAGGCTGATCAGGCTGCTGTCCCCTTTGCGGAAGGGCCGGGCCAGTTCCAGCAGAAATACCACGGGGAATTCCAGGCCCTTGGATTTATGCAGGGTCAGGATGCGCACCACATCCTCGTTTTCCCCCAGGGTTTTGGCGGCGATCCCGTCGTCGCCGGCGTGGGGCCGGCCGATATCCCGCAGGAAAACGCCCAGGCCCTCTTTGCCGTTCTCTCCCGCCGCGCGTTCCACCAGCAGCCTTAGATTGGTCTGGCGCAGCTCGCCTTCCTCCTGGCACCCGGCGCGCATGTACAGGCCGCTTTCATCCAGGATACGCCAAATCAGCGTGTCCAGCGGCAGATGCTTCGCCTTGAAACGCCATTCCGCCAGGCGTTCCCAGGCGGCTTTCGCTTTTCTTCCCAGGGGGGATTCCTGCTGCATGGCGGCCTGAAACGCCGTATGGAAGGGTACGCCCGGCGTGCGCTCGATCAGGCGGATGCGGGCCAGCTCCTCCTCGGTGAATTGAAAGCAGGGACAGCGCAGCGCGGCCAGCAGGGGGAGGTCCTGCAGCGGATTGTCCAGCACCCGCAGCAGGTTCAGCATATCCACCACTTCGGGCATTTCAAAGAACTGCGCGTCCGCGTCGCTGTACACGGGGATGCCTTCCGCCTGCAGCGTTTTGGCAATGTAAGGGGCGCGCCCCGAAGCGTAGCGCACCAGCAGCGCGATGTCGCGGTACCGAAGCGGACGGCTGGCCTCCCCCTCCCGCACGGTGGCAAACCGCATCAGCTCCTTGATCTTCCTGGCCGCAAACGCCGCTTCATAGCGGTAGCCCTGGCTCAGCTCGCCGGGTTCCTCCGTTTCCTCCTCCTCGATTTTGGGATGCATCAGATGGATTTCCACCGGCGCGCCGAAGGGCTGGCCGCCGCCGGGCCGCAGCATAGCCGCGTCGTCATAGCCGATCTCCGTTTCGTGCTCCCGCATGGCGTGGACGAACACCTCGTTCACCGCCAGCAGCACGTTTTCATCCGAGCGGAAATTCTGCTGCAATAAAATTTTCCGTTCCTGCGCATGTTCATCCTGCGCATAGTCCCGGTACTTTTCCAGAAACAGCGTAGGATCGGCGAGGCGGAAGCGGTAAATGCTCTGCTTCACGTCCCCCACCATGAACAGCAGGTTGTCAAAGCCTTCGTGAAGGGCCCTCAGGATCGCTTCCTGAATGCCGGACACGTCCTGGTATTCGTCGATGAACAGCGCGTCGAAGCTCCCGGCCACCGCCGCGCGGACATCGGGGTTTTGCAGCGCCTGCAGCGTCAGATGCTCCAAATCGCTGTAATCCAGATAATTCTTCCGCTGCTTGAGCTCAAAGAACCTGCCGTGCATCCGCTTCGCCAGGCCGCAAAGCGCGCGCAGGGCGGGCAGCGCGTGGCGCAGGTCGGCTTCGGCTTTTCCCGGGTCCGCAGGCAGCGCCTGGCGGGCTTCGTTGATCCGGGCCTTCCATTCCTCCCGCAGCGCTTTGTATTTTTCCGTGATCCGGGGATCTTCCGCCGGCCCGGCCTTTTTGGTGCTCAGGCGGTCAAAAGCGGTTTTCCCGCCGGTCAGCGCGCCGTCTTCGGCCTCTGACAGCAGCTGCCCGGTCAGCGCCGCGTCCCGCTCATACATGGGCAGGTAGCGGTCCGGGCCGTCGGGCCGGTTCACCAGCGCTTCCATTTCCGGCAGCAGCTCCGCTGCGCCTTTCAGCGCGTTCAGGGCGCTTTCATGCAGCAGGGGGAGCCAGGCGGCGATCCCGGCGTTCTCGCCTGAGCATTTTTCTTCCGCCCATTCCCAGGGGGACGCCTGGGCCATCAGGAAGCCGTACAGCTCGTCCAGCAGGGCCACGATCTGCTGATCCTCAAACTGGGAAATGAGCGCCTGCTCATCCTCCGTCGGCGCCGCATAGGCGCTCTCCAGCACCTCGTCCTGCGCGCGCTTGCGCAGCGCCGCCAGCTTTTCCTGCTCGGCGATTTTACACAGCGGGTCGATGCCCACCGCCTGGAAATGCTCCCGCAGCACCCGGTGGCAAAATACGTGCAGGGTGCAGATCGCCGCCCGGTTCAGCCGCATGGACTGCCGCCGCATGTGGGCGTCCTTCGCTCCTTCCTCGTCCAGCCTGCGCCCGATGCGCTCCCGCATCTCTCCCGCCGCCGCGCGGGTGAAGGTGACGATCAGCATCCGGTCGATGCGTCCGCCCTCCCGCAGCAGGGAAAGCACCCGCTCCACCAGTACCGCCGTTTTTCCGGAACCCGCGGCCGCGCTCACCAGCACGCTGCCGTTCCGCGCGTCGATCGCCGCCTGCTGTCCTGCCGTCCACCGCACCTTTCAAGGCCCCCTTTTTTGTTTCGCCTGTCCTGCTTCTATTTTACCGCAACCCCTTCCCCAATGCAAGCGGAACAAAGCGTGCCCCATTATGCAGTTGAAAAAGCGCGAAAAGTGGCGAATCATTTCCTAAAAGCGCCGTTATTTTTTGAAAAAGTAGTACATCATTCCCATATGCAGGGTGAAAAAGAGGATTTTTGCGTCACGCGTCGAATAGAGTATGCGTAATCCTGTATAAAGAGGGAGAAGATTCATGGCAACGGTACTGGACATTGGCGTTGATCTGGGTACAGCCAGCGTCGTCATTTACGGCAAGGGGAAGGACGTGGTGCTCAACGAGCCCGCCGTGATCGCCTTTGACCGGGAGTCCCGCAATGTGCTCGCCGTGGGGGAGGACGCCCGCCGCATGCTGGGCCGTACCCCCAGCAATATAGCCGCCATTCGCCCGCTGAAGAACGGTATGGTTTCGGATATGGATATGGCCTGCACCATGCTTCGCTACTTTGTGGGCAAGGTGGTGGGTAAGCGGCTGATCGGCGGGCCCAGGATCCTGATTTCCCTGCCGGACGGCGTGAACGAAATGGAGCGCCACAGGATCATGACCAGCCTGTTTGAAACCGGCGCCCGCCGCACCCAGATCATGGAGCGTCCCATCGCCGCCGCCATCGGCGCGGGGCTTCCCGTGGGCGACGCTTTCGGCCAGATGATCGTGGATATCGGCGGCGGGGTGACGGACATTGCCGTGCTGTCCCAGGGCAAGATCATTGCCAGCAATAAGGACGCCACCAACAAGATCGGCGGCGACGCCTTCGACGACGCGGTGATCCGCTATGTGCGCAGGAAGCACAACCTTTTGCTGGGCGAGCTGACGGCGGAGGACCTGAAAATCAGCATCGGCTCCGCCCTGCGCCGAAACGAGCAGTTTTATATGGAAGTGGCGGGGCGCAATCTGCTTTCCGGCCTGCCCAAAGTGATGCGCATCACCAGCGACGAAATCACCGAAGCCCTGGACGACCCCCTCCACGATCTGCTGGAAGCCATCCAGGCCGTGCTGGAAAAAACCCCCGCCGAGCTGCTGGCGGACATTTTCGAAACGGGCATCACCCTCACCGGCGGCGGCGCGCTGCTGCCCGGCCTGAGCGAAGCCATCGCCGAATATTTAAAGGTGGACTGCGCCGTGGCAGAATTCCCCCAGGAATGCGTGGCCCGGGGCTGCGGCCAGACCCTGGAGCATCCCGGCGATTACGGACGCTTTTTAAGCGACCGGCACAAGCGGAGATAATATTGCTCCCCCAACTTAATCATGAATTATCTGCGGGCGATAAATCGTCCCATACTGTGTCGCTCAACCTTGAAATACCTCCAGTATTCCTGCGGTTTCGCTCCTTGTCTGGAACGATTTCTCATCCCGCATCTAAATTCACGATTAAATTGGTGGAGCAATAACTGCGGCTATATCAAAAGGGCTGTTGCACTGACAAAAAAGTGCAACAGCCCCTTTTGGCGTGAATCAAGGGTTTTCATCGGTTTCGGGGGGCAGATAATCAAAGGTGATTTCCACGGTTTCCACAGCGGCAAAATCATCCGGGCTCACCGCCACGGCACTGGCGTCCTGGGCGTCCGCGTCCGCAAAGCGGGCGTCTTCCGGCACATTCTTCACCCAGGCGTTGAACAGATTGACGCGGGTGCGCAGGCCGTCGTCGGAAACGGTATAGACCTTGCCCAGCTCCACCGGTTGGCCGTTGACCTTTACCTCCTTCACGTCCACCACCCAGCCGGGATTCCGGGCTTCCCCGTTTTCAATGCTGAGCGCCATGAAGTACAGGCCCTCCGCGGGCCGGTCAAAGGAAAGGCCCACGGTGTAGGTTCCCTCGCCCCGCACGTCCGCTAAACTGGCAGTCACGCCGTCCGTGAAGTCCTGGCTGTACGCGCGGACAGTGTGGTCGGTGTTCTCATACAGAATCATGGCGATGGGGGTGTTTTCTTCCCGGACTGTGCCGGTCATCGCGGCGGTAACGGATGAAAGGACGCGCTCCGCTTCTTCCTTTGCCCGGGCGGCTTCTTTCTCGGCCTGCTCCTTCGCGGCGGCCAGCGCCTCGCGTTGCTCACGCAGTCCGCTCAATTCGGCCTCGGCCAAAGACGCTTTGTCCTCGGCGGCCTGGAGGGCGGCCTTCAGCTGTTCTATTTCTTTTGCCGCAGCCTGGGCCTCCGACGTGACGCGCTCCAGCTCCTTTGCCGTATCGTCGGATGCCGCCTGCAGGCGCTCCAATTCCTGCGCGGACGCGCCGGCGGCCTCAGCCGCGGCAGCCCGCGCGCTTTCCAGCTCCGCGGCGGCGTTTTTCGCGGCGTCGCTCATCTGCGTTTCCAGCGCCGCAACCTGCCCGCGCAGTTCGTTTACCTGCTCGCCCACTTTGTTTTTCTGGATCAGGACGACGACGAGCCCCACCAGGATCAACACAATGACCACGCACAATAAGTCGATCAGCCTCTTCGTTTTCATCCCCACAGTCCCCTTTGAATTTTACATTTTTTCCATTATATCATATTCACCAGGTCCCTGCAAGGCTTATCTTTTCTGCCATTTACAGCAGGATCGTGATCATGCCGCCCTCTCCCTCGTTGAGCATTTTGGTCAGCGCGGCCTGCACCTTTTCCTGGGTTTCGATGGGCAGGCGGTTCAGCTTGGCGCCCACGCCCTCCTGGATCAGCTCTTGCAGGCTCTTGCCGAAAAAGTTCGTTTCCCACAGGCTGGGCGGGTCCTTTTCATACTGTTCGCTGAGCGTTTCCACAAAGGCCTCGCTCTGCTCCTGGGTGCCCAGCACGGGGGCGATTTCCGTTTCGATGTCGCTGCGGATCAGGTGCAGCGTAGGCGCGGAGGCCTTCAGCCGCACTCCGTAGCGGCTGCCCTGGCGCATCAGCTCCGGCGGCTGGAGCCGGATCTCGCTCATGGCGGGCGTCACCAGCCCATAGCCCGTCTGCTGCACGGCTTTCAGCGCCCCGGCCACCCGGTCGTATTCCCGCTTGGCCGCCACCAGCTCCTTCATCAGCGACAGCAGGTGCGCGTCCCCGGTGATGGTTTCGCCGCACTGCTCGCTGAGGATTTGATTGAACAGCCCCTCCTTCACCGGCAGGTCGTACAGCACAGCCCCTTCCCCCAGGCGGACTTCGGTTTCCCGCGGCGTGAGCAGGTATTCGGAGTCCCGGAACACATCGGCGATTTCCTCCTTGTCCCGCACCTTGCGCAGGGTATCGCCCAGGTTCCGGATGATTTCCAGCGTGTGGGCGGGCAGCCAGTGGGTCTCCTCCAGCGCACCCATCCAGCCCGGCACGGCGAACCGCACCTCCCGCAGCGGGAATTCCAGCAGCAGGCCGGACAGCAGCTGCTGCGCGTCGTCCTCCGTCATTTCCTTTACGTTCAGCAGCGCCACCGGCACGTCGTACTTGCTTTCCAGGGATGCCCGCAGCGTCTTTGCCTCCCCGCTTTCCGGATGCGCGGAATTCAGCACCACGGCAAAAGGCTTCTGCAGCGCCTTCAGCTGGCGGATCACCTGCTCCTCCGCGGGCACGTAATTGGACCGGGGCAGCTCGGCCACGGTGCCGTCCGTGGTCACCACCACGCCCACCGTGGCGTGGTCGGAAATGACCTTTTTCGTTCCCAGCGCCGCCGCTTCCTCAAAGGGGATATCCTCATCCGCCCAAGGCGTGGACACCATGCGGGCGGCCTCCCCCTCCTGGGTGCCCAAAGCGCCGGGAATCAGATAGCCCACGGAATCCACCATCCGCACGCGCACCGCGGTGCGTGGGTCTAATTTGATTTCCGCCGCCCCCTCCCCCGGCACGAATTTGGGCTGGGTGGTCATGACTGTTTTCCCGGAGCCGGACTGGGGCAGCTCATCCGTCAGCCTGTCTCGCTTCGGGCTTTCCGCCATGAAGGGCAGCACCATCCGCTCCATAAAGCTGGCAATAAACGTGCTTTTGCCTGTCCGCACCGGCCCCACAACGCCGATATACAAATCCCCCTGGGTTCTTTCCGCAATATCCCGATAGAAGGGCCGCGCGCCCTGTACGCTCTCCAGCGCCATTCTCCCGCCTCCTTCACGCAGAACCATTTCAAGGAATACTATGCTTGATACAGCCCGGATAGAACAGCAGGAAAAGCCGAATCAACAAGCCGATATTCATAAACAATTTTAGGGAGAACAAAATCCCCGCTTGTTTCCGCGGTGCGGTTATGGTAAACTTTGTTTGTATTCTGACAGTGGAGTGACGCTATGAACGAGAGGCTGTGGAACATCCTGGCGGATTCTTTCCCCAAGCTTTTGCGCTATGGGGTGGAAGTGACCATCCCGCTGACCGTCCTTTCCTTTTTGCTGGCGCTGTTGATCGCGGTGGCGGTGGCGCTGATCCAGTACGCCAACGTGAAAGTGCTGCGGCAGGCGTGCCGGTTTTACATCTGGATCATCCGGGGCACGCCGCTGCTGGTGCAGCTGTACCTGGTGTTTTACGGGCTGCCCAGCGTCGGCATCGTGCTGGACGCTTTCCCGGCGGCGGTGTTTGTGCTGGGCTTCAACGAAGGCGCGTACATGGCCGAAACCATGCGCGGGGCGCTGGAGAGCGTGAACCGGGGCCAGATGGAGGCGGGCTACTGCGTGGGGATGAACTACATCCAGATCATGCTGCATGTGGTGCTGCCCCAGGCGTTCCGCACGGCGTTCCCGGCCCTGGGCAATTCCATGATCGCCATGCTGAAGGAAACCTCCATGGCGGCCACCATCACGGTGATGGAAATGTTCCGCCAGGCCCAGGTCATCAACGGGCGGGTATACGAATCCCTGGCGCTGTACGGCGAAGTGGCGCTGATTTACCTGCTGTTCTGCACTGTGCTGAGCTGGCTGCAGCGCCTGGGTGAAAAGCGGCTTTCGACTTACGGGGGAAAATAGGCCATGATGCTGGAAATCAAAAACGTGCATAAACGGTTTGGCAGCCTGGAGGTTTTAAAGGGGATCGGCCTGGCCGTGGAAAAGGGCGACGTGGTGGCGATCCTGGGCCCCAGCGGGTCGGGCAAGACCACCTTCCTGCGCTGCCTGAATTTTCTGGAGCGGGCCGACCAGGGGGAAATGACCTTTGACGGGGAGCGCTTTGACCTGCGCTCCGCTTCCCGGGCGGACATCGCCCGCATCCGGAAAAAGACGGCGTTCGTATTTCAGAATTATAATTTGTTTTTAAACAAAACGGTGCTGCAAAACGTGACCCTGGGCCTGACCGTGGCGGGCAAAATGAAGAAAGACCAGGCCAACGATATCGCTTTGGCGGCGCTCAGGCGCGTGGGCATGGCGGACAAGCTGGGCAGCTACCCCTCCCAGCTGTCCGGCGGGCAGCAGCAGCGGGTAGCCATCGCCCGGGGGCTTGCTTCCAATCCGGAAATCATCTATTTTGACGAGCCCACCTCCGCCCTGGACCCGGAGCTCATCGGGGAAGTGCTGGCGGTGATGCGGCAGCTGGCCGAGGAGGGCATGACCATGCTGGTGGTCACCCACGAAATGGACTTCGCCCGGCACGTGAGCAGCAAGGTCCTGTTCATGGCGGACGGCAGCGTGGTGGAAATCGGCCCCAGCCGGGCATTTTTCGAAAATCCCAGGCAGGAACGCAGCCGGGAGTTCATCAAATCTATTCTGGAAGCGAGAAAATAAACCTATGGCCCGAACATTTACGTACCTGGAGCAGCTGGAGCGCGGCATCCTGACGGAATTCCGGGAAACGCTGTGGCAGCCCTTCTGCCGGTCTGTCAAGCGCTATCGGCTGATCCAGCCGGGGGATAAGATCGCCGTGTGCATTTCCGGCGGAAAGGATTCCATGCTGCTGGCAAAGCTGATCCAGCTTATGCACCGGCACACGGCATATCCCTTTGAGGCGGAATACCTCATCATGGATCCCGGCTACAACCCGGCAAACCGGGCGAAGGTGGAAAGCAACGCCCAGCTTCTGGGCATCCCTTACACCCTGTACGAAAGCGACATTTTTGAAGCCATCGCCGGCCAGGAGAAGCACCCCTGCTTCCTCTGCGCCCGGATGCGGCGGGGATGCCTGTACGGCAGGGCGCAAAGCCTGGGCTGCAATAAAATCGCTTTAGGCCACCATTTCGACGACGTGATCGAAACCACCCTCATCGGGATGCTGTACGGCGGGCAGCTGCAGGCCATGCCCCCCAAGCTGCGGGCGAAGAACTTTCCGGGCATGGAGCTGATCCGCCCTTTGTACACCGTCCGGGAGGAGGACATCTGCGCCTGGCGGGACAAAAACAAGCTGGAATTCATCCAGTGCGCCTGCCGCCTCACCGAGCAGGCAGGCCGGGACGAGCACGTCAGCAAGCGGCAGGAAGTGAAGCGGCTGATCAGGAAGCTGCGGGAAGAAAACCCTACCGTGGAATGGAACATTTTCGGCAGCGTCCACAACGTGCAGCTGGACACCATGGTGGGCTGGAAGTATAAAGGGAAGGAGATTTCCTTCCTGGATGATTATGACGAATCAAAGGGAGAATCAACGAATGGAATTCAATGAAAAAACGAAACTTGCGGAAATCATAAAGACATATCCCTGGCTGCCGGAGACCGTCGCAAAAAAGGACGAGCGGCTGCAGGTGATCAACAGCCCCATCGTGAAAGCGCTCATACGGCACGCCACCCTGGAGGACGCCGGCAGGCTTTCCGGCTATCCCGTGGACGAAATCATCCATGAGATGCAAAAGATCATTGACGAGCACGAGGGCAGGGCATGAACCGGGCATTAACACCTTGCCAGATGGCGGAGCGCAGCGTCAGCAAGAAATACCGCAAGGAAATCTGGAACCCCTTCATCGCGGCGGTGAAGCGGTATGAGCTGATCCAGCCGGGGGACAAAATCGCCGTGTGCGTGTCCGGAGGCAAGGACTCCTTTCTCTGCGCGGTGCTGATGCGGATGCTGCAGCGGTTCGGCCAGGTGCCGTTTGAATTGGTTTTTCTCTCCATGGATCCCGGCTACCGGCCGGAGAACCGCGCAAAGATCCTGGAAAACGCCGCCCTGCTGGAACTGCCGCTGGCCACATTTGAAACGGATATTTTTGACACGGTGGCCAAAACCGGCCATTCCCCCTGCTACCTCTGCGCCCGCATGCGGCGGGGCTTCCTGTACAGCGAGGCGCAAAAGCTGGGCTGCAACAAGATCGCCCTGGGCCACCATTTCAGCGACGTGATCGAAACCACCCTGCTGGGGATGCTGTACGGCGGGCAGCTGCAGGCCATGCTGCCCATGCTCCGCAGCCGGAATTACCCCGGCATGGCGCTGATCCGCCCGCTGTACTGCGTGGACGAAAAGGACATCCTGGCCTGGGCCCGGTACAACGGCCTCTCCTTCATCCAATGCGCCTGCCGCTTCACGGAGCGGGCGGCGGACGCGGAGCACGCCGGGAAGCGCCAGGAAATCAAGCAGCTGATTCAGCAGCTGAATAAGACCAACCCGCAGGCGGGGGAAAACCTGTTCGCCAGCCTGCATCACGTATGGCTGGACACCTTTCCCGGCTATCTCCACGACGGGGAAGCGCACAGCTTTCTGGAGCAATACAGGGAACAGGAGAATGAGAGTACAGAATGATATCGTCTGATGATAAAAGGTTCTTTGGTGAACACACATTCTCATCTGTACGCTATGGTCTTCGTCGTTTATGGAGGTGCCGGTCAGCGCATTGGGAAACACAGTTTGACTGAAACGTTATTGGACAGGCATTGAATTACAAAGACACTTTATGTAAGTAAAGGGATACGCTGGGCGCTCCGCGCGCCCAGACCTGCGCCAGAGGGTTTCACCCTCTGGAATCCGACAGGCGAAATCACTCTGTTGGGTAGAGAAGAGTACATTCGCCAGTCGATCTGGGGTTACGGAAGTTTGTGGCTTCTGGCCCAGGAAAGCCTTTTTCTCTCAAGTTTCAGCGGAAACAAAGCCAATTCGTCCAGACATCATGTTTCCGCTGTTGGAGTCCAGAGGACGAAGTCCTTTGGTGCAGGTGCACGAGGGACGAACCACCGATGACCGCCTGCGGCGGATTTCTCATCGGTGGTGAGATCACGCGAAACGAGCAATGT
>JAFZOG010000165.1 GCA_017550745.1 Clostridia bacterium | reverse complement strand
GTGCAGGTGCACGAGGGACGAACCACCGATGACCGCCTGCGGCGGATTTCTCATCGGTGGTGAGATCACGCGAAACGAGCAATGTCCGCATGAAGCGGACTTGCGACTTTTGAGCGTGCGGATCGCAGAGGCCCTCGCCTCGTCGTTTCGTTTGTGATGTAAAATGCCCTTGAATAAATGAATCACCGCAAGGAGGAAAAACATGCTGATTGATGAAATCGTAAAAGGGAAGGGCCTTTCGTTTGATTTGGGAAAGCTGGGGAAAAACTTTGCCGCGGCGCAGGATTTTCTGCTGTCGGCGGATTTTGCCTCGCTTTCCCTGGGTCGCCACGACATCGACGGGGACAACGTGTTCGTGAACATACAGGAATACACCCAGGAGGAAAAAGAACCGGCCTATGAAGCCCATGCGGCGTACGCCGACATCCAGGTGGTGCTGCAGGGCAGCGAGCGTTTCCGGTGGGGCCTGGGAGAACTGGGCGGGCTGGAAGGCGATTTTCGGCCTGTGACCGGCGTAGAGAAGTACGTGGAATTCACGCTGCGTGAAAACCAGCTTGTGATCTTTCTCCCCGGCGAGCCCCACGCTCCCGGGCTGCCGGAGAAGGGCCCCGCCTTCTGCCGCAAGGCGGTGGTGAAGGTCAAGGTATAAAGGGGACTGCCCGTCTTACCTCGAATTTATGCCGGAACAGCCTTGCATGCGTCCGGCTTTTCCGGTATAATATATTCAGTGTTTGGGAAAGGAGGATTCCGTCCATGAAGAAGTACGTATGCGGCCCCTGCGGTTATGTTTACGATCCCGAAGTAGGCGATCCCGACAGCGGCATCGCCCCCGGCACCGCCTTTGAAGACCTGCCCGAGGATTGGGTGTGCCCCCTGTGCGGCGTTGGCAAGGATATGTTCGAGCCGGAAGAATAAAACGTGAAGACGCTGCTCTTTCGGGCAGCGTTCATTTTGCGGAAAGGAGCATGAACATGGAAGGTATCGAAAAAGTATGCCAGTTTCTGGATGACGCGGGCACCTATTATCTGGCTACGGTGGAGGGCGACCAGCCCAGGGTGCGTCCTTTCGGCACCGCGCTTGTGTACGGCGGCAGGCTGTATATCCAGACCGGCAAGGTGAAGCCGGTTTCCAAACAGCTGGCGGCCAACCCGAAGGCGGAAATCTGCGCCTTCAAGGACGGCAGGTGGATCCGCATCACGGGCGAACTGATCAACGACGACAGCCGCAGCGTGAAGGTGGCCATGCTGGAAAAAATGCCCGCGCTGAAAGCCATGTACAGCCCGGACGACGATAACACCCAGGTGCTGTATTTCAAAAACGCCACCGCCACCATCGCCTCCTTCAGCGGCGCGCCGGAGACGTTCACGTTCTGATTGAAACTATTGAAACAGGCCGGCATACCCCCGCGAAAGGGGAGAAGCCGGCCTGTTTCTTTTATTGCTTAATACCACGTGCGGCAGAATTCGGTGATGTACCAGGTTTCCTGGTGTGGGGTGTACTGGATGTCCGGCTCCCGGGGAATATTGTCCGGGGCGGCGGACATGTTCAGGTTCGCCTTGCTGTCAGGCTTGTTTTTATTCGCAGGGGAATTGGAATCGTAGACATACGTGAAGCGCTTGATGCGGTTGGACAGGTTGCCCTCCACGGTGGAGATCAGGAACTTGCCGCCCCCCAGGTCCTCCACGGCGGTCACGATGCCCACGTGGACGAAAGCGTAGGCGGACACCCGGTTGCCGCTGCTGCTCTTGCTGTCCAGGCGGCCGTAGATCACCAGATAGCCCGGGCGCGGGTCGTCCTGGGTGACGCGGTCCATGTTGGAAAAGCCGGTGTCCAGCTTGGGCACGGCGGCTTCCCGCACGCCGTGGGGCTCGCCGCTGCCCAGGGGCTTTAATTTTTTGTAGGTGTCCGAGGGCTCCAGGGGCACGCCGGCGGTGTCCATGCAGTAGTTGGCGAACGCGCCGCACCAGCCGCAGTCATAGCCCCACCAGACGCAATACTTGTTGCCCTTGGCGGGCTTGTTGCTGTCGCTGCGGGGCAGGGCGGTGCCCAGGTTATCCCGCCATTCCTGGATGCCGATGTCAATGGCATTGCGGATCAGGGCGGGCACGCTGTCGTCCACGGCCGGCTGCGTTTCTTCTTCATAGGCGGCAGGGGCGGCGGCTTCCGTTCCGCCCGCGGTCACTTCCACTTCCATCTGGAATTCCTCGCCGTCCGGGCTCACCAGGGAAAGCACGGTGTAGCCTTCCGCATAAGCGCTGACGATGTTGCCCTCGCCGGAGGCCACGTCCGGGTCCTCGCTGTCCCAATAGCCCTTGAAGGGCAGCTTGAAGCGCATGCTGTCGCCGGGGGCCAGGGTCAGCTGCGCGGGCAGCGGGCTGTCCGCAAGGGCCGCGACGGGCAGCAGGGCAAGTATCAGCATGATGCTCAGCAGCTTTTTCACTTGCTTATCCTCCTTGAATCGAGCGGGTCAGTCAAAATGGATATGGCAGTATCCGTCCGGGTGCTTTTCCAGATACTTTTGATGGTATTCCTCGGCGGAATAGAAGTTTTCCAGCGGTTTGTTTTCCACGGCCAGGGGCCTGCCGTACTGCTTTGCCAGTTCCTTCAGCGCTTCGGTGACCACCGGCGCGTCGGCGCCGTCGGTATAATAGATCCCGGTGCGGTACTGGATGCCGTAGTCTTCGCCCTGGCGGTTCACCGCCGTGGGATCGATGACGCCGAAATAACGGCGCAGCAATTCGGGCAGGGGCAGCCTGTCCGGGTCGTATACCACCCGCACGGTCTCCGCGTGGCCCGCGTGGCGCTTCACCTGCTCATAGGTGGGGTTTGCCGTGGGGCCGTTGGCGTAGCCAACTTCGGTCTCGATCACGCCGTCCATCAGGTCGAAATATTTCTGGCAGCCCCAGAAGCAGCCGCCCGCCAGATAAATGGTTTTCATGCTTTACAGTCCTTTCATCGCCCGCTCAATTTCATGGGCGAAGGCTTCCAGGCCCAGCCTGTCCTCCCCGGTGAAGCGGTTGAGCAGCGGGCTGTCGATGTCCAGCACGGCTTTCACTTCGCCCGCTTCGTCCCGCAGGGGGATCACGATCTCCGCGTTGGACGCGCTGTCACAGGCGATATGGCCGGGAAATTTGTGCACGTCCGGCACCAGCATCGTCCTGTTTTCCCGGCACGCCGCGCCGCACACGCCCTTTTCTTTGGGAATGCTGATGCAGGCGGCTTTCCCATGGAAGGGCCCCAGCGTCAGCTTATCGCCGCGGATGATATAAAACCCGGCCCAGTTGATATCCGGCAGCGCTTCCCACAGCAGCGCGGAAGCGTTGGCCATCAGCGCCACAAACCAGCCCTCCGCTTCCCCCAGGGAACGCGCCTGGGCGCACAGCATCCCGTAGTCCATTCCGCAATCCTCCGTCTTTCAGGTCACGCTACAAAGTATACCACAAGAACAAAAGATTATCAATTTGAAAATAAGCGCGGCAGAGGCGTCCTTCCCCTGCCGCGCTTTATCGCTGATATTCGAATTTACGGATTGAACGGCATCCGGCACTGGGGGCAGCAGCCGTAGCGCTTGGCCTGCACGGCGGGCAGGGAATAGTGGCAGTTGGGACACTGGATGTTCTGGGCGTCTACCTGGGTCCAGCCGGACTTGCCCGTCAGGCTGGCGGGCTGGGACGGCGGATAGGACCGCTGATAGGAATTGGCCTGGGCGAAAGCGCCGGCCTGGCGGTTCTGGGCATAGGCCGGGGTGGTCTGGGGCGGCTGATAAACGCCCTGCGGCTCCTGGGGCTGAACGGGCTGGGGGCTTTGCTGTCCGCCCCGGGCGCTGCCGATGGCTTTGGCCAGGCCGTTGAAGGCGGAAGGCCGTTTTTCCTGCTGCGGCGCGGACGCGCTGCCCTGGAGCAAATCTTTGATGATGGCGGAGTTATCCACCAGCTCGCCGTAGCCGTACAGCATGAAAGCGCTGATGCAGGCGAACAGGCAGCCCGCCAGGGCGATCAGAATGCCCATGAGAATGGCGTTGCCTGTGCCCAGCAGGCTGCCGAAATTGAAGATAACATAAAACCCGCCGATGACGGATGCGGCGGCCAGGACGTAAAAAAGCACCGTGGCCACCGTCTTGATTTTCTTCCCGATCTTTGAGAACATGCTCTCCAAACCCCTTTCGTATGTTCCTATCCTTCGTCGTGACGCGCCAGCGGAATCCAACGTTTCTTTTTATCTGATTTTATCACGGTTTGACCTGAAATTGCAACAGAAATATGAAGAAAACAGTAAAAAATGAAATATAAATGTTGCCATTCTAGTAACCAGGCAAGGGTTACGCTGGGGCTGTTCGCCCCAGACCCGAACCAGGGGCCTTTGATCCGCAGCCTCAAAGGTCGCAACTCCCCTTCATGGGGAGATTGCTCCCTTTCGGCTGATCTCACCGCCGAAAGGAAATCTGCCACAGGCAGCTTTCCTCGATACCTGAATAGGTACTTATAAATGGGTTTGCAAAATGGGCTTGAGGGGCTCTTTTTGCTTTTGGTTCCGTGTTTCAATGGAATCACCGCGAAAAACGCGGAAGACGCGCCTCGCTCAAGGGGCAGAAGAAGCGGCCGCTCAACGGCCAGGAGGATGAATATGGAAGAATTGCATGAGCAGCGGTTTGACGAAGAAAGCATCGCATCCGCTTCCCCGCAGGGGGAAAGGAATGACGGGAACGCCGCCGCAGAAAGCGCGGAAGCGCCCGGCGGCGGGCAAAGGGACTTTCGCCAACTGATCGCAGGGGAGTACCGGCAGGACTATGAAAAAGCGGTGGGCCAGCGCATCCAGGCGGCGATCCAGAACCGGTTCAAGAACCAGCAGGATTACAAAAAGCAGCTGGACGCGGTGCAGCCCATCCTGCAAACCCTGGGCGGCAGGTACGGCCTGAACGCGGAGGACGTGGAGGGCATTTCCCAGCGTTTGCAGCGCGAAAGCGGCAAGGCCCCTGCCCGGGATTTTCTGCGGGAGCATGTGCGCGGCGTCAGCGCGCAGGCGGAAGAAATGAAGAAGGAGTTTCCCGGCTTTGACCTGGACGCGGAAATGGAGAACCCCGCTTTCGTGCGCATGACTTCCCCCGGCGTGGGCATGAGCGTGAAGGACGCCTATTTCGCGGTGCACGGCCGGGAAATCCAGCGGGACAGCATGCTGTACGCGGCCATGCAGGCGAATGAGCGCATCGCTGCCAGCGTGATGGCCGGGGCCAGCCGCCCCCGGGAAAACGGGCTGGATCCCGCCGCCGCGGCCCGTTTGGGCTTAAGCGTCCGGGACATGGACCGCAAAACCCGGGAAGAATTCCGGCGCAGGATCCGGAACGGGGAGAAAATCAACTTCATGGATCAAGTATAACAAGGAGGTTTTCATATGGTTTTTCATGGAATGAATCACGAAATGCTCATGGCGGACAGCGGCGGCCAGGGCGGTTACCCTGTGGCGAACACCGGCAACTACACCAACGCCTACACCGGCGAAGCGACGGCCTTTGACAGCCAGAACACCATGAACCCGCAGATCAAGGAATGGTATAACACCGAAGCGCTGGAAAACGCCAGAAGCAACCACATCTTCGCCCAGTTTGCCAAGCCCATTCCCCTGCCCGAGCATCACGGCATGACCGTGGAAATGCGCAAGGCCAATTCCTTCGGCGACGTGCCCCGCCTCCAGGAAGGCGTGATCCCCGACGGCCGCGCCTTCGGCTACAGCGCGGTGCAGGCCACCGTGTATGAATACGGCGCTTACACCCCCCTGGGCCGCCGCCTGGAACGCCACGCCATCGACCCCGTGGCCCAGGACGCCGCCGAGGAAATGGGCGCTGCCGGCGGCAACACCCAGGACAAGATCGCCCGCAATATCGCCATCTCCGGCAGCAACGTGATGTACTGCGACAAGGCCAACGGCGACGCGGTCACCTCCCGTTCCCAGCTCACCGGCGGCTGCGTGCTCACCCCGACCATGGTGAACCGCGCCGTGACCTGGCTGAAAAAGCATAAGGCGCCCCGCATCGACGGCAAGTATATCGCCATCGTGCATCCCTCCGTCTCCTACGACCTGCGGGAAACCAAGGGCTGGCTGGACGCCCACGAGTACGCGCATCCCGACGAGATCTTCAACGGCGAGATCGGCGAGCTCCACGGCGTGCGCTTCATTGAAAGCGACAACGCCAAGGTGTACCGCGGCGCGCCGCTGGCCAGCGACAGCGCCACCCTGCTGGTGAACGGCGCTATCACCGAAGCGGGCAAGACCATCACCTTTGACGGCGGCACCGTGGCGGAAAACGCCCTGAAGGACCGCTACATCCTGGTGGGCGACGTGAAGTGCCTGGTGACCGCCAACACCACGACCACCATCACGGTGAAGGACAACGTGAACGGCATCGCCGACGACACCGTCATTTATCCCGGCGAAGGCGGCGCGGGCGGCGTCGCCGTGTATGGCTGCGTTTTCCTGGGCAAGAACGCCTTTGGCATGATCGACGTGGCCGGCGGCAATATGGAGGTCATTATCAAGACCCCGGAACAGGCCGGCGGCCCCCTCAACCAGTTCGGCACCATCGGCGTGTACTTCGAGACCGGCGGCGCGGTGCTGTACGAGGAACGCCTGCTGCGCGTGGAGTGCGGCAGCCACTACAGCGACGTGGACGAGGACGACGCTTAAAGGAGAGTTTTTGGGGGAAACCATTCTTTGGAGGCCAAAGAATGGCTTCCCCCAGACCCCCTTCCAAGAAAGCCATAAGGGCAAGTTTTTTTGAAACGGTCAATAGAAAATGGAGGATACAGAAATGACTAAGCAGTACGACCCCTGGCAGGACATGCGTTCGGTATATATCCCCAAGCGCAGCCGCTCTGAACAGAACACCCTGGAAGTGGGCGTCAACGACAAGACCTTCTTTGTGCCCAAGGAGCAGTTTGTGGACGTGCCCATGCCCCTCTGGGAAGTCATCAGCGAGATGCTGGACCGCCAGAAGATCATGGAGCAGGAGGCCGCCCGCGCTTCCGGCACCCGGGAATACGCGATGAGCCTTTGATTTCTGTCTTTTAACTAAATGGCACTTTAAGTCAGTAAAGGGATACGCTGGGCGCTGCGCGCGCCCAGACCTGCGGCAAGGGATTTCATCCCTTGCATCCCAATAGGCGAAAGCACTTCGTTGGGTAGAACCGGCTATTTTCGCCAGTCGATTCGGGGATG
>JAFZOG010000164.1 GCA_017550745.1 Clostridia bacterium | reverse complement strand
TCGCCACTTCCACATCCAGGTCCATCTTCTCCTTGATGCGCGGATCACCGGCGCACAGCGCCTTGATCTCCGCATAAGAAAGCGCCGTTTCGTCCACGTCTTCACAGGAACGAACCGGCGATTTGGAGGTCATGATCTGCGATATGAATTTTTGTTTGTTTTCCACGGTTTGCCACAAGTAAGCGTCGAAGGTCCCTTCCGTCACATAACGGTATATGTGAACTTCCTTGTTTTTGTTGCCCTGCCGCACGATGCGGCCCGCCCGCTGCTCCAGGTCGCCGGGCCGCCAGGGACAGTCCAGATCGTGACTGGCAATCAGCCTATCCTGCACATTCGTGCCTGCGCCCATCTTGGCAGTGCTGCCGATCAGCACCCGCACCTGCCCGGCGCGCACCTTGGCAAAGAGTTCCTTTTTCTTGACCTCGGTATTAGCGTCGTGGATGAAAGCAATCTGTTCGGGCGGGATGCCCCGGTCAACCAATTTATCCCGAACATCCTCATACACCGAAAACCGATCCAGATCAACGATTTCCGGCTCAACGGTTTCTTCGACGGGGGCTTCTTCCCCGTTGAGCGAATCCGGCGCTGCTTTTGCCGCAACAGGCAGAGCGCGGGCCTGTGATCCGCCCTTGGGGGTGGACAGGTCGCAGAACACCAGCTGCGTCAGCTTGTCCGCCTGCCCTTCATCCCATATCCGATAAATATTCCGGATGCAGGCGTTCACCTTGCTGTCGGGATCGTCGGGCAGCATGGGATTGATGAGCCGCTGATCCAGGCCCAGCTTTCGCCCATCCGACGTGATCTTCAACATATTGTCGTCGCTGGGATCGACGATGCCGGAATGAACGGCGGCTGCTCTCTCGGAAAGGGAGGCTACCATTTCCTTCTGCTGCTCGGAGGGCTTGACCACCACGGTATCGTAATGCGCCTCCGGCGTAGGCAGGTTCAGCTGGTCGGCCGTCTTGATGTCCGCCACTTCCTTGAACAGCGTCATCAATTCCGGCAGGTTGAAAAACTTGGCGAATCGGGTGCGGGCGCGGTAGCCTGTTCCCTCCGGGGCCAGCTCAATGGCGGTGGTGGTTTCCCCGAACACCGAGGCCCAGGCGTCGAAATGGGTCAGGTTATGTTCCCGCAGTGTGCCATATTGCAGATACCGCTGCATGGTGTAAAGCTCGGTCATGGAATTGGACACAGGGGTGCCCGTAGCGAACACCACGCCCCGACCGTCCGTCACTTCGTCGATGTACCGGCATTTCAAAAACATATCCTGGCTTTTTTGCGCCTCCGACGTGGAAAGCCCGGCCACATTGTTCATTTTCGTATAGAGGAAAAGGTTTTTGAACGAATGTGCCTCGTCCACATACAGCCGATCCACGCCCAGCTGTTCAAAGGTCACCACGTCGTCTTTCCGATGATTGCCCTGCAACTTCTCCAGCCGGGCTTCCAGCTGCCTTTTTGTGCGTTCCAGCTGCTTGATGCTGAAACGCTCGCCGTTGTTGGCCTCCATTTCCTCAATGCCCAGGGTGATTTCCTCGATCTGATCCTCCAGCAAACGCTTCTGCCGTTCATAGGAAACGGGAATGCGCTCAAACTGGCTGTGGCCGATGATCACGGCGTCATAATCGCCGGTGGCGATCCTGGCACAGAACTTTTTTCGGTTGGCGCGCTCAAAATCCCGTTTGGTCGTTACCAAGATATTGGCGGATGGGTATAGGCGCAGGAACTCGCTGGCCCATTGCTCCGTCAGGTGGTTCGGCACCACGAACATGGGCTTTTGGCATAGGCCCAGGCGCTTGCTTTCCATAGCGGCGGCAGCCATTTCAAAGGTCTTGCCCGCGCCGACCTGATGGGCCAGCAGCGTATTCCCGCCGTAAAGGATGTGCGCGATGGCGTTCCGCTGATGCTCCCGAAGGGAGATTTCAGGGTTCATCCCGGCGAAAACGATATGCGATCCGTCAAACTCGCGGGGCCGGGTGCTGTTAAAACGCTCGTTATAGGTCTGCACCAGCGCGTCCCTGCGCTCCGGGTCCTCCCATATCCATTCCCGGAAAGCATCCTTGATGGCCTGCTGCTTCTGCTGGGCCAGGGTCGTTTCCCTGGGATTGAGGACGCGGCGTTCCTTTCCGTCCGGGTCTTTGACAGTATCATAAATGCGCACGTCCCGCAGGTTCAGGGTATTTTCCAGGATTTCATAGGCGTTGATCCGGGACGTGCCGAAGGTGGTATTGGCCGCCACGTCCATAGAGGAAATGGCGCTTTTGTTGGTGACGTTCCATTCGGAGGTATAGGCGGAAAAGTTCACGGCGATGGCCCTTCTGTTGTTGGCCCATCGGTAATCGCTCCAGATATACCGAACCGGCGTGTTGAAGGTTTCGTACATGAATTGCTGGATGTATTTCTTGTCCACCCAGGTCGCGCCCAAGCGCACGTCGATTTCCGAAGCGTCCAAATCCTGGGGCTGGGCTTTTTCCAGCGCCTGCACATTAACGTCAAAGATCGGGGATAATTCTGCCGCAGCTCTGGCCTCCCGCAGCTTCTGCCGCACGTTGCCGGACAGGTACTCATCCGCCGCCACATACCGGGGCTTTCCCTGATCGTCGGCAGGCTCCGGCAGACGGAAGATCACGCCGGTCAATTCCTCTACGATCTCCTCCTCTGTTTTCCCGCTTAACCGCGCCATGAACGGCAGATCGACCTGGGCGCGTTCCCCGATGGAAACGGCCAGGGCTTCCACGGCGGTATCCACATGATCCACCTGCTTCTGCTGCCGGATGGTGCGCTTGGAGAACATATCCGCTTTGCGTTCAAAATTGCCCTCCTCGTCGATCACTTCCAGGGAACAGAGCAGATAATAGGAAGAATCAGCGGAAAAGGCCAAGGCGTTGCCGCGGGAATTGATGAGGCCGAATTTCTGCGTGAAGCCGTCATACAGGCGGTTCAATTCCGCCTGCTTTTCCGCGATTGCCGCATCCGTGTAATTGTGCAGCTGGGCGTCCATCAGGTCATGGACACAATCTCGTAGGGCCACCATGCCCTTTACTCGTTCGAGGGCGGTGGCGTTCAGATCGGGACGCACCATGACGGAGTTCTGCCGGAAATACACCTGCCCGTCTTTCACGGTATAGGTGAAGTTTTTTACGTTGGGATCTGCGGGGATGCTTTCGGTGATCGCCTCGTCCTCGCCCAATTCGGACAGCTCCGCTTCCTGATAGGAGCCGTCGATATGCCGGATGGCCTCGGCAAGCTGCTGAGAGAGGTCGGCCCCTTCGATGGGTTCACAGGCGGTTTCGCCGTGATACCCGTACATACTGTCGTCCCAGGCCATTTTCCCCAGCACCATTTCGGGATGCTCCGCAAAATAGCTGTTGATGGGGACGCCATCCTCCGTTTCGCCCAGGTGGACCCAATCCGGTTCAATGTCGATGGGGCGATCCCGCTTTTGCAGGAAGATGATATCGCTGGTGACTTCTGTTCCGGCATTGGCTTTGAAAGCATTGTTCGGCAGACGGATGGCCCCCAGCAGCTCCGCCCGCTGGGCCAGGTATCTGCGTACTTCCGGGGACTTAGCGTCCATGGTGTATTTGGACGTAACAAAGGCGACGATGCCACCAGGCCGCACCTGATCCAGCGTTTTGGCGAAGAAATAGTTGTGAATGTTGAAACCGAGCTTATCATAGGCTCGGTCGATCACTTTATAATTCCCAAAGGGCACGTTGCCCACCGCCACATCGAAGAAATCCCGGCGATCCGTGGTTTCAAAGCCCGCCACCGTAATATCGGCTTTGGGATAAAGCTGCCGGGCGATCCTGCCGGTGATGCTGTCCAATTCCACGCCGTACAGCTTGCTGTCCCGCATCTCCTCCGGCAGCATCCCGAAGAAATTGCCCACACCCATGGCGGGTTCCAGGATATTGCCCGTTTTGAAGCCCATGCTGCCCAGGGCCTCATAGATGGAGCGGATCACAGTAGGTGAAGTGTAATGCGCGTTCAGGGTGGAAGCGCGGGCGGCGCTGTACTCATCAGGCGTCAGGGCGTCTTTCAGCTCCGCGTATTCTTCGGCCCAATCCGGCTTGCTGTCGTCAAAGGCGTTGGGTATGCCGCCCCAGCCTACATATTTGGACAGCACTTCCTGCTCCTCCGGCGTGGCAGTCCTGTTTTCGCTTTCGATCAGCTTCAGCACATAAATGGCGTTGAGGTTATTGCGGAACTTCGTTTTCTGCCCGCCTTCGCCCAGGTGATCGTCGGTGATGCGGAAGTTTTCAGCCGTTGAATCGGGCGTGACAGCAGCCGGTTTTTCTTCCTGCTGAACAGGCACAGGTGCCAGCGGTTCTTCTTCTTGCTGCCGATCCGTGCGGTAAGCATCGTTCCTTTCATCCCTGGGCAGCAGGTGTTCCAGCATTTCCCGGCTTTCAGAACGGAAAAGCGGATAAGCTATGCTGGGATCACGGAAAGAAACCTCCAGCGGGCCGACCCGATCCACGATAAAGGGACGATCATCCAGATAAACCGTATCGCCCTCATGCAACGCATAATGGAATACAGGCGCAGGCCGTTCTTCCCGGTTCCTTGGCGTCAGGTCAATGACAAGCTCCCGCATGGCTGGAATCCCGTCATGTTCGGGGATCAGCCGCTCACCGGGCATCAAGGGCGGGGATGCCACGCGGGATGTAGGCGGTCCCTCCGGCTTTTCCGTTTCGGCTTCCGCTTTCTCCGCTTCCTGCACCGACGCGACCAGGGCATCCAGCTCCCGGTTGATCGGGGAGCGGTCAAAGGCTTCCTGATCGACGATCTCTCCGCCGACGATGCCGTTTTGAGCAAGCTGCTCGCGGATATACACGGGATCAATGTCCTCAAACCGATCCTGTTCCTCGTCCGTGAAAAACCGATCCTCCTGGAGAAGCCGCGCGATCCCGCGCTGCACTCTGGCCCAGGAAACATCCCCGGCTGCGCCGTCCGCTGTGACGGGGAAAGCGGGTAGATCATCCCCGTATTCTTTTCGCAGCCAATCCGCCGTGCCGCGTTCCCGGCTATGCTCCCGCATATACCGAGCAACAGCCCGCTTGCTGTCCATGCTGCCGTTCCATTCCTGGAGAGCGGTATTTATATCCGCTTGGGTCAGGTCGCGCCGGACAGCAGGAAGCACCGGGGACGCTTGATCCGATTGCTTTTCCTTTTCTTGCGGCAGATCAGGCTGCTGTTTAGGCTGGGGGTTTTCAACCTGGGGAGCAGGCTGCGGAACAGGTTTTTCTTCGGAAGCATTTTGCTGTGGGATTGCCGCTTCAACCGCCTGTCGCTTCTCCCCGAAAAGGGAGTAGGTTCCGTTCTGATAGGCTTCCAGTGTTTCCAGCGCGTGACGCCGGGTTTCCCCGTTCCGATCATTTGGCAGCGTCATTTCAACGAGGGCAGATAGATTTTTCCTTATTTCATTAACTTTTCGCGGATCAGTTAACTGCGCCTGGACTTCGGCCACATTCTCCCAATAATCCGTGAGAGTGTCTTTGCTGTAAGGACGCTGGATTTCCTCCGGCGCGTCGGAAAAGGCGCTGGTGATCTGCCTGGCCACCTGTTTCCGTTCATATTCCGGCATGGCGTCGCGGTCAGAAGGGAACAGCAGACGATCCTGCTTCATCAGCGCGTCGATCCGTTTGACCGCTTTGTTCCATTTCCATTCAGCCTTTGCGCCGTTCTTATGCCCAAAGGATACGCCCTTCGTCGTGAACAGCGTTTCATCGTTGCCGCCATAAGAGCCGCTGTATTCGCCGTGGATTCCCCGCATGAATTTTTCCCGTTCCTTGGCATCGGAATGATTCAGGAAGAAGGAGTAGATGCTCAACCGCTGCTCGATATTTTCTCCTTCGAGGCCGCGCAGCACCTTGTCCATTTCATCCAGCGTGATGAAATACCTGGTTTGCGGTTCAAAGTCTGTTTCGGCAGGGAAACGGACAGGCGGGCGCTGCATATCTATCAAATGCTGATAAATCTCACGTGGACGATGATAATGGAAGCGAAGAATGTCCCGATCCTGGGCGTAAGCGGAGAGGAAAACAGACATTTCTTCTTCCAGCATGTGCATAGCGCCCGGCTGCCGCAGCAGCTCCATCACGGCGGCCCGCTCATCGGGAAATGCAAGACGCTGGCTTTGGATCGCCCGGATGCTGGGCAAAAGGTTTTGTTTCCTGCCGCCTTCGTCCATATCCCGGCAGAGGAACATCAGGCTGTCCGCCAATTCTCCTAATTCAAAATCAGTTACGCGAGTCAATTCGTCCCAGGTCATATACTGCGCGTCATCCAGCAATTCCCGGATGCGAACCGCCGCCTGCTCCCAGGAGATCACAAAAGCCGTTTTGCCCTGGGCGGATTCCCCGGAGGACAGCCGGATGCCGTCCTGGTCGTACCAGATAGAATAGGGCCGATCCTGGAAATAAAAGCCTGCGCCGTTGGTTTTGTAATGCTCTTTCAGGAAACGGACGTTTTCTTCCAGGGGCTTATCCTTCATGAAATATGCGCAGATTATCAGACGGCTGTTGGGATCGTTCGCGCCGACGCGCAATGCTTCGTCCACGATCTCCTGGGGATACTGGATGCCAAGGGAGGATACGGGCTGACCGTCCGCCTGCGTTTCCTGCGCATAGGCGTCCGTATCAAAAAGGGACATCTGCGTGGTCTGCGTTTCGGGCAGGCCCAGCGTGTCCCAGCCAATTTCTTCTTCCTGATCGGCAGTTTCGATTTCGTCGAACAGGCCGGAATAATCGTCCGCTTCCTCATCCTGCGCGTCCGACTCATTATCAGAAAACGCAGGAGGTTCTTCGCCCCCTGCGCTTTCATCAATGAGTTCTTCTATGGCTGCCGGTCTTTCCTCCGGCTGTTCTTCGGTTAATTGTAAATCAGCTCGTCCAGCAGGATCTCCTCGGCTTGGGCTTTCAGGGCGTTCATCCTGCCCACCCATTCCATCTGATTCTCCGCTTTCAGCTTCTCGGTCACGCCCGCCGTCTGCTTCATCTCGGCCATCATCCGATACAGCCGGTCCTGGGCCGTCTGTTCGATCTCCAGCAGATGGGCTTGCAGCTTGCCCGTCGCCGCCAGGGTGTTGTAGATCACCGGGCGATGGTTCTTCAGGTAATCCAGGCGCATCCGCCCGTACTTCCCGATGGGCTTCTTCTCCTCCTCCGGTACGATCACGTTGGGATACAGGATGCCGTTCTTCTCGGTGTAAGTCAGTTCGCTCATTTTCTTTGCTCCTTTCAGCGTTTCTCGCCGTTACTTCGATTTGCCGCAGCACCCGTTCGCTC
>JAFZOG010000163.1 GCA_017550745.1 Clostridia bacterium | reverse complement strand
GGGAAGGCCGAGGTATAATCGGGTCAGAATGCTAAAAACTGTCTTGTATGGGTTTATGGATATGGGGTACAGTTCGACACGAGGACTGGAAGAGAACTGTAAGGTGAACATCCGATATAGTCCAGCATGCGAACTCCTCCAAATGAAAGATTCCATCTTCCGATGGTATTTCCATTATGAGGGTCGAGTCCCTGAAAGCAACGTATCTCGTCTGTTCCGGGGGACCGCTCTCGGGGGAAAGGGCTTTCCCCCCTTTCCCCCTGCCGCGGTAGGGCACCCCCTTTTTCTCCCGCTCTCCCCAGCTACTCGCTATCTCTACCTTTTTAGCTGTTCGCCACGGCCGTTGCTAAACCGCATTCCGGCCGTTTTAGCTCCGCATTTCGGCCGTCTTGCTCCGCAAACCCGGCCGTTGGCTTACGCAATATGCACTCTTCAACCCATTCTGCCCCGGCGTCTTCAACCGCTTCATCATCCCAGGCGAAAGCCTTCTCCACACCGTAATCGGCGGGATCGAAGGGCTTCACATGGCTTGTGCCGTAATCCGCGGCGGCAAGCTCAAACTGGACTTCCACTTCCCGGACCGATTCGTCCCAGTAGACGGAAGCGGCTTTCAACGTGCCGCGCACAGCGGTCAGGCAGCCCTGGGCATCCAGGGTGAAATCCACGTCCGCGCCCCGCAGGACCCAGCGCACGGTGCCGCCCATCAGCGCCTCCGTGGGCGTGACGTACTGCTCGAAGGCCAGACCGGCGTCCATGCCGGTATTGCGGTCATAGCCATAGTCGAACCAGCGGGACGAAAGATAGCATGCCGCTAAGTTCAGGGCGCTGAGCACCACGTCCGGGGTCTGTCCCTGGTTGAGGGCGATATGAATGGTTTTCATTCCGTCCGCTTCGGCCACAGTCACCGTGTCCTCCGGCAGCAGGGGTTCCACCTGGCCCACCAGCAGGCTGCCCAGCTCGGTCAGGGCGTCCAGCCGCACGGTGCGGCGCAGCAGGGTGTTCTGCGGGGCGGTGGTGGCCCAGCGGTATACGTCGGGCGTATACGCTTCCATGACGGAGCAGAGCCCGTCTTCATCCGAAATGATGATCCAGCCGGTTTCTTCCTCGCCGCCGTCGGCCTTGGGCGTCAGCAGCTTCAGCCCGTAGTAGGAGCTGTAACCGTCCTGGATATAGTTCAGTTCCGCTGTTTTGAAGTGTTCTCCGTCCAGGGAGAAAGTGGCCTTGCCGGTCACGGTCACGTTGTCGGTGCGGAACAGGAAATCACAGCCGCTGTCCCACAGCTCCGTCAGCGCGCCGTCATTCAGGGCGAAAGCCGTAAGGACTGCGCAAAGGCACAGGGCCGCGATGAGGATGAATACTTTTGAACGATGCATAACATCAGCGATCCCAACCCCAGCTATCACGGCGTATCCTTCTATGACGCGGTGGGCCCGGCGGCGTTCGCCACCTATATCCGGGCGATCCTGCTGCGCGATACCGGCGCGACATTGTCCCCCTTCCACGCTTTCCTGTTTCTGCAAGGCCTGGAAACCCTGTCCCTGCGCGTGGAGCGCCACGTGGAAAACGCGCTGAAAATCGTGGATTACCTTTCTAAGCATCCCCAGGTGGAGGCGGTGCATCATCCCGCCCTCCCCAGCGAGCCCAGCCACGCCCTGTATCAGAAATATTTTCCCAACGGCGGCAGTATTTTCACCTTTGAAATCAAGGACGACAGCGAAACGGCGAAGAAATTTATCGACAATCTGGCGATTTTCTCCCTGCTGGCCAACGTGGCGGACGTGAAATCCCTGGTGATCCACCCCTACACCACTACCCACAGCCAGCTGACGGATGAAGAACTGCTGGATCAGGGCATCAAACCCAACACCATCCGCCTATCCATCGGCACGGAAAATGTGAAGGACCTGATCGCCGCGCTAAACACCGCTTTTGAGGCGGTCCGGTAAAGCTTCGCGCGGACGCCGCTTCTTTCCTGTTTTGTTTTTGCGGAGGCGGTTTTCACAAATGAAATATCGAGAAAAGTAGCGCTCCTTCGATGAAAGAACGCTCCTTTTCCCTGGATAGATATCCGGATTATGGTTCATTTGATTTCCTTCCTTGGTCGTTGTTTCGCAATCCTTATTCTTTATTCGCCGCGCGTAGGAACGCCGCGCTGATGCCAGCGAAAATCAAGTACGTAATGAGCGTGCCGAAACAAACGTCGGTGAGGAAGTGGTTGGTCATATGGATGCGGTTATAGCCGTAAAGTACCACAAACACGCAGGCAATGGCAAAAGCAGCGGCGTTTTTCTTTGCGCTCCGGTTTTTCACCGCGTCCGCGAGCAAAGGAAGGGAGAACATCATGGCGGCGATGGTCATGTTGCCGCTGGGCCAGGATTTGAAATTGTCGTTGCTGCCCGCCAGGTTGGGCACCATCTGCCACCACTGCCGGAACTGGGAAATCGGGTCCTCCAGGGTGATCAGGTATTTGTAGCGGGGACGGGAACCCACCTGTTTGAGCCACAGGTTCACGTTGTCCGCCACGATGCCCGCCACCAGGATGGCCGCTCCAATGGCGATCAGCTTGGCCGCGTCCTGATCGTCCAGGAGCTTCGCCGTCACAAAAGGCACCCAGGCGTACAGCACCGCCCAGAACAGCCAGCTGAGCACGGACAAAAGCGGATCGGATTCTCCCGCCACATAGCCGAACAGGGCGCGGACGGACTTTCCGTTGTAGCTGTTGGAATAATACACCGCCAGGAACCAGCCCACCAGCAGCAGCGTCCAGGCAAGCATACGGTATTGCTTTCCCTGCTTCTTGAATCCAACAAACAGGCAGGCGCCCGCCGCCGGATAGAGGCAATAGGAAAAATAGGAGCCGTAGGTGGCGAAAAACGCGCCGATGTCGGTTTTGTTCGCCAGCGCTTCATTGATGGGAAAATCCCAGAAGGAACCGATCACAATGCCCAGTACGCAAACGGCGACCACAGCCCAGAAGGATTTGAGAGGCATGGCCATGATGGTTTTTTTCTTCATTTTCTGTCACCTCTGCTGAAAATTGTAAATCCCCAAAGCATCCACACAGACCGCGCGGACGCCTTGGGGAATGATTTCGCCTCAGCTTACAGTTTTTCCTGCTTTTTTACGTTGTTGGCGCACCAGGTCATCAAAGCGGGCGGAACGCACTCGATCAGAGAGTAGACGGAGAAGTTGCCGCCGAAGATGCCCACGAACAGGTTGGCCACGGAAATGACCAGGGAAACGATGGACAGGGTAAACACGGGGCCGATCTTGCTGGGATCGTTGGCGGCGCGGACGCCGAGGAAACCGACGATCAGCGAGAACAGGCCGATGACGATCATGACGATCAGGAAAGTGTTGACGGCTGCGGGGGCCGCGCTGTCTCCCGCCTGCTCAATGAGGGCTTCGTTGCTCACAAATCCCTTGCCCAGGAAACCGAGAATGCCAATCAGCACGTAAAACGCGCCGCCGATGATGTTCAGGATGCCGATGATTTTGATGTACTTCTGAGAACCACTCATTGTTTTTTCCTCCTGTTTCTCTTATGATTTATTCCGCCGCGCCGCCGCCCATCTGGGCCATCAGCGCGTTAATGGCGTCGTTCAGCATTTCTTTCAGTTCCGCCCCGGTGACCATTTCACCGTTGTATTCGATGCGTTCCACTTCGGGATGCGCTTCCATGAGGGTGTACAGCTCCGCCTGCTCGCTCAGGGTTCCGAAGGCGGTGGCGGAAGCCAGATCATCCGTGGTGAAGCCGACCTCTTCGCACAGCGCGGCGACAGAGGCGGCATAGCCTTCCCCGTCCTCAGCGGCGGTATGGCTCACCGCTTCCCACAGGCCGTCCGCGTTCTTGGCGATGGTGACCACCATCATATCCGTGGCAGAGCAGAGGAACTTGTAGTCTTTTCCGTCCAGGACATAATTCTGCTGGGTGTAGTATCCGATCACCTTAGCGGTGCCGTCTGCCTGCACCAGGGGCTGGGCCACGTTGAGGATCACAACCTGGGCGTCGCCCGCTTCCAGCGTATCCGCGTTCTTTTTCTTGATGTATTCCCGGATGGCGTCCTGGGCCTGCGCGCCGATTTCTTCCTCGGCTTCCTCGCCCGCGCCCTCGCCGCCCGCGAACAGGCTGGAGGCCAGCAGCTTCACCTTGTCCATATTCAGGCTGCCGTCTTCGTTGGTGACAAAGGCTTTCAGATTGTTCAGCACGCGAGACAGTTGGTTTCTTTTTTCCGCGAGCTGGGTGCGCATATCTTTCAGCAGATTGCCCCCTTCCTCAATTAGGCTGTTGAGCTTGCCGTCTTCACCGAACAGAGAGGAAAGAAATCCGCCGATGGATTTCTTTTCTTCCGTTTCAGCCGGGGCTTCCGCAAATACGGCGGGCATGGTGCCGAAAATCAGCATCACAGCCATGACGATCGCAAGAATCCTTTTCATCATTGTTTATTACCTCCATACAATTCAGTTGACTCTTTTACAGGATTCACTTGAAAAATATCACATGAAGCGTTCCGTATGCGTGAACTAAACAGCCCCAAAGAGCAAAAAATACCGAGTTCATAAAAATTTAATATTTTCAGCGGCGCCTTTGTCAGACGATTTCACACATAGGGAACGCATCCTATGGTATACTTGATTTATCATCCTATTGCCGCCCCGTATCGAAACGGGCTTTTGGAGGATCATCTATGGTCGGTTTGCAGGCGTCCTATTTCAGACGCATTTACAAAGGGCTGCTGCTGGATCTGATGCTGACGGTTGTCAGCCCGGTCGTCATCATCATTTTGGGTTATCTGGTTTCCGGCCAAATGGAGGCGGCGGGGCTGGCCGTCGAAGCATTGAGCAGCGCGGACGCGGCGCGTTTCCCCAGCATCGTGACCAGGCTGATGTATGCTTATCTGGTGCTGCAATACTGCCTGGCGGCGCTGTGCGCGCTGATGGTGGTCAGCGCCTTGGGGGCGGCGGAAAGCTGTTCCCCCTATTTCCATCAATCCCGGCAATGGTTTGTGGCTTTGATGGTTCTCAACGCGGTCGCCATGGTGTCGCGCATCGTTTATGTGCTGATGGATAACAACCCCGCGCTGTCGGTATGGATCGAAAAGCTGCATTTGATTGCCGAGCTGTTTTTGCTGGGCGTTCGCGGAGCGGCGCTGTGCCTTTTGCTGCGGGGGGAAAAGGATGTGCTGACCAGCATCGGAGACGCCGGGGCGGCAGAACGGGTTTTCGCCCTGTCCAGGCGCTGTGCCGTATCCTTTCTTGTTTTAGGGACTATAACTGCAATAGATGATTTCATCGACCTGTTTTTCACCCTGCCTGATCTGGGCGCGCTGGTCATTGTGATTCTGCATGGGCTTGCTTTGATTTACAATGGGATCGTTTACGCGCAAATCATCCTCCGCACACGGGAAACGGCGCGGCTGGTCGCTTATCTTTCGGAAGAGGTGATTGCATGACGGCAGCGATTGCCTGCAATCTCGCGCTGGACGCCGGCGGTATCCTGATCCTGCTTTTGTATCTCATGCCGGTTTGGGTCAGGAAGTCCGAAGGAAACACCAATCAGCGAAAACAAGCCCTGCTGCTGTACGCGGTCATGGCGCATCTGTTTACCCTGTTTACGCATCTGGCGGCGTCGGCCAGTCTCCTCACGGACGCAGGTCAGGTGGCGGGCGTCTTTTCCACGCTGTCTTTTCTTCTGCTGGCCGTTTCCGTCCTCCTTCTCCTGCTGTGCGTCTTCTGCGATGAAGGAGGCGTTTTCCGCCTGCCCAGGGGGCAGCAGATTCCCGTGGGGCAAATCATCTGTATGGCGCTGCCTGCCACGCTGTCCTTTTGCCTGACCATTCTGTGGCCGGATATTCATCCTCTGGGAATCGCCTGGGCCGTGTCCCTGAATCTGATTTCCAGCCTGAACCAGATCGACAGCGAAAAGGAACTGGCAAAAACAGAAAAACGCTTGGGATTGGCCCAGGCCGCGCAAATGGCGGTGCAGATGCAGCCCCACTTTATTTTCAACACGCTGTCCGCCATCCAGTCCCTGTGCCAGACCGACCCCCAGGCCGCGGCGGAGAACGTGGAAAATCTGGCAGGCTTCCTGCGGGGGAACATTGACGCGCTCTCCTCTGACGCGCTGATCCCCTTTGATACGGAGATGCGCCACATTCGCCAGTATATCGCCCTGGAGCAGGCGGACCCTTCCCGGCAATTTCATTTTGATTATGAATTAAACGTGCGTTCCTTTTCGCTTCCCGCGCTGACCGTGCAGCCCATTGTGGAAAACGCGGTGAAGCACGGGGCGCTCACGCATCGGGACGGTTCGGGCCGCGTCTGCCTGACCACGGAGAAAATCGGTCAGTTCATCCGGATTACGGTAACGGACAACGGTACGGAAAGCGCGGGCCTCACGGACGCTCAGCGGAAGAATCGGGGCGTCGGCATTGAAAATACCAGGAAACGCCTGATGACGCTGTGCGGCGGGAGCCTTCAAATCAATGCTTACGAAGGGGGAACCCGGGCGATGATCCTGATTCCGGCCCAGGAGGATGAAAAGAATGTACACGCTGACGGTTGACGACAGGGAGCTGGTCGTGACGATGATGCTGAATATCCTGAAGGCGCTGGACCCGGACGGCGTCCATTTGGGCGCAGCCAATCCGGAGGACGCGCTGTGCATCGCGCAGAATTCCCCCATCGACGTGGCTTTTCTGGATGTGGAAATGCCCGGCAACATCAACGGGCTCAAATTGGGAAAGCTCTTGCGGGCGCGGTATCCGAAACTGAATATCGTCATCATTACCGGGCACAGCGAATACGCGCTCCATGCTTTTGAACTGGACGCCAGCGGCTATCTGCTCAAACCCCTGACCCAAGAAGCGGTGGCGCATCAATTATCCGTCCTGCGGTTCCACCGGGACAGCTTAAAAAGCCAAAGCATCCGCGTTCGGTGCTTTGGCACATTTGAAGTATTTTCCAATGGAACGCCCCTGGATTTTTCCTATTCCAAAAGCAAAGAATTGCTCGCCTGTCTGGTGGATCGCAACGGCGTCCTATGCTCCAACGACACGCTGATCGGCTGCCTGTGGCCGGATGAACCGGTGAATCAGCAGACGAAAAGCCGCCTGCGGAAATATGTGAAAGACCTGAAGGATACCTTTGCCGCCGTCGGCGCGGCGGACGTGATCCGCCAGCAGGAGCGCGTAGGCGTCGGGCTGGACGTTTCCAGAATCGACTGCGATTATTACCGCTATCTCCAGGGCGATCCCATCGCCGTTCACCAGTTTAACGGCAGATACATGACGCAATACGAATTTGCGGAGGAAACAAGGGCAGAACTAAACAGTATGCGATCCAAATCACAGGAACAATAAAATCATTCTGTCAACTCCCAGCGTTCCGTTTTCGCTTTGCCTGTTTCCTTTCGCCCAGTTAGGGAGTGTTCACACTGCCGCTCAAAGGCTGAATTCTGGTTGATTTTCCGTCATGCTGCGTTGCATTTCCTTGAAATACCGCCAGTATTCCTGCGGAAATGCGCCTTGCCTGACGAAAAATCATCTCAGAATCAGCT
>JAFZOG010000162.1 GCA_017550745.1 Clostridia bacterium | reverse complement strand
GGCTCTGGGCTTCGACGTGGTCTGGTTCGGCGTCTATATCATCCTCTGTATGGAGCTGGGGGCCATCTCCCCGCCTGTGGGACTCAACTGCTTCATCATCTCCGGGGTGGCAAAGGACGTGCCTCTGGGCATCATCTACAAAGGCGCTCTGCCCTTCATGCTGACCATTTTCGTGGGCATCGCCCTGTTGGCGGCCTTTCCCTCGATTGCCCTCGTGCTGCCGGGATTGATGAAGTAGGGAGGTGTGAAATTTGGATAAACTCAGGAAAGCAAATGACCGTGTACACCGCGTCACCCAAACCATCGCCCTGGTCAGCTTCGTCTGCGTACTGTTCATGATGCTCATGAATGTGGCGGACGTGGTCATGGGCTACCTCTTACGGACCCACATCCTGGGGGCCTACGAGCTCACCCAGCGGATGCTCATGTGCGCGGTTTTCACCGCCTTTGCCTATGGACAGAGTAAGAAGTCCCACATCAACATGACCATCGTGATCGAGCATTTCCCCCGGCCTTTGCGTTTCGCGGTCTTTGCCCTCATGAGTATTCTCTCCGTGCTGGCCGCCGGGGCCATGACCTATGCCGCTGCCGTGCAGACGGGGGTGGCTGTCAGCACAGGCTATATGACGGAGGTGCTCTACATCCCCCTCTGGCCCTTTTATGTGGTAGAGACGGCGGCCATGGCACTATTCACTCTGGCCCTGCTTTTCGACACGGCATTGAGCATCATGGCCATCTTCCGGGAGGACGTGGCAAAACTGGTGCAGGCGGACTGGACTTGAGACCTGCCGTCACAGCCTGCGCCACCAGACAGCAACGCCTTCCATCGGTGTGACCGGCGGAAGGCGCTCCTGTGTATGAATGTGTAGTACGGAGGAGTTTGCTGGTAATCGCGGGGATAGTATATCATTCTTCTTGACTGAGGAGAATAAACAAAATCTTGTTCATCGCTACAAGTGAATGTTGTAGGTTAAAGGCACAGCTTTAATACAACACTGTATTGTGTGCTGATACAACTATTTGCTGTTTCTCTGCTCCGTATCTTTTTGCTATAGTTTGTTCGGACATTCATTATTCTTATATTAGAATAATAGTATTATTTCACACATTTTGTATATGAAGCGTGAACAGCAAAAAAAGGCGGTGACCGGATGAAAGATACGCAGACGACCATCTTTGACTTGGAGGAGCTGGAGGAGGGCGAAGAGCTCAGTGAGCGGGAGGAACGCTTCCAGCGGGAATACCGGCAGCACCGGCGGCGGGCAAAGATCGCCATTACAACGGTGGCCGTGCTGCTTGCCGCAGCCTTTGTCATCTCCTTCGGTCTGGGCCGCTACGCCCTCAGTCCTCTGCGGGTGCTCCAGTCCCTGTGGGACGGTATCCGCCACGCTTTCTGGTCCGTGGGGACCTGGTTCGGGAGCACGGCGGAGGAACCGGCTTTCATGAGCGGCAAGGAGGATACGGTGGTCTGGCTGGTACGCATGCCCCGCATCCTGGCTGCCATTCTGGTGGGCTCCGCCCTCTCCGCCTCCGGCGGAACGTACCAGGGGCTCTTCCGCAACCCCATGGTTTCCCCGGATATCCTGGGCGCCTCTGCCGGGGCCAGCGTGGGGGCCTGCTTCATGATGCTGCTGGACCAGGGAGCTGCCATGGTCCAGCTTGGCGCCTTTGTCATGGGCATCGTGGCCGTGGCCCTGTCCTATTTTCTCAGCAAGGCCATCGGCAAGGGAAGCAACATGGTCCTGCTTCTGGTGCTCTGCGGCATGACGGTGAACACTCTCTTCTCAGCCCTTGTCTCCATCATCAAATATATGGCGGACACGGAATCCCAGCTCCCGGAAATGACCTACTGGCTCATGGGCTCCATCGCCAAGGCGGGCTACCGGGATCTCCTGTTTTTCGTCATCACCTTCGTCATCGGGGTGGTGCCCATCCTCTGCCTGCGCTGGCGGCTGAACATTCTGTCCTTCGGGGAGGATGAGGCCAAAGCCATGGGGGTAAACGTGACGGCCATCCGCCTGGTGTGCATCATCTGCGCCACCCTGCTCACCGCCGCCGTGGTCTCCATAGCGGGCACCATCGGTTGGGTCGGCCTGATGATCCCCCATCTGGTGCGCTTCATCGTGGGACCCAATAACAAGACCCTGCTGCCCATGAGCCTCCTCACCGGGGCCCTGTTCATGCTCATCATCGACAACCTGTGCCGCTCCCTGCTGCCCTACGAGATCCCCCTGGGAGTACTCACCAGCCTTCTTGGCGCACCCTTCTTCATCTTCATCCTGTACAAGAGAAAGGGGAATGCCTGATGGAACTGCGGGTCGAAAACGCCAGTTGCGGCTACGACGGTAAGGCGGTTTTGGAAAACGTGTCTCTGAGCCTCAGGCAGGGGGAGATCGTCTGCATCCTGGGCCCCAACGGCATCGGCAAGACCACCATATTCCGTTCCGTTCTGGGCTTCCTGAAGCTGATCGGCGGACAGATCACCCTGGACGGGGTCCCCAAGGAGAAGATCAGCCAGAAGGATTTTTCCCGCAGCGTGGGTTATGTGCCCCAGGGGCACGAGCCTCCCTTTCCCTATTCCGTTACGGACGTGGTGGTCATGGGCCGTGCCGCCCATCTCCGCTCCTTTGAATCCCCAGGCATCCATGAGTACCGCATTGCGGACCGGGTAATGGAGCTCCTGGGCATCTCCTATCTCCGGGACAAGATCTATACCCAGGTTTCCGGCGGCGAGCGGCAGATGGTCCTCATCGCCCGGGCCCTGGCCCAGAATCCCAAGCTGCTGGTGATGGACGAGCCCACCGCCAACCTGGACTTTGGCAACCAGATCCATGTGCTGGAGTGCATCCGGGGCCTCATGGGCTCCGGTCTGGGGGTCCTCATGACCACCCATAACCCGGACCATGCCTTTCTCTGCTGCGACCGGGTGATCCTCCTGACCAAGGACAAGGAGGTGCTGGAGGGCACCGTGGAAGAGATCGTTACGGAGGAGAACCTCCGCCGGGCCTACGGGGTGGAGGTGAAGATCACCGAGACCGTCGGCAGAGACGGAAACATCATCCGCAGCTGCGTTCCCATGCTGGACGCCTGAAGCAAACAGACTGTTGTATGCACGATAATCACAGAAATTGAGGAGGAACACACATGAAGAAAACCTTAGCTTTGCTGCTGACCCTTACCCTGCTGCTGGGTCTGCTGACGGCCTGCGGAGGCGGAGGAAGCACAACACCCACCGCCGCGCCCGCTACCGCCGCGCCGGCGACCGAAGCCCCCAAGCCCACGGCGACGCCTACTCCCGCACCCACGGAAAAGCCCGCCGCTACGGAAGCCCCCGCACCGACGGAGGAGCCTGCGCCGACTGAAGAACCGGCCCCCACGGAAGAACCCAAGCCTGAGACCCGCACCGTGACGGACATGAAGGGCAACGTGGTGGAGATCCCCATGGAGGTCAACACCTATGTGGAGAGCTGGTTTGCCCATAACGCCGTGGACCTGATGCTGGACCGGGCGGAGGGTATGCTCATCACCTGTGCCAACACTGACACCCACCAGTGGATGTATATCGTCTGCCCCAACTTCTGGAATGCCCAGTCCACCACCTTCGGCACGGATATGAATCTGGAGGAGATCATCGCCGCAGACCCGGACGTGATCTTCGGCTCCAATGAGAAATACCGGGAGATGTTCGAGAATGTGGGCATCCCCTTCATCAACTGCTCCTTCAACACCTATGAGACCCTGATCCAGTCCATCCGCCTCACGGCGGAAGTCTTCGGCGGCGAAGCCATCGCCATTGCGGAGGACTACGTGTCCTATCTGCAGGAACGGCTGGACTGGGTGTCCTCCCGTGTCTCCGACATCCCCGAGGAGGAACGCACCACCATCGCCCACGGCAGCTCCATCTATGAGCTGGATTTCGACGGGGCCAACACTATCATCGACCAGTGGATCACCTACGCCGGCGGCATCAACGCCGCGGCGGAGGGGCTGGAGGGCAATCTCCAGACCATCACCATGGAACAGGTGCTGGAATGGGATCCGGACGTGCTCATCACCGGCAGGCCCCAGTCCCAGGTGGACGAGGTCATGGCGGACCCGGCCTGGTCCAATCTGACCGCCGTGAAGACTGGGCGTGTCTACTCCAACCCCCGGGGCGTTTTCGCCTGGGACCGTTACGGCGTGGAGGCTGCCCTGCAGCCCCAGTGGTGCGCCCAGGTCCTCTACCCCGAGCGCTTTGAAGACTTCGATATGGCAGCGGAGCTGAAGAGCTTCTATCTTCGTTTCTTCGGCTATGCCCTGAGCGACGATCAGGCGCAGATGATCCTGAACTACGTGACCCCGGAGCTGGACCCGGAGAGCCGCCCCATCGTGGACCTGATGGGCAATGAGGTGCAGGTCCCGGTCCCGGTGAAGACCATCTCCACCGGCAAGCTGAATCTGACCCAGCTCACCCTGATCCTGGCGGGCTCTGACGCTGTGGCCAACCTGGGCGACGGGGCCGACGCCTCCAAGGGCACCCTGCTGAACGCCATGTTCCCCGAGCTGGAGGGGATGACCGTGCTCACCGAGAGCAACATGGACGCGGAGGCCCTGCTCCTGGCGGAGCCGGACCTGGTGATGCTCTACAACCGCTCCACGGAGCTGGGCGGCAATCTCCAGACCGCCGGCTTCAACGTGGCCTACTGCAACCTGGGCAACGAGGAGGAGCTTTTCCAGACCATGAAGATCATGGCCACCGCTCTGGGCGGCAGCGCCCCCATGCGGGCTCAGGAGTATGAGACCTACTACCGGGCGCTGATGGCCGACGTGGTGGAGAAGAGCGCTTCCCTTTCCGAGGACGCCAAGCCCCGGGTTGCCTATATCCGCAGTAACGGCGCGGTCTGCGGCCTCAACTCCATGCCCAACAACTGGATCATCGCCGCCGGAGGCGTCAACATCGGCGCGCTGGCGGGCTTCCCCCAGTACGCCGCGGAGATGTCCGCTGAGGACCTGGTGATGTACGACCCGGAGATCATTTTCTGCGAGAGCGCCGCGACCCTGGATTACCTGGCGAACGACGCCTTCGAGAAGCTGTCCGCCATGGAGAGCGGAAAGGTCTACATTGTTCCCTACGGTCTCTCCTGCTCCGGACTGGCCAACGCGGAGAACCCCCTGGTCTGGCAGTGGGCGGCAAATCTCATCAACCCCGGCATCTACGACTATGACGCGGAGCAGACCATCCGGAACTTCTTCACGCAGTTCTACGGCTATACCCTCAGCGACGCGCAGCTGAAGACCATCCTGCATCAGGATTGAGTCAAATCACACATACACACTTCGCCCCCGAGCCGAAAGGCCGGGGGCGTCTTTGGAAGGAGACAACTCATGTTTTGGACAGATTGGCGGGAGCTGGAAAAGCACAACGACTGGGGCGTGCGGGATAAGGACGACGCCACGGCAGCACTGTGGAACGGCGGCGCGGAGCAATGGGAAAGGCGCAGCGCCCAGGAGCTGGACTTTGCCCGGCGGCAGGTTGAAGCGCTGGACCGCATCACGAAAGAGACCACCGTGCTGGACGTGTGCTGCGGCACGGGGCCCCTGACCCTGCCCCTGCTGAAAAAGGCAAAGCACGTCACCGCCTTTGACTTCAATGAAAACATGCTGGACTTCGTGCGAAAAAAGGCGGCGGAGGCCGGTGCCGAGAATCTGGACTTTCTGCAGGGCAATTTCAATACCATCGAGCCCGGCCGGGACTTTGCCCCGGCGGAGATCGCCGTGACCCGGCATTCCCCGGCTCAGGGAAATATCCTGAAGTTCAGCCGCTTCGCCACGAAATATTGCTACAGCCTCTGCCTCTGCGAGGCTCCCAAAAATGCCCTGCCTCTGCCGGGACGGAACGGCGGACGCTGGCTCCGCTCCAGCGATGAGAGCCGGAACACCACCCCCAGGCCGGACGGGCGGAAATACGGACTGAACATCCATTTCAATCTGCTGTACGAGGCGGGAGCGAACCCGGAGATCCGCTATGTCACGGAGGACAGACTCCTGACCGCGCCGACCTGTGAGGAGCTAGCCCAGAATCTTTTCCCCGTGGGCAGCAGCCCGGCGCTGCTGGAGTATGTAAAGCAGAACGCAAAGGCAAGCCCGGAGGGACTCGCCATCACCCGGCGGCAGACCATGGCAGTCATGGGCTGGGACCCCAATGAGATACAATGGGACTTCCTGGAAAAGCTGGGGGTGGACTGGTGACGCCCTGGCTGAACTGGCGGGAGATCGAACGGATGAACGCCTGGGGCGTCCGAAAGAAGGACGACGAGGAGGCCCTGAGCTGGGACAAAAGCGCCGCCCAGTGGCGGGAGCGCACCCGTCATGAGGGAAACGCGGGTGAGCGGCAGGTTGCACTAATGAGCCGCCTGGGGCCGGAGGACACGGTGCTGGACGTGGGCTGCGGCGTGGGTGCTCTGACGCTCCCTGCCGCACGGCGGGTGAAAACGGTGTACGCCCTGGACAGCAGCCCCCAGTCTCTGGATTTCCTGATGGAAGAGGCCAAAAGTCAAGGCATTGGGAACATCGTCCCCCTATGCGGCAACTGGTATGGGATGAAAGCCGGAGTCGATTACCCGGTCTGCGACATCGCCATGGGGCGGCACGCCCCCTTCCAGAACAACATCCTGGGCTTCTGCGCCGCTGCGACGAAATACTGCTATTCCCTCTGGAATGTGGCCCCCCTGACCGAGGAGGACTACCACAGGAACGAAGGGGTGTTGGCAGACCGGCGAGTAAATCCCAATCGGGTATACAACGAGCCCAACGGGCGGCTATTCGGTTTCAACGTTCATTTCAACCTGCTCTACGACGCTGGAGCAAACCCGGAAGTACTCTACGATACAGAGGTAAAGGAGTACACGGCGGCCACTGAGGAAGAGCTGTTTGGGCAGGTTTT
>JAFZOG010000003.1 GCA_017550745.1 Clostridia bacterium | reverse complement strand
GAAAGGTGTGTTAGAATCCATCCGATTACGCACCTTTTCCCTGCGACTGCTTGTGCCGCGTACCGCGGTGGCCGGCCGCAAAAGGGAAAGGGGTGGAAAATAACGAGGAGGGAACCCCTATGGCAGTCATTTCCATGAAACAGCTCCTGGAAGCCGGCGTGCACTTTGGTCACCAGACCCGCCGGTGGAACCCGAAGATGGCGCAGTACATCTTCACCGAACGCAACGGGATCTACATCATCGACCTGCAGAAGACCGTCCGCAAGGTTGACGAGGCCTATGCTTTCGTCCGCGATATCGCGATGGAAGGCAAGAGCATCCTGTTCGTCGGCACCAAAAAGCAGGCCCAGGAATCCATCGAATCCGAAGCCAAGCGCTGCAATATGTTCTATGTCAACAACCGCTGGCTGGGCGGTATGCTGACCAACTTCAAGACCATCCGTACCCGGATCGAACGCCTGAACCAGATCGACAAGATGGAACAGAACGGTCAGTTCGACGTGCTCCCCAAGAAAGAAGTCATCAAGCTGATCCACGAGCGGGAAAAGCTGGAGACCAACCTGGGCGGCATCCGTGAGATGAAGAAGCTCCCCGGCGCCCTGTTCGTTGTGGACCCCCGCAAAGAACACATCGCCGTGACCGAAGCCCGCATCCTGGGCATCCCGATCGTGGGTATCGTTGATACCAACTGCGATCCCGACGAGATTGACTACGTCATCCCCGGCAACGACGACGCTATCCGCGCTGTCAAGCTGATCGCCGGCAAGCTGGCTGACGCTGTGCTGGAAGGCAAGCAGGGCGAGCAGAACGAAGCGGAAGCTGAAGAAGCCCCCGCCGCCGAAGCGGAAGCCGATGAGAAGCCCGCTGAAGCCACTGAAGCGTAATGTTAATGGGGGGCTTTCCGGAGATTAACATTTCCCCGGCCTTCATCTGCCACTGGCAGCGGTCGTGAAAATGCCCCCATTCCCCTTTGGCCAAATACTTTATAGGGTTTGGTTTGAGAAAATAATAATGAAAGAGGATTGATTGATATGGCAGCAATTACTTCCGCTATGGTTAAAGAGCTGCGCGAGCGTACCAGCGCCGGCATGATGGACTGCAAAAAGGCCCTGGTCGAGAGCGACGGAGATATGGACAAGGCCATTGAATGGCTGCGTGAAAAGGGACTGAGCCAGGCTGCCAAGAAGGCCAGCCGCATCGCCGCCGAAGGCGTCGTTGCCCAGTATACAAACGAAGACGGAACGATCGGCGCGATCGTCGAAGTCAACTGCGAGACCGACTTTGTCGCCAAGACCGACAACTTCATCGGCTTCGCCAACAAGGTTGCCAAGCAGGTTGCCCTGGCGAACCCCGCCGATGTGGACGCCCTGATGGCCCAGGCTTTTGTTGATGACAACAGCAAGACCATTTCCGACCTGGTCAGCGACGCGACCGTGGCGATCGGGGAAAAGATTTCCATCCGCCGCTTCAGCCGCTATGAGACCACCGGTGTGGTTTCCACCTACATCCATCTGGGCGGCAAGGTCGGCGTTATGGTCGAAGTCGCCGCTGACGCTGCCGGCCGCGGCAACGAAGAAGTGAAGACCTTCGCCCATGACCTGGCGCTGCAGAT
>JAFZOG010000015.1 GCA_017550745.1 Clostridia bacterium | reverse complement strand
TGTAACGGCAGCACCTACGACTCTGACTCGTATTGTCAAGGTTCAAATCCTTGTTCCCCAGCCATTTGCCTCCATTGTCTAGAGGCCTAGGACGCCGCCCTCTCAAGGCGGAAACATGGGTTCGAATCCCATTGGGGGTGCTCCCCATAAACGCCGCCTTGGTTCCAGGGCGGGCGTTTTTTTTCAGTTTTAATAAAGCATCCCTTCTTTCTACGGGTCGCCGTCCGAAGCCCGCGCTTCCCCAGGGCGGAGAAGCGCGGGACGGCTGATACTATTCTCAAATCAGATGAACAATTTAGAGCCACCAATAAGCAATGTCATCCCGACCGAAGCGATGTCATCCTGAGCGGAGTCGAAGGGCCTGGCGAAGCAGAGCGGAGGGATCTCAAGCAGCGTGATAAACCAACGCATAGATCCCTCGACTCCGTTTCGCCCTCGCTCCACTTCGCTCGGGATGGCATGTATGAGTGTTTGTGTTTTATTACCTATTTGATTTGAGAACAGTATGAACCGACGCCGTAACAAAAATGATGCTTAAAAAATCATATTGTCGGAAGCCCACAAGCCAATTAACCCTGCAAAAGAACGCAGAGGCGCTGTATCAGGGCGGCGGAAAGGTTGATCTGTTCCGGCAGGCTGCTCAGATACGCCCATTCCTCCACGGTGTGCATCTGGTCGCCGGACAGGCCCAGGCCGTCCAGCACGCCGATGCCCGCCTGCCCCGCGATGGCAATATCCCCCGCGCCGCCGGTGCGCTCATGGTAACGGGTGATGCCCTGCTCTTTGCAGATCTCCAGGGCCAGATCCAGCAGCCGCTGGCTTTTTTCGTTCAGGTCGATGGCCGGATGGCTGGCCCCGAACGAAACGGCGGTCCGCACCCTCGGCACCTGTTCCTCCGCGCAGATCGCCCGAATTTTTTCCATCAGCTCCGGTTTGTAGGCTTCGTTGTAATAGCGGAATTCACAATTCGCCATCGCGTGAGGGGCCACTACGTTTTCGGCGGTGCCGCCGGAAATCAGGCCCGCGTTAAAGCTGATGTCCCGGCTGTCGTCGCGGAGTGTGTACAGACGGCTGATGTATCCGCAAAGGGCCTGGATGGCGCTGGCGCATTCCTTGTACCTTGCCCCGGCGTGGCCCGGAATGCCCGTGCATTCAATCGCCACGGAGGTAACGCCCTTCCGCGCGCAGGTGAACCGCCCGTCGATGCTGCTGGGCTCAAAGCTCAGGGCCGCGGCGGAGGCCCGGGCCGTCTGGAATATCAGGTCATGGCTCTCAGGAGAACCGATTTCCTCGTCCGGGTTCAGCAGCGCCACGACTTTGATCCTGTTCAGGTCGATCAGGGGCAGCGCTTTTTTCAGCGCGTAGAGCATCACCACCACGCCGCCCTTCATATCGATCACGCCGGAGCCCATGGCGCGTCCGTCGCCCAAATCCCGGAAGGGCACATACACGTCCCGGGGAAACACCGTGTCCATATGCCCCATCAGCATCAACTGCCTGTCCCCGCTGCCGATGGCCGCCCGCAGCTTGGGGCCCAGCTTTTCGCCGGGAATCAGCTCCGTCTGAAACCCCAGGCTTTGGAAATCCTCCGCAAACATCCGCGCCGCCTGCGCCACGTCGTCCCGGTCAAAGGTGCCGCTGGGCTGATCCACATATTTTTTCAGCGAAGCCAAAGGATCGTTCAGCATCTATTCCATTTCCTCCTTTTTACAGCACCTTGCTCAGAAAATCCTTGGTCCTGTCCATCCGGGGATGGTCAAAAATCTGGTCGGGCGTGCCCGCCTCCACGATCCGGCCCTCGTCGATGAACAGCACGTAATTGGCCACCTGGCGGGCAAAGCGCATTTCATGAGTGACCACCAGCATGGTCATGCCGTCGCCGGCCAGGGATTTCATCACGTCCAGCACCTCGCCCACCATTTCAGGGTCCAGGGCGCTGGTGGGCTCGTCAAACAGCATCATCACCGGGTCCATAGCCAAAGCGCGCACGATGGCAACCCGCTGCTTCTGCCCGCCGGAGAGCTTGTTTGGATACTCGTCCCATTTGTCCAGCAGGCCCACCCGCTTGAGCAGGTCCCGGGCCTTTTCCTCCGCTTCTTCCTTGGAAACGCCCTTTACCTTGCGGGGAGAGATGGTGATGTTGTCCTTCACCTTCATATGGGGGAACAGATTGAACTGTTGAAACACCATGCCCATTTCTTCCCGATGGACGCACAGCTCCTTTTTCTTAAGCCTCGTCAGATCCTGCTGCTGAAACAGCACGCTGCCCGCCGTGGGCTTTTCCAGCAGGTTCACAGAGCGCAGCAGGGTGGATTTCCCGCTGCCGGAGGGGCCGATCAGCACCAGCACGTCGCTCTTATGCACGTTGAGGCTGATGCCCTTGAGCACCTCCAGTTTTCCAAAATCCTTGTATAATCCCCGCACCTGCATGATCAATTCGGCGGATGAACCGGAATCGACGACGGGAATCTTATCAAGCGACACTGTTTTCACTGCGGCGCATCCTCCTTTCGACCAGGGCGAGCAGCTTGCTCATGGTATAGGTGAGCACAAAGTAGATCAGGGCCGCGACGATCAGGGTTTCCAGATAGCGGTAATTGACCGAGGCCAGCTTGTTGGCCTGATAGGTCAGTTCATACACCCCCACGGCATACAGCACGGAGGATTCCTTGATGATCGCAATGAACTCATTGCCCATGGCGGGCAGGGTCACCTTGATGGCCTGGGGCAGAATGATATAGCGCATTTTCTGATAAGCGCTCATGCCCAGAGAATCCGCCGCTTCCTCCTGCCCCTTTTCCACGGACTGCAGCCCCGCCCGGATCAGCTCCGCCATGTAAGCGCCGGAATTGATGACCAGCGCGATGATGCACAGCGTCATGCGCGGCAGCCGCAGCCCCAATTGCGGCAGGCCGTACACCACCATCAGCACCTGCACCAGCAGGGGCGTGCCCCGGATGAACGCAACATACGCGTTCATCAGCCAGCGCATGGGCAAAAAGGGCGTTTTGCGGAACACCGCCACCACCAGCCCCAGCAGCGAACCCAGCAGCACTGTGAAAAAGGCCAGCTCCATCGTTGTGCCAACACCCTGCATGAACACGCTGAATTTTGTCGTCAGGATTTCCCATATTTTCGGAAAGCTGATCATCGCCCGCGATTCCTCCCCTGTAAGTGAATAAGGGAATGCAAGACCGCGCTCACATTCCCTGAACCGAACCGAACGGAGGAGTTTTCTTAGGGAAACCGCTCTTTTGGAAGCCAAAGAGCGGTTTCACCCAGACCTCCTTCCGGGAAAGCCCTAAAGGTTTTCCGCCTTTTTGCCAATTTGCGTTTATTCTCGCTTATCACTGGCTGCCGGCTTATCTGCGTAAAATGATATTATTCGCTGAGCAAAGAGGCGCTTTTCGCCACAGCGTCCGCCATCCAGGCGTCCCAGGTGCCGTCCGCGTGAACCTGCGCGATGTATTGATTGACGATTTCCAGCAGGGAAGCGTTGTCGCCCTTGGTAACGGCTACGCCGATACCGGCCGAGCTGTCATAATCCACGGGCACCTGGCTGATCTGGAACATATCGGGATACACCACCATGTACTGCATGGCGACCAGGTCAGTGATCAGCCAGCCGTCGATGTTGCCCTGCATCAGTTCCAGGGCCAGCACGGAGGGCTTGTCCAGCAGCAGGGGCTCAGACTTGGCAAACTGGCTTTCCAGAATGCCCTGCTGCAGGGAACCCAGCTGCGCGCCCACCTTCTTGCCGGCCAGGTCTTCGGCGGTCAGATATTTGTCGTAATCCTCCGCGCGCACCAGCAGGATCTGCTCGCCGGAGAAGTAAGGATCGGAAAAGTCCACCACTTCCAGGCGTTCCGGCTTGATGGCCAGGCCGGAAATGACCATGTCCATTTCGCCGATGCTCAAAGCGGTCACCAGGCCGGAGAAGGCCTGGTCGTTGATCTGCAGTTCCACGCCCAGCTGCTGGGCGATGCCCCGGGCCAGATCCATATCAAAGCCCGCGATTTCTTCCGCTCCGGTTTCCGGGTTGGTCCAGTAGAATTCATAAGGCGGGAATTCAATGTTCGCGCCCAGCACCAGCACGCCTTTGGCCTGAATGTCGGACAGCATATCGGCATGCGCCACGCACACCACGCTCATCATCATGATCAGAACCAGTGCGATTGCCATCGTTTTCTTCATACGAATTGCCTCCGTTTCTTTATTTCGGTGAAAATTATACACGCTTTTTTTCTTCGTGTCAATGCAATATTATGATATTATGCTACTTGAATAAAGCGCCAGAGTTTTCATTCACATATCTGGGGGAAACCATTCTTTGACGGTCAAAGAATGGTTTCCCCCAGCCCCCTTTCCAAGAAAGCCATAAAACAAACACCGTAAGTTTTTTCTTACAATAAAAGTCTTTTCCCTCTTATAGCTTTTCTCGGAAGGGGACGAACCGTCGATGACCGCCTGTGGCGGAAATCTCATCGACGGTGAGATCAGCCGAAACGAGCAATGTCCGCATGAAGCGGACTTGCGGCTTTTGAGGCTGCGGAGCTGGGGGAACCGCTCTTTGGGCACCAAAGAGCGGTTCCCCCAGGAATACCTGAATCGTAACGCGCCGGATCTTCCTGAAAATTTCGTGATTATTCCAGATACATGCAGGGAGGCGCAAATGCGACGGCGAATCAAGAGAGGGCGAAGAGCCGGATTCAAAGCGAAGAACCCGCCATCTATCAGCGGCGAAAAGCAATGTACCGCCGAAAATACAAGAGGAGGCGCTGTATGAGCCATTCCCTTCCCGAACCCTTCTCCACAGAGGATTTTACTCCCGGCTGCTATGAGCGGCAGCATGAAATCCTGCTCAGGCGCGGCCTTGTGCAGTTCACGAGCATATCGGAGGACTTCGTGTTCCGCGGCCCGGACGGCGAGCCGGAGGCGGCTCTGTTTTCCATCTCCTACCTGGCGCATCGGCCGAAAAATGAATCGCGCCCGGTCATGTTCCTGTGGAACGGGGGCCCCGGCTCCGCCACCTCCATCCTGCATCTGGAATGCTTCGGCCCCTGGCTGATCAAGCGGGACGGAAACGGGGCCATGGCCTTTGGCCTTACGGAAAACCCGGACTGCCTGCTGGACGTATGCGACCTGGTGTTTGTCGATCCCGTGGGGGTGGGCCTGTCGCGGCTTTTGAACCCGGAGAAAGCGAAGAAGTATTATTGCGTGGACGGGGACGCCCGCAGCGCGGCCTTTCTGATCATCGAATGGCTGCGGCGGCGCCAGCGCTGGAACAGCCCCATCTATATCACCGGCGAAAGCTACGGCACGGTGCGGGCCTGCCGGGTGATCGCGGAGCTGGGGCGCAGCCCTTATTCCGAAAGCCGGATGGTGCCGGGGATCCCGGTCAAAGGCGCGGTGCTGATCGGCCTGGCGGTGGAAGAAAGCCGGCTGGATCTTTCCCTTTCCATGATGCCCGCCATGGCCGCCACCCATTGGTATCATATGGACGAAAAGCCCTGCGGCCAGGCGGAATTTGTGCAAGCCGCCTGCGATTTCGCCAGGACCCGGCTGCTGGTGGCGCTGTACGCGGGCGACGGGGTTTCTCCGGAGGAAAAGCAGCGCTGCGCGAAGCTGCTGGAAAAGTACACCGGCATGCCGAAAGCGTATTTCCTGCGCACCGGCCTAAGGGTTCTGAGCGCCGAGGATTTCCAGAAACAGGCGCTGCCAGGCTATACCCTGGACCTGTACGACGCGCGGATGAAGACCCCGGCGGACGCGGCCTATCGCCTGCTGGGCAGCGATAACGTCCCCCTGCAGGTGATGAACGGGCTGCTGCTGCCCGCCCTCGGCGTGGACGCCGCCCGGCTCTACTACACGGGCAACATCAATGTGAATGTCCAGTTCAGCATGGAAACCGAGGACGTGGGGGAATACAGGAAAACCCATCTGGACTGCCTCCGGGACGGCATGGAGCGTACGCCGGACATGCAGGCGCTGTTTGCCTCCGGCCTGTACGACCTGTGCACCCACGCGGGATACACCCGGTATCTCATTTCCCACGCGGGGCTGCCGAAGGAGCGCGTCCTCGCGCGGGAATATCCGGGAGGCCACGGCGTGTATTCCAGCCCGGAAGGGAAGGAACAGTTCCTTGCCGACGTGCGAAAGATGATCGAAGCGTGAGAGAGGGGGAAGTCCCATGAATGAAGTCAAGGTTTTGCTGGGCCGGATCATTGATTCCGTGGCTGAAAAGCCGGTTGAAAACGGCGCGGTGATCATCGAAGGCGAGAAGATCGTTTACGCGGGTCCCAGGGAAAACGCCGCCCTCCCGGCAAACGCCGCCGTATATACCTGTGAAAACGCCACGATCCTGCCGGGCTTTATCGACGCCCACGCCCACCTGACCGGCACGGAAAGCGTCCACCGCAGCGGCGAAACGCCCTATGATCTCCTGCTGACCGTCGTAAGGGATTTATCCGATCTGGTAGACGCCGGCGTGACGGGCGTTCGGGATATGAGCGCCTTTGGCCGCGCCCTGCGGGACGCCATCGGCAAGGGCAATATCAAGGGGCCCCGGATCATGGTGGGCGGCAGGGTGCTGAGTATCTCTTCCGGCCACTGCGATTTTGACGTGACCAGGCCCGTGGCCCAGTGCAACCGGGAAGACCTGACCGGCTTTATGATGGACGGCCCGGAGGACTGCTACCGGGGCGTGCGGCAGCAGTTCCGGGAAGGGGCGGAGTTTATCAAAATCTGCGCCACCGGCGGCGTATCCTCCGCCATCGACGATTACAACGACCAGGAGTTCTCCGAGGAAGAGCTGAAGGTGATTATCGGCGAAGCCAAACGCCACAACACCTACGTGACCGCCCACTGCACCGGCACGGCGGGCACCAAGGCGGCGCTGAAAGCGGGCATCGGATGCGTGGAGCACGGCGTGATGCTGGACGAGGAATGCTGCCAAATCATGAAGGAAAACAGCGTGCCCCTGGTCACCACCCTGAGCGTGGCGCTGGGGCTGGCCGATATGAAGGACCTGCCGCCCCACATGCTGCGCAAAGCCAAGGGGATCAAAGAAGCCGCCATGCGCTCCTTCCGGCTGGCGCGGCAATACGGCATTACCGTGGCGCTGGGCACCGATTATTCCAACAGCCCCAACACCCCCTACAGCGAAATCGGCAGGGAGTTTTACAGCCTGACCCGCTGCGGCTATACGCCCATGGAAGCCATCAGGGCGGGCACCATCAACGGCGCCAGGCTCATGCGCAGGGAGGGGGAAATCGGCACGGTGGAAGCGGGCAAACTGGCCGACCTGGTGATGGTGCAGGGGGATCCCCTTTCGGATATCCTGACCCTCGCATGCGCGGACAATGTGAAGATGGTGCTGATCGGCGGTACAATCCAGAAGGAAATGCCTGAGGTGCAGTATGGCTTATGATTTTGATTCGGTGGTCGCCCGGCCGCCGTCGAACCTGAAGCGCATGTTCACCCCGAATGCGGTGCTGGCCCACGGAAACGTGAGCTTTGACGGGGCGGAGCCGGACTATCCCACCGCGCCGGTCATCCGGGAAGCCATCAAACGCCTGGCGGAAAACGGGCTGTTCGGCTTCACCGTGGCGGACGACGCCTATCGCGGGGCAGTGGGCTGGTGGCTGAAAAACAGCAGGGGCGTCGACATATCGCCGGATTGGATCGTGCCGACGCTGGGTACCATCCATGCCCTGGCCTCCATGCTCCGCCTCCTCTGCCCCGGGGAAACGGACGCGCTGCTGGTGATGCCGCCCATTTACAACCGCTTTGCCCAGGCGGCGGACAGGCTTTCCCGGCCCGTGGTTACCTGCCCGCTGATTCAGCAGCCGGACAGGTACGCGATTGATTTTGAGGCCCTGGACAGGGCGCTGGCCGATCCCCGGGTGAAGCTGATGGCGCTGTGCAATCCCCACAATCCCATCGGCCAGATCTGGACAGCGGAAGAATTGGCCCGCATCGCCCGGATGGCGGCAAAGCGCGGCGTACGCATCTTCTGTGATGAAATCTTCGCGGATACCTGCTATCAGGGCCGGGTCTGCCCCAGCCTCCTTTCCGTCCCGGAGGCAAGGGAGTTTTCCGCAGTCGCCACTTCCCTGGGCAAGTCCTTCGGCCTGACCGGCTTGAACCACGCCAACCTGCTGATTCCAAACCCGGCCTTCCGGGAGGCTTTTTCAGACCGCCGCACCAGAGATCACTACGGCAGCATGGACCCCCTGGCCTACGAGTGCGTACTGGCCGGGTACAGCCCCGAGGGGCTGGACTGGGTGCGGGCCTCCAACCGGGTGTGCGAAGAAAACATCCGCCTGGTGCGGGAGGCCTTCGCCCGGCTGTTCCCCAAGGCGCGCGTGTACGGCGGCGAAGGGGCCTATGTGCTGTGGACGGACCTGCGGCCCCATTTTAGAAACGAAGGGGAAATGCTGGATTTTCTGTATGAAAAGGCGTTCTTTCATGTGGACGGCGGCAGCGCTTACGGCGCGCCGGGCTTCATCCGCATGTGCGTCGCTTCCCCCGCCCGGTGCGTGGAAAAAGCGCTCAAAGATTTAGAAAATGCTTGGAAGGAGAGATCGTGATGCTGGTGATCGAAGAACAACAGGTCAGAGCCATTCTGACCCCTGAAAGGTGCATCGCCGCCATGCGTAAAGCTTTGATGGATCTGGAGGCCGGAAAATGCGACATGCCCCAGCGGCTGATCTGCAAAATGCCCAACACCGCCGCCTTCGGCTTTATGCCCGCTTATGTGGGGGATTATTTCGGCGCGAAGGTCATCGCTGCTTACGCGCCCAATATGGGCACCCAGTACCCCTCCCACATCGGCTATGTGATGCTGTTTGAAAGCGGGCACTGCACCGTGAAAGCGCTGATCGAGGCGGGCTCAGTCACGGAAATACGCACCGGCTGCGTTTCCGCCGTGGCCACCGACCTGCTGGCCCGCAGGGACGCCCCCCTCCTGGCGCTGATCGGCGCGGGGGCCCAGGCCCGTTCCCATCTGGCCGCCATCCGGCTGGTCAGGAAGATCGAACGGGTAAAGGTGTACGACCAAAGCAGGGCCGCGGCGGAAAGGTTCCGGCAGGAAGCGGAAACGAAATACGGCCTCCCTGTGGAAATCATGGACAGCGTGCAGGACGCCGTCCGGGACGCGGATATCATCTGTACCCTGACCCCCGCCAAAGAAGCCTACCTGACCAAAGCCATGGTGAAGCCGGGCGCTCACATCAACGCCGTGGGCACCTTTTCCCCCGTCACCCGGGAAGCGGCGTCCGACCTGGTGGCCGCCTCCCGGCTGTACGCGGATCATACCCCGGCCTGCCGGAAGGAAAGCGGCGAATACCTGATCCCGCTGCGTGAAGGCCTGATCGGGGAAAACCACATCGTGGGCTCCCTGGGCGAGGCGCTGCTTGGGAAAGCCCCTTTGCGTAAGAATGACGCGGAAATCACCCTGTTTGACGCCCTGGGGCTGGCCGTGGAGGATATCGCCGCGGCAAAGCTGGTGTATCAGGAGGCCGTGAAATGAGCGGGTGCAGCGTCACCCTGACGCCGGTTTTCAGGGGCGGGCAGGTGGAAAAGGTGGAGGTGCTGTACAAGGTTGACGGCTTAAACAGGAAAGCCGGGCAGGAGCTTTTCGCCTTTCAGCGCAGCACCGTTTCGGTTCCGGCGGCAAAGATCGAAAACGTAACTGCCGCGGATGACCTGGGGCCTCTGCCGCTGATGATGGCCGAAACAGCGCCCTACCCCATGGTGTTTCTGCACTGGGCCGCCGGGCGGGAGCTTCGGGGCGGGCTGACCATCCGCTATTCCGCCATCCCGGGTGAAAAGCCCTGCGAAGGCAGGCATGGGCCCTATTTCCATTTCAGCAGGGAAGGGGGCGGTGCTGCCGGGCCTGGGCTTTCGTTCCTCATGGATGTTCCGGACTGGCGGGGTCAGATCTTCCTGCGCTGGGACCTGTCCCGGATGCCTGAAGGCGCGCGGGCCGTCTGCGCTTGGGGCGAAGGAGACGCGGACAGGGAAGGAAGCCTGGACTGCCTGCGCCAGATCTATTACGCCTTTGGCCCGCTGCGGTCCGTCACCGAAGGGGATTTCGGCATGTACTGGCAGGATGAGCCTCCTTTCGATGCCGCTGCCCTGGCGGAGTATGTGAAAAAGCTTTACGGGATCATGCGGCGCTTTTTTCGGGACGACCAGGCCGTGTACCGGGTTTTCATGAGCCATGACCGCACCGTTTCCAGCGGGGGCACGGCCCTGCAGCGCTGCTATATGTTCGGCTGGAACGATACCCAGCGCGTGTCCATAGCGGAAAAGCAGAACCTTTTGGCCCATGAAATGGTGCACAACTGGCCCCATCTGAACGATGAGCCGTACGGCGAAACCACCTGGTATGAAGAAGGCACGGCGGAATACTATTCCATCATGATCCCGCTGCGGGCGGGCCTCATTACCAAAGCGCAGGCCCTGGACGAAATCCAAAAGCGCACTGCGGATTATTACACCAATCCCACCCGGCATCTGAGCGATGCGGAAGCGGCAAAGATCTGCTGGCAGGATCGGCGCGCCCAGCGGCTGGCTTATGGGCGGGGCATTTTCTTCCTGGCCGGCGTGGACGCCCAAATCCGGCGGGCGACAGAAGGGCAAAAAAGCCTGGACGACGTGGTGCTCTCTTTGCTGGAGATGGGCAGGCGGAACGAGGCTTTGGGCAACGAAGCGTTCCTGCGGGCGGTGCAGGAAACGGCGGATATCGACGTGTCGGAACAATGGCGGCTGATGCATGGGGGCGGACACTTCGCCCCGGATCCCGACAGCTTTGACGGCCTGTTCACCCTTTCGCCCGTCACCGCCCGGGAGGCTGATACAGGGAAGGACGCGGTGTCCTATCAATGGGCGATCCGCTGAAAGGACGAAGCATGAAGAAATCTTTTACGCCGCAGGATGCAGGACGGTTCTCCTATTTATCCTGGCCTCAGCTTTCCCCGAACGGAAAGCTCGCCGCCGTTGTGGTCAAAAAGCCGGAAGCGGACGGCGTGTGCCGCCCCCGGGTGCGGGTGATGGAAACGGAAAAGGGCGGCGTCGTTTATGAATCCCCCAACGGCGTTCATGAATCCCAGCCCCGCTTCCTGCCGGACAATGCCCTGGCCCTGCTTTCCGACGCTTCGGGAGAAAACCAGGTCTGGTTCGTGACGGGTAACGGCAGGGAGCAGAAAACCACCCTGCGCCACGGCGTGAACCACTTTGACACAGCCAACGGCAGCATCGCCTTCGAAGCCACTTTGTGGCCGGAGGAAATCCAGGCGGGGACAGCATTTCAGGAAATGCGCCCCGAGGAAAAGGAAGCCTGGGAAAGCCAGCAGGCGCTGCGTCCCTATGTTGCCGAAGACCTGGCCTATAAAATGGACGAATGGTTCGGGATGCGCAAGGGAGAGAAATCCACGGTGGGGCTGTACGGCCCCGAAGGCGCGTTCCTGCTTCCTTTGGACGGGGTGGAGGCCGTCCTTCCCGCCCTGTCTCCGGACGGACAGACCGTCGCTTTTTTCTCCTATCCCCACAGTGGCGCGAAGGGCAGGCAGGCGGAGCTGGCGGTCTGGCGGAAGGGAGAGCCTATTGCCTGCCCGGCCTCCGATCAACTGTATCTCCCCTCCCAGTCCCCTGTTTTTTCGGAGGACGGAAACAGCTTATGGGCACTTGCGTACCAGCGGTTCGGGGACGGTTGTTCCCAGACCTTGATCCGCTTTGATTTAAAGGAGAAAGGCGCGTTTTCCTATATCCCCGACCTGGCGGAGGATACCTGCTGCTCCGGCGTCGGCGAAGCCGTCGTCGGGCGCACGGAAAACGGGGAAAACGCCTCCTGTTTTTCGCTGCTGAAGGACAGGGTGGTTTTCCTTTCGGCCCACGAAGGGAAAACGAAGCTGTGCTCCGTATCGCCGGACAGCCCGAAAGAGATCCGGGAATTGGCGCTCCCTTTTAAGGACATCCTGGGCTTTGCCATGAATGAAAAAGGAAGCCTGGCGGTTCTTTCCGGTACGGATCAGGCGCCTGCCGATTTGTATGTGGACGGGCGGCGGCTCACGGACGAGCATGCCTGGCTTTCCGATTTCGCGCCGCCGGAAACCCGGGAATACACCGTTCCTTCCAGGGACGGAAAAGCGGAATTGCGCTATTATCTTACCCTGCCGAAGGACTATGCGCCGGGGAAAGCCTATCCCGCTGTGCTGGACATCAAGGGCGGGCCGGAAACCATGTACGCAGACGCCTACTGGCACGAGTTCCACGCCCTGTCGGCGGCCGGTTTCGCGGTGATCCACGGCAATCCCCGGGGCAGCGCGGGCTTTGGCCGGGGCTTTTGCGCGGACGGCATATGCTGGAAGGACGAAGCCATGCACGACCTGATCGACATGTGCCTGGACGCCGTGAACCGAGGCATCGCGGACCGGGACCGCATCGGCGTCACCGGCGGAAGCTACGGCGGGTACATGACCTTAAAGCTCATCAGCAAAACGGATTTCTTTGCCGCCGCCGCGGGGCAGCGGATTCTGGCAAATCCCGCCACCTCCTACGGCACCGGCGATATGGGGTGGATTTCATCCGGCGGGATCCCGGAACGCTTTTCCATGCTGAATTATCTGCGAAACCGCGCCAAAGGCAGCAGCGCCAGCCGGGTGGATCAGATCAAAACGCCGCTGCTTTTGCTGCACGGGTACAGGGATTACCGCTGCTCCTTCGAGCAGGCGGAGCAGATCTTTATTCCCCTCAGGGAAAGGCACCCGGAAGTTCCCGTCCGGCTGGTGATGTTTCCCAAGGAAAACCATGCCCTCACCCGCACCGGCAACATGAAAGCCCAGGTGCGGCATCTTGAGGAAATCGTGGATTGGTTCAAGCGCTATCTGGCGTAAAAAGGAGGAAGCCCGGGATGAAACGGCCTGTCACAATCAATGACTGCTGCGCCTTCGAACGCCTGAACGGCGGGGACTGGCACGCGGGCAAGCGCCTGGTTTGCTGGGCGTCCAACAAAACAAAGGGCGTTCAGGTCAAATCCCTGGCGGACGGAACCGTAAAAACCGTCACCGCAGGGGGAACGGGCGAGGGCTGCCCCCGCTTTTCCCCGGACGGCGCAAAGGTGTCTTTTTTGTCTTCGCTGCCGGGGCAGGGGCGGCAGGTCGTCGTCTGCGATGTAAACACGGGCAGTTTGATCGCCCGGTCCAGTATTCCCGGCGCTGCCATGGAGCCCATCTGGAGCCCGGATGGGGCCCGCATCCTCTTTTCCTCCTCCCAGGAAACCGCTGACAGGCAGGAGCCGGCGTCCGACGAGCCGGTGGTGATCGAGGATTTCCATTATAAAGTGGACGGAGCGGGCTTTATCCGTCCGGACGGGCATGTGCAGCTGTTTTTGCTGGACGTGGAAACCGGCGTCACCCGCCAGATCACCTCCGGCGCGTCCGATTGGATGCACCATGCCTGGTCGCCGGACGGCAGGCGCATTGTGGCGGCGGGCAACCTGAACCGGCCAAAGGAAGAAAGCATCGGTTTTGACCTGTATGTGATGGACATGGCAGAAAAGGAGTTCCGCCAGATTTCCCAGGGGCTGATGATCGTTTCCTATCCCAATCCCATCCGGCCCGTGTTCACCCCGGACGGCAGCGCCGTGATCATGGGCGCGCTGGACCCCAAGGCCGACGGGGTGATCGGGTATCCCCATGTGTATTTGTTCCGTTTTCCGCTGGACGGGGGCGAAGCAGAGCAGATTTTTGAGCCTGACAGGGACTGTTACCAGTGCGTGCAGTTCCCGTATAACGCATTCTGCGGCGCTGGCATGGACAAGGTGCAGGCTGACCCCGGCACCGGCGATATATACTTCGTGTCCGGCTGGCAGGGCCAGGGCAGTCTGTACAGGCTTCCCTCCGGCGAAAAGCACGCCAAGCCCCTCCGCGCGGGCAAACGGGTGATCCACGGCCTGGGCAGGATCCAGGACGGAAAAATGCTGATCGCGGAAGGGCTGCCGGATCGGCCGGAAGCCTATCTGCTGCTTTCCCTGAAAGAGCCGGAAAAGGACGAACTCCTGGTACAGTCCGCCGAAGATATCCTGGCAGAATGCGCTGTGGCCCCCACGGAGGACTTCTTTTTTGAAACCCTGGACGGAGAAAGCCGGGTGCATGGCTTCGTCATGCCCCCGGCCCGCCTGGAAGAAGGAAAGCGGTACCCCGCCGTTGTGTACATTCACGGCGGGCCGCATCCGTTTTATACCTATGGCTTTACCATGGAATTTCAATGCCTTTCCTCCGCGGGCTGCGCCGTGCTGTTCTGCAATCCCCGGGGCAGCAGCGGCTACGGAAGCGTCCACCAAACCTATGCCCGTTCCGTGGACGGCTGCGCCTATACGGATATCCTGCAATTCGTGGACGAAGCCCTGCGACGGTTCCCCTGGATCGACGGAAAGCGCCTCGGCGTCACCGGCGGCAGCTACGGCGGCTATATGACCAACTGGATCGCTTCCCACGCGAAACGGTTCCGGGCCTATGTGAGCCAGCGCAGCGTGGCCAGCGACCTGATCGGCTACGCCTCCTCCGATATGCAGGGAAGCAGCGCCGCCTATGACAACTACGAGGAATTCATGATGGAGCAGCTGCGCACGTCCCCCGTATCCTACGCGGAACGCATCGACAAGCCTTTTTTGATCCTCCACGGCGAGGAGGATCTCCGCTGTCCGCTGGAGGGGGCGCACCAGCTGTTCACGGCCATCAAGGACACGCATCCCGATTTGCCCGTCCGGATGGTGGTTTTCCCGCGCACGCCCCATGACCAGCCCCATATCCCGGAGCTGCTGAAACGGTATTATCAGGAGATGCACGATTGGTTTGGCCAGTATTTGAAGCGGGAAGGATCCTGAGAAGAAAAGCCGGTCACGGCGCGTACCGTTCATCCGCAGCCGCCGGCTCACCTTCCAAGCATAAAGCGATCAGATCATCGATCTTCGCCTCGGCCAGGGCAATCACCGTGTCCGAAGCGCCGTAATAAATCCGCAGCGTGCCGTCCGGCATGGGAATGGCGGCGGTGGGGAAAATCACGTTGGTGCGGAAGCCGTTCCCGGTTTCACAGTCCGCTTCCGGGGCCAGCAGCGGCACCCGGCTGTGTCCGGACATTTTCCAGGGCGCGTCTTTGTCCAGCAGGATCACGGCGGCGCAGTAACGCTTGATCCACCGGTCTTCCCAGCCGTTTTTTCCCCGTTCCGGGTCGATATCCACCGTATGGGTCACGGCCAGCCAGCCTTTTTCCGTATAAACAGGCGGCGCGCCGGGGCCGATTTTATCATTGGCAAAGGGAAAATCCTCCACCCCGGCCACAAAACGGGCATTGCCCCAATGGATCAGGTCGGGGCTTTCGCTCCACCAGATATCGAAGCGGTCCCTGCCCCGGCTGTATACGGGCATGGGCCGCTCCAGCCGCATGTACATGCCCTGGTATTTTTGGGGGAAGAGCACCATGTTCCGGTTGTCCGGCACCGTCATGGAGAGAACGTCAAAATGGCGCAGATCGTCCGTGCGGGCGATGCCGCCCCGCAGCCCGTGCCGGGTATCCACGGCGAAGGTCATATAGATTTCACCGTCGATCACCGTAAGCCTCGGATCATACGCCCGCTTGATTTCCCCGTCTTTCATGGAAAAAACGGGCTGCTTTTCCACCTCCCAGCGGATGCCGTCGGGGCTGAGGGCAAGGCCGATGTTGGTGCCCGTGAAACGGCCCTTTTCCAGATAACCGTAATCGTTTCGGAACACCATGGCGTATCCGCCCTGCCAGGGGATCACGCCCGCGTTGAACACCAGGTCGCTGGCATAGGGCACCTGGGCGCTGGTCAATACCGGGTGATGGGGATATCTGGAAATGCAGGGATGGGAAACGAGCTGTTCTGCTGGCATGAGGTTTAGCCTTCCTTCCTTTGGCATTTCGTCATGGATGGGTCGATGGCGGTGGTCAGGGCAAAGAGGATTCGGCGCACGGCCTGCTGTTCCAATGCACCAGGTCGATTACCTCCGGCCGCGCATCCTGCGGCTGCTCCGCCCAGGAATGCCGATCGGGATTTGAAGGAGGGATCAAGAATGATTCAGGCAGCGGGAAAATCTGACAGTACAGTGCTTGCCGAATTGGCATGGCATATGTGGCATGACCACACCTTGGCCAGTTTACGGGACGATTTTGAAAAACGGACAGAGGATCAGGATTCTGTTTGTTTCATCAAATATGCGGATAAAAAGCCGGTCGGTTTTGCCCAATGCCAGCTTAGAAGGGATTATGTTGAAGGAACCGAAACATCGCCGGTAGGATACCTGGAAGGAATCTTCATCCTGGAAGAATACAGGCACCTGGGATATGCTAAGGAGCTTTTGCTAAGCTGCGAAAACTGGGCGAAAGAAAAGCATTGCTCGGAGTTTGCCAGCGATTGTGAGCTTGAAAACGACGGCAGCAGGAGATTTCATATTGCCATGGGCTTTACGGAAGCAAACCGTATCATTTGCTTTACGAAGCGTCTTTGATTCCGTTTTCCGAGGAACGATGGGGCGGATAGCCATCCGGGTCCAACGTGATATGCAGTACCGCCTGCCCGCACCGTGTACCCCGGGCGGTGACGGTGACGGGCGTTTTTCCCTGCATGCGCACGGCGAAGGAAACCAGGCGCTTGGCATAACCGTCCACATGCCCCACGCGCACGGAGTTTTCCCCCGGCGTTTCGCAGCCGGACAGGGAAACGGTCAGATCGTCGCCCATTTCCTTCCGCGCCGCCATCTCCGTCCCGCAGGTGGGCAGATACCCCAGGTTCATCAATTCGATTTCCAGGATATCTTTTCCGCCCTCGCCGCGGCGCAGGCCGTGGAAAGCCATGTGAAGCCTTGGCAGGGCCTGGAAGCCCACCAGCGCGGCGTCCGCCGCTTTTTCGCAGACCCCGGGGAGCAGGCGCGGCGGCGGATTCTGCATGGTGAACTTTCTGTTCCAGCCGCCGATTTCCACCGCCATGTCCTTGCCATCGTCCGTCCAGCCCGGCAGGACGCAGGGCGTCCAGGGCTTAAAGCCCTGCCCGCCGTTTTCCCGTTCGTCCCAGCCCAGGGCCGTTTCCGCCTCCCGGAGAAACTGTTCCTCCGATTCGGCAAAGAACATGCTCCAGCCCTGCGGCCTGTCCGGATCGGCCTGGAAATGGAAATCCCACAGCTCGGTCACAAACGCCATGATGCCCCTTTCAAAGTATTCCCAGGTGGTATAACTGCCCGGAGCGATGTCCTTGGCCCCTTCCGGGAAAATGCCGCTGCATTTGTAGCCCGTCCGCTTCCGCATGGCGGCGCCCAGCGCCTGCATGCGTTCCTTGTCTGGAACCTCCAGGTGGGGGCAGAAATCCGCCGGGGAGATATGCAGGCCGCCATATGTGTGGAAATCCATGTGGAATGCGATGTTGGGATGGCCGCACACAAAATCGTACAGCGCGCGGACTTCCGGGTCATGCAGCGGCTCCGGGCCGCTGGTGGGGCGGTCCTTGTCCGGGTAATCCTTGTTCCACTCGAATGGAAATTGGCGGTTGGGGTCGAGGGCGTCCTGGGGGTTGGTGTCCCGGAGGCAGATAAAATCCTCCGCACCCCCCCGGAATACGCCTTCGGACACCAGGGTATAGAAGGTGCCCTCCGTGTCCTCCGGCCCGCGCGCCATCATGATGCGGCTGTCTTTTTCATACGCTTTCCATTTCCCGGCGGGGTCGGGGATGCGCATCTGCCGGATCACGCCGTCCCCGTCCATGTCCCGGTCCGCAACGCCGTTATCCGGAGGATAGTATTTCTCCGTGTTTCCCCGCGTCATGTAGGGCGTTGTGAGAAAGACTTCCGCCGCGTCCGCGTTGATGCGGGGAATCGCGTAAACCGTGAACCGGTCCAGCAAAGCGGTGACGGCCGGTTCTTTGCCGTAAGCGCTCAGCCATTGATCCAGAATATGCAGGACTGCCATGGAGGACGCCACCTCGCCGGAGTGAAGGTTGCCGTCCATGAAAAAGGCGGCTTTTTCCTCCGGGCTTCCGGTTTCCGGATTGCATACCGTCAGGCACAGGATGTCCCGCCCCTCCCTGGTTTTGCCAATGCTGTCCAGGGAGCAAAGGGCCGGATAATCCCGCAGGAAGCCTTTTAAGGCGGCTGCGACCTCGCCGTAAAGATAATAATGGTCAAGCTTCATATCCGTCCTCCCTGCCATACCGGTAAAGCCATTCCAGGGTCTCCCGCTGGATGGCGATGTAATCGGGCAGCGCGTCCCGGCCATAGCTGTGGCAGCAGTCCGGCAGCAGCATCAGCCTCACCGGCAGATCCGGATGGCAGTCCTTGAGCGCGGTGTAATACTGGTGCGCGTTTTCCACCGGCACCTGCTGGTCCTTTTCCCCGTGAATGATGAGGGTGGGGATGTTCACGTCCCCGGCGGCGTATACGGGGGATTGACGCACCGTGTCCGCCAGAAAATCCTGGAAATCCCGGTAAGACGCGAAAATGTCCTGCCCCGCCTGGGAAGAATTGAAATGAATGAACAGCCAGTTTGTCACCGCCTTGATGACCACGGCGCTCTGGAACCGGGCGGTGTTTCCCGCCATCCAGGCCGCCATGAACCCGCCGTAGCTGCCGCCAAGGACGCTGGCATGGCGTTTGTCCAGTTGCGGATATTGCCGCAGGGCCTGGTCCATCAGGCACAGGATGTCGTTGGCCGCGCCCCCGTCAAAGGCGTGTTCCGGGTCGGCGTAGGCATTCCCCCGGCCGGTGGAGCCCCGGGGATTGGGCAGAAGCACCGCAAAGCCCAGGCTGACCGCGCAGTACACCTCCAGGTTGAAGCCGGGGGCCCAGTAACCGGAGGGGCCGCCGTGCACCCAGACAAGCAGCGGCACATGGGCTTTCTTTTCCTCCGGCAGCAGCAAAAAGCCCGTCAGCTCCGCCCGTCCGTCCTGGGAGGCAGCGGACAGGGGAAGGAAGGACACGGACGGTTTTCCCTGCAGCCAGCCGTTGAAATCAGGGAGCAGAAAACGAATCTCCTCCCCCCGGATGAAAGCGGGCCGCGGAGGGCAGGCCGTATCCCCCCACAGGACTGCGACGCCCGATCCGCATTCCCCCGCCGTTTCTGCCGCCAGGCCGGGGGCGTTGATCCTTTCCCAGGTCAGCCTGCCCGGCTTCACGGTAAGCCGCCACAAGCCGGGCCGATGGCCTGACGCGGCGGAAACAAAATAAGTATCCTTTGTCCGCCCGGGGGCCACCCGGGTTTTCCTGTCCGGCGCGGTATCCATGTAAGCGCCCTCGGCAATGCCCGGGGGCTCGTTTTCGATTGCGTCGGCTTCATGCGCTTCCCCGTCCAGCCACAGCCTGCGCAGGCTGATTTCCATGCCCAGGGAAACGCCCGCCAGGGCGTATGCGCCGTCCCGGGAAACCACAGGCCGGATATCGGGGGCCGGGGAAAAAGGCGCGTCCAGCGGCTCGCTTTCGCCGGTTTCCAGGTTCATGCGCCGAAAATCCTCCTGAATGAACAGGGCCGCGCTTTCATCCGGCAGCAAGGCCATGCTTTGAAAGGGCTTATCGCCTTCCGCGATCAGGCGGAGCGCGCCGTCATACTTATACAGGCGGTACGAATATTGTTTTTTGAACCCGTGATCCGCGTCGCTGCGGAAGCGCAGCGATTCCGCCACCCGGGGCATTTCCCATGCGCAGCCCGCAGGCGGCTCCTCCCTGATTTCCTTTTGGCAGGCGCACAGGCAGCCCTTTGCCAAAGGCACAATATCCGCCGCTTCATAGCCCGCCGGCAGGGAAAACGCTTCCCGCGCCTGCTCCGTCTGCCTGTCGTAAACGCAAACCCGGCCGTCAGACAGGAACCAAACCAGGCGCCCGTCCCCGGAAAAAGCGGGGCATATTTCCTTCGTTCCGCCCAGGGTGATTTCCCGGGCCGTATCGCCAAGCAGCAATTCTATCCGGCGCTGCCAAAGGCCATCCTGCCAGAAATACCGTACGCAGGCCATCGCGCCGTCCGGGGAAAGGCAAAGGGAGGAAAAGCGGCTCAGACGCCCGTAATCCTCCGGAACGAAAGCGGTCATGGGGCGTCCTCCTTTCCCAGGAATCTTTCCATCCATTGCCTGATTTCCAGCATGTGCCGGATGCGGTGATGCATCAGGCCCGTCCGGGTCAGGCCGTGGTTCTCGCCGGGGAACAGCACCAGGCGGCAGGGCACCTCCGGGCGCAGCGCCCGAATCACGTTGAACAGCTGGTCGGCCTGCTCCTCCCCGCAGCGCACGTCCTTTTCCCCGTGCAGGATCAGGGTGGGGGTATGCAGCTTCCGGATATCCCGCAAAATGCTGCCCTGGGCGCGGTTCAGCATGTATTCCCGGAAATCCGTTTTCCCGCTGCCGGACATGAACCCCATATCGCCGGTGCCGTAGGAGGTGGCGGGGTCGATCCAGGTGCGCTGGGCGGCAGCCGCCCGGAAACGGTCCGTTTTTAGGGTGAGCTTGTTGGTCATGTAACCGCCGTAACTGCCGCCGGTCACGCCCAGGCGCTTCCCGTCGATGCGGGGATAACGGGCGAGGCAGGCGTCCACAAAGCCCATGAGATCGTCCACGGCCTCCTGCCCGTAAGCGCCCTTCAGGTATTCCGGGCCATAACCGGCGCTGCCCCGGGGATTGCACCACAGCACGGCAAAACCCGCCGCCCGCAGCGACTGGGCTTCAAAAAAGAAAATGTCCTCGCCAAAAAAGCATTCCGGCCCGCCGTGAATGTACAGCACCGCCGGGCACGCTTCGCTTCCCTCAGGCAGCAGCGCCCAGCCGTGAACGGTGTGGCTATCCTGCTCCACAGTGATTTTTTCAGGCTGCGCCGCGCCGTAATCCTGTATCCAGTCATTGTCCCTGGTCAGCCGGGTTTCCTCCCCGGTATTCATATTTTTCAGGTACAGCTCCCCGGGATGAACGGAGGAACTCCGCAGAAATACGGCGCTGCCCCTTTCCGGCGCGGAAAAGCCCTGGATGCAGCCGCCAGACAGCGCTTCCTTCCCCGCGATATCGGACACGAACATTCGCCCGTCTTTCCCGCTGAGGAAATAGATATTCCCCTGCCCGTCCGTCCGGACGGGACAGCCCATACCGCCGTTTCTGTCGTCCCCGATGATTGCGGGGTCCACGCCCTCACAGCCGTCCGGAGAAAGGAGCGGAATGTCCCGGTCTGCATTTTCATCGACCAGGAACAGCTCCGTCCGGTTCGTTTCTTCGCTGTAACCGGCGTACACGGGCCTGCCGTTTTTTTCAAACACCGGCACACCCGCGCTGACAGCATGCTTCGCCGGTATTTCACGGCGGCTTCCCGTGGCCGGATCATAGCGGATGATCGTCCATTTCAGGGATTCCTCCCGGCTGTGCAGCCGGCAGAAGCAATAGATTTTTTCACCGTCTGCGGAAAAGGCGGGGGACGCGATGGGATTGTCTTCGCTAAACAAAGGGCGGACGCCGCCGGTTGGAATGTCGATCAGATACAGCGCGGCGCCGCTTCCGTCCAGGAAGCCGAAGGCCTCGTCCAGCTTATACATCAGCGCTTCCGTAAATCGGGGCGCGTGATCCATCTCCCGCCGCCAGGCGTCGTATTCCGCTTCGTTTGTCACTGCCATCGGGTTTCCCCGCCGGTCCTTCGGCAGGGGAACACAGGCGGCGATGCGCCGCCCGTCCGGGCTCCAGGCGTACTCCGAAACGGAAAAGCCCGTTATTTCCCGCTCCTGCCCCGTTTTGATTTCCTTCACATACAGCCGGTCCACCTTGTGGTCGTCCGACAGGAACGCCAAATAAGCCCCGTCCGGGCTGTACCGGGGCATATGCTGCCGTTTCGTCGTTTCGGAGGCGGGGCGGGCCTCCCCGTTCGGCAGGGAGACCTCCATCACCCGGGGAATATTTTTTCCGGATCGGTCATCGCTTACGGCGCGGGTATACGCCGCCCTGTCCCCCTCCGGCGAAAGCTCCGGCTCCGACAGCCAGACGACCTGCCGCAAGTCTTCCTCACACAGCCTTTTTTTCATTGCCGCCCCCCATTTAGACCATATGACAGGCCACCTGATGCCCCGGCGCGATCTCCCGCAGGACCGGCGCGGCCTCCCTGCATTTATCGCAGGCGTTGGGGCACCGGCCCGCAAAGGCGCAGCCCTTGGGCAGATTCACCGGGCTCGGCACGTCGCCGGAGAGCACGATGCGCTCCCTGGTTCTTTCCACCGCCGGATCGGCGATGGGAATGGCGGATAAAAGCGCCTTGGTATAGGGATGCCGGTTGGACAAGTAAATGTCCTCGCTGTCCGCGATCTCCACGATGCTGCCCAGATACATCACCGCGATCCTGTCCGATATCTGGCGCACCATGGAAAGGTCGTGGGTGATGAACAGATACGCCATGCCCATTTCCCGCTGCAGGCGCTTCAAAAGGTTCACCACCTGGGCCTGGATGGATACGTCCAGCGCCGAAATCGGCTCGTCGCAAACGATCAGGCGCGGCTGCAGGGACAATGCCCGGGCGATGCCTACCCGCTGCCTCTGCCCGCCGGAAAACTCGTGGGGGAAGCGGCTGGCGTGGGTTTCGTTCAGGCCCACGTCATTCAGGAGGCGCAGGATTTCCCGGCCGCGCTGCTGCCTGTCCGCGTTCAGGCGATGGATGTCCATCCCCTCCGCCACCGTATCCCCGATCACGCTGAGCGGGTCGAGGCAGGCGTAGGGATCCTGAAAAATCATCTGCACCTGGCGGGTATACGCTTTCCTTTCCGCCCTGCGAAAGCTCCAGATGTCCCGGCCCCCAAACAGCACCTGGCCCCCCGCGGGCCGGATCAGGCGCAGGATCGTTTTGCCCAGGGTGGATTTGCCGCAGCCGGATTCCCCCACCAGGCCGATGGTTTCCCCTTCCCGGATGGTCAGGCTGACGCCGTTCACCGCTTTCAGCGTGCCGCCCGGCACCTTGAAAAAGGTCTTCACGTCCCTGAGCTCCATCAAAGGCGCGGCTTGCTCATTTTTCATTCTGCCTGCCCTCCCTGCCTGTTTCTCCAAAGCGTTCCACATATTCCGGGTGGCACATCCAGCAGGCCGCCGCGTGGCCCTCCCCGTCAAGCGAAAACTGGCTGGGCATCTGCCGCTGGCAGATCTTCATGGCGTACCGGCACCGGGCCGCGAAGGGACAGCCGGCTGGCGGGTCGATCAGATCCGGCGGCATGCCGGGAATGGAGTGCAGCTCTTCCTTCGTCCTTTCGTCCAGCCGGGGCACGCTGTCCAGCAGGCCCCAGGTATAGGGATGCCGGGGGCGGTGGAACAGGGCGTCGGCGCTGCCATGCTCCACGATCTTGCCGGCGTACATCACATACAGCCTGTCCACCATCTTCGCCACCACCCCCATATCATGGGTGATGAGCACGATGGAGGTATCCGTCTTATCCTTCAGGCTGTTCATCAGGTCGATGATCTGGGCCTGGATGGTCACGTCCAGGGCTGTGGTGGGCTCGTCCGCAAACAGCACCGCCGGCTCGCAGATCAGCGCCATGGCGATCATGATGCGCTGGCGCATGCCGCCGGAGAGCTGGTGGGGATAGCGCTTCATGTTCTGCTCCGGATTGGGGAAGGAAATGAGCCGCAGGATGGACAGCGCTTTTTCGTGGGCCTCCCTGCCGCTTACCCGGTGATGGCGCAGGTAGGTTTCGGTGATCTGGCGGCCCACCTGCATGGTAGGGTTCAGGAAAGTAAAGGGGTCCTGAAAGATCATGGACATGCGGTTCCCCAGTATGTCCATGATCTCTTTATCGTTCATTTTCAGCACGTCCCGGCCCTCGAACAGCGCTTCGCCGCGCATCACCGCGCCGGGGCTTTTCTGGTGCAGGCCCATGACCGTGCGGATGGTCACCGACTTCCCGCAGCCGGATTCCCCCACGATGCCCACTGTTTCTTTCCGGTTCACATGGAACGAAACGCCGCGCACAGCCTGCACGCTGCCCTGGTAGGTCTCAAAGGTGACATTCAGGTCTTTCACGTCCAAAACTTTTTCCGCCATGGCCTTACCCTCTCAATTTCGGATCCAGCGCGTCCCTTAGGCCGTCGCCCACCAGGTTAAAGCACAGCATGGTGATGCCCACCATCACGCAGGGAATGATGAACTGATAAGGATAATACCGGAAGTTTTCCCCCGCTGCTTTGATCAGCTGTCCCCAGGAGGGCGTGGGCGGGGTGACGCCCAGGCCGATATAGCTCAGAAACGCTTCGTAAAAGATCACGCTGGGGATGCTCATGGTGATGCCCACCACCCGGATGCCAAGGGTATTGGGGATCAGGCGCTTGATGATGATCCACCAGGCGGGCGCGCCCAGAGTCTCCGACGCGGTGACGAAATCCCGGGCCTTGATCTGGAGCACCAGGCCCCGCGTGGCGCGGGCGGCGCCCATCCAGCCGGTGAGGCTCATGGCCACGATCAGGGTCATCACGCTGCCGGAGCCGAACACCAGCATCAGCAGGATCATGTAAATCAGGCTGGGAATGCCCATCAACACGTCGATGCAGCGCATGATCAGCGTGTCCAGCCAGCCGCCGAAATAGCCCGATACGCCGCCGATCAGCATGCCGATCGCCTCGGGGATCAGGGTGGCAAGCACGGCGATCAGCAGGGAGATCCGTCCCCCCTCCCACACGCGGGTCCAGATATCACGGCCCATATTGTCCGTGCCGAACCAATGCACGGCATTGGGCGGCTGGTTCAAGGCGCTGTAATCGTTGGTGCGGTAGTCAAACACGTTCAGCATGGGGCCGATGAGCACCATCAGGATCAGCAGCGCGATGACACACAGGCTGATGACGGCGGTGCGGTTTTTCTTAAAGGTGCGCCACACGTCCTGCCAATAGGAGGTCTGCTTCCGGGTGATGGCAGCGTCTGTCTGGGACGGCGGGGGCAGCCGGTCAAAATCATCCGGCCGGAAAAGGTTTTGTTCCGGCGACACTTTTTCCATCCCTTACGCCCCCTTTTTCGCGCTTTCCCGGATCCGGGGATCCAGGAGGCCGTACGCCACGTCCACCAGCAGGTTCATGGTCACCAGAAATGCGCCGTAAAAAATCGTCAGCCCCATGATCAGCGGATAATCCAGGTTGGTGATGGAGTCCACGAAATAGCGGCCCAGGCCCGGGATCAGGAACATGCTCTCCACCACGAAGGAGCCCATCATGATCCCCGCGATGCCGGGGCCAAGGCCGGTGACGATAGGCACCAGGGAATTCTTGATTTCATGCCGCGCCACCACCTGGGCGGGGCTTAAGCCCTTGGCGCGCGCGGTGGTGATATAGTCCTGGGTCATGACCCCCAGCATGCTGGCGCGCATGGCGCGGGTCTCCCCCGCCACGGTGCCAAGGCCCAGCACGATGGCAGGCATGATCATTTTATCCGGCGTTCCCCAGCCCACCACCGGCAGGATCTTCAGCTGGACGCCGAAGAAATACCGCATCAGCGGCCCCAGCACCATGCTGGGCAGGGCGATGCCCAGCACCGCCACCAGCATGAGCAGGTAATCCGGCCATCGGTTGCGGAACTGGGCGCACAGTATGCCGAACAAAAGCCCGATCATTACGCTGAAAAACAGGGTGGTCAGCCCCAGCTTCGCGGACACGGGAAACCCTTCCCGGATGATGTCCACCACGCTCCTGCCGGATTTTTTCAGGCTCCAGCCAAGGTCGCCCTTGAGCAGATTGCCCAGATACCGGAAATACTGCTGCATGACGGGCTTGTCCAGGCCGTAGTATTCCCGCTGCTTTTCCTGCACCGCCGCCTTGGTTTTCAGGTTGGCGAAGGGATCGCCCGGGATCAGTTTCATCAGGAAAAAGGTAGCCGTTGCGAGCACAAAAACGGTGGCGACGGCTATCAAGACCTTGTTCAGCACATATTTGCCCACGGAATGAACCTCTTTCACAGAAAAGACGGGGAGCCTGCCTCAGCCCGCAGGTGGGGGTGGGCAGGCTCCCGTTTGGATTTTTTCGTTCTGTTTTCGATCCGTATCCTCAAGGCATCCGCCTGAGAACCCGTTCTTATGTTATTTGGTCAGCTGGGATACATTGATGCGGCCGCCGTCCAGGAGATAGTAGCCGGCCGTGCCGGGAGCGGTCACGATATAGTGGGCGTCCCAGCCCAGAATGATGCACATGGCGTTCTCGCAGAAGTAGGCTTCCAGCTTGGCATAGTTGTTCAGGCGTTCTTCCAGGGTGGCGGAAGACACGGCGGCCTCATACAGCGCGTCGAATTCCGGGTCGGCATAGCCGCGCAGCGGCATGCCGCTGTTGGAGCGGAAGCCGTCCAGGTAGGATTCGCAGGCGTCGGGCACAGAGGCTTCGTTGCCGCCCCACCACAGGTCGTAATTGCCGCTCATGGCGTTGGAAATCATCACCTGGATGGTGCAGGGGGTGATTTCGGTTTCCAGGCCCAGGTTCACGCGCAGCTGATCCTGCACGGCGGACAGGGAGTTGATCGCGCCTTGGGATTCATAGCACATCAGCTGGATCACGGGGATCTGGTCCTTGGTCACGCCCAGCTCTTCCATGGCGGCGTTCAGGTACTGGTTCGCCAGCTCCACGTTGGCGGTGGTGTCCCAAGCCTTGTAATCGGGATTGGCGGTGTAGGCAAGCTCGCCGGGCGCGCTCAGGCGCCAGGTGGGGGTATAGCCGGTCATGACGGAAGCGGCCAGGGCTTCACGGTCCAGGGCGGTGTTGATGGCGCGGCGGAAATTCGCGTTGGAGAGGAACTTGCCCGTTTCTTCGTTCCGGCCGCCGCCCCGCAGGTTCAGGCCTTGATAGGTGGAGGAGTAGGATTCGCCCTTTACGAAGCCGCTGTCCTCCAGGGTCTGAAGCATCAGGGGATCATTAAAGGAGGCAATGTCCAGCTCGCCCGCCAGCATCATATCCAGGACCACGTCCGCGCTGGCGTTGAGGGTAATGTCGATTTCATCCACGGTGATGCTGTCCTTGTTCTGGTAGGCAGGATTGCGCACCAGGGTCACGGAAGCGTCGTCCAGCCATTCTTCCACCATGAAGGGGCCGTTGGCCAGGGGCAGATAGGAGGAGGAGCCGTAGATTTCGCCGCCGGCTTCCACATACGCTTCCTCCAGCGGGGCGAACAGGCTGGTGCCGGTGAAGGTGCTTTCATAGGTGGGGTTGGTGAAGGTATATTCGATGGTATAGTCGTCGATCAATTTGACGCCCACTTCGTCGAAGGACACTTCCCCGGCGTAATACGCTTCGGAATTGGCCAGCCAGAAGATGGCATTGTCCTTGGGCGCGGCGGGATCCAGCAGGCGCTTCGCGGCGTAGAACAGGTCCGCGGCGGTGATGGCTGTTTCGCCGTCCTGATAGGTCAGGCCTTCCTTGATTTTGAAGGTCCACACCCGGCCGTCCTCGCTTTTTTCATAGCTTTCGGCAATGCCGGGCACATACGCGCCGGTAGCGTCCTGAACGAGCAGGGTCTCGGCGATATGGGTCAGAATGAAATTGGCGGTGTCCAGGTTGCTCATGGCATAGTCCAGGGTATTGGGGTCATAGCCGAACGCGATGCGCACCGCGTTCCCCTCGGCCATTGCGGGCATCAGGCCCACGCAAAGCATCAGGCAAAGAATAAGGGCAGTCAGCTTTTTCACGATGGTTTCCTCCTCAGATGACAGAGCCGCCCATGCGGACGGTTCTTTCTTATTATTCATGATCTTACCACATTTATGGCCCGTTTACAATCTAAAAATGTGCTTTTTTTGTACTGAAATGCGCTTTTTTGTGGTTTTTGACTTGTTATGGGAAGCGCAGTCATGCGGCCCTCACGCTTTCTCGCTTCTGCGCCTGCGGCACAGCATGATGCACGCGCCGACGCACAGGGCGGCGGACAGGGCCTGGCTGACACGGACGGGGCCCAGCATCAGGCTGTCTGTCCTTAAACCCTCGATCACGGCGCGGCCCAGGCCGTACCAGCACAGGTAGAGCAAAAACAGGTCCCCGTGGGCTTTCGTTTTTTTCCGGTTCAGCCACAGCAGCCAAAAACCCAGCAGATCCCAGGCCGATTCATAAAAGAATGTGGCCATATGCCACTCGTTCTCCACGAACACCGCGATGGGGAACCATTGCAGCGCCGGGTTCACGATCAAACGTCCGTAGGCTTCGCCGTTGAAAAAGTTGCCCCAGCGGCCGATGGCCTGGCTCAGGAGCAGGCCCGGCGCGATCATGTCCGCCAGCTTGCCGAAGGGGACTTTTTTAATACTGGAATACGCCAGCACCGCCAGTGCGCCGCCGATCACCCCGCCGTAAATGGCCAGGCCGCCTTCCCATACATAGAGGATGGAAAGCGGGTTTGCCCGGTACATTTCCCACCGGAACGCCACATAGTACAGCCGCGCGCCGGCCACGCCCGCGGGGATCACCCACAGCGCCAGGTCGTATGTCAGGTCCTTTTGCAGGCCCAGCTCCTTTTCCCGCTTTGTGCACAGCCACACGCTCACCGCCATGGCGGCGGCGATCAGCAGCCCGTATATGGAAATCACGCCGAATAAACGCTGGTGCATCAGGCTCCTCCGCTGATATCAGTCATAAATGGTCCGCCCGTGCCGGTCCTCCGCGCCGCTGAAACGGTGGAAGAAGGTGTTCGTCACGTCGCGCCATTCCCGGGCGTTGCGGATCTGGGCCTGCATCCGCTCAGCGGCTTCCTCCCGGTCAGGGGAAGGCAGGCTGAGGGCGGAAAGCGCTTCTCCCATGGCCTCCGCTTCCTGGCAGCCCTGGAAGTGGTCGTCATAGATCCGCTGGATCAGCGTGCGCCCATCCTTCATCACGAAATCGTAGGGCAGGCGGTGGAAGAACAGCAGCAGGTTATCCGGGCAGGTTTGCGGGTCGGCGTACAGCGAACGCAGCGGTTCGGGATACTGCTCCGCGTAGCCGGTGCCGTTTTTCGTGCGGTCAATGCCCACGGCATTCCTGTCCGCCCGGTTATAGGTTCCCCAGGCTTGAAATTCGTATCCGTAGGGACTGGGGCCATAGTGGATGTTGGGCTGCACCATCCAGCACAGGCCCAGCGTGGCGGTATAGCGCTCGTAGACAGCGCGGCTGTCCATCAGCATGGCGGTCAGGCTGTCCTCCTGCCCGGCTGGCAGGGCGTAGGTCAGCTTCACCCACTGCCGAAGCGCTTTTTCCGGGTCGCTGTCCGGATCCCAGGCGAACAGGCCGTAAGCGAACAGGTTCGCCATGGCGAAGGGATGGCCCGTCCAGCAATCGTCCCGGCCCAGATTGCTGACGGCGGCGACGGCGGTCACGCTCCCTTTTCCCATCTGGCTGAAGGTTTCGCGCCACAGGGAGGCCATGTAATACAGGTCGATCTGGTGGCCGGTGTACTCCTGCGCCAATTGGAATTCCACCGCCAGGGGCGTTTTCTCCATGCCCAGCAGCAGGGGCGACAGCGGCTCCCGCACCTGGAAATCATAGGGGCCGTGCTTCACCTGCAAGATCACGTTCCCGTCGAAGGCGCCGTCCAGAGGCATGTACAGGTCGTACGCCGCCCGGGGACGGTCAATGGTTTTGTCCCGCCAATCCTGCATACAGTTATACACAAACGCCCGCCACACCAGCCGCCCGCCGTATGGCGCGATGGCCCGGGCCAGCATGTTGGCCCCTTCGGCATGGGTGCGGCCATACGTATTGGGGCCGGGACGGTGCTCGCTGTCCGCTTTTACCAGGAACCCGGCCAGGTCGGGAATGGCCGTCCAGACGCGCTTCGCGGTTTCAGCCCACCAGGCCTGCACGCCCGCGTCCAGCGGGTCGGCGGTGGACAGGCCCTGCTGCATAGGCTGGGAAAAGTCGATGCTCAGCATGAGCCGCACGCCGAAAGGCCGCAGCAGCGCGGCAAAACGGGCGGTATCCGGCAGCAGACCGTCCAGCAGATGCTGGGCGGGCTGGTGCACGTTTACGTTGTTGACGCAAAGGACATTGATCCCCACGCTGGCAAGCAGCCGGCCCAGCTGCCGGATGCGGGCGGGCTCGTACTCGAACCGGTTTCCCTCGAACCAGATGGAACGCCCGGCATAGCCGCGCTCCACGGAGCCGTCCATGTTGTCCCAGCAATTGATCATGCGAAGCGCGTAAGAAGGCGCCTGCACGCCGGCAGGGACGGTTTCCCCCGCTTCGCAGGCGCGGATGAGGGCATACGCGCCGTACAGCACGCCGGTTTCCCCGCCGCGGACGCGCCAGCCCTGATCCCCGCCGCTGATTTCAAAGCTGTCCTGCATTTCCTGTTCCAGTTGGAATTCCACGGTTTTTCCATTTGAAAAATAAGCGGCGGTTTCATTTTTTGCCACCTCCAGGGGCGTATCCCCCCATGCGGCCTTTTCCATGCAGCGCAGCCACGCGCGCCGCTCTTCCCATCCAGCCATTTCCTTTCACCTCATTCCTCTGAAATTTCGTCCAGCGTCATGGCGAAGCCCGGCACGCATTCCATCATGAAGTCCTGCACCTCGTCCAGGTCGATCTGGTCCAGATATTTTTTCACGCTTTTGCGGGCGGACTCAAACTCCTGGTTGCCGCTCTTCCGCTCCTCCAGGCACTTGATATAGGCGCAGATGCGGTCCGCGGCCTTGACGATCTTCCATTCTTCGGTGCTTTCGTCATGGGCGATGAGGGGCGTGTAGTATTCCCGCAGGTCGGGCGGCAGCATGGAAATCAGCTTCTGGGCGGCGATGTCCTCCAGCTTGTTGTATTCCGATTTGATGGCGGGGTTATGGTGCTTGATGGGCGTGGGCAGGTCCCCCGTGATGACCTCGCTGGCGTCGTGGTACATGGCCAGCGCCATGACGTGTTCGGCGTTGTAGCCCCGGCTGTAGCGCACGTTGCCCATCACGGCGATGGCGTGGGCGATCATGGCGGCCTGGAGGGCGTGTTCCATGTCGTTCTCCGGCATGGTATTGCGCATCAGGCCCCAGCGCCGGATGAACTTCATGCGGCTGATATAGGCGAAAAAATGATGCTCCATCGAAGTATCTCCTTGACAGACAGATTGAAAGTGGTATAATATATACCGTACATCCGCTGGGGGCGCCGCTGACGGGCGGCTGAGAGAGAACCCTTTGAACCTGTGTAGGTCATCCTACCGTAGGGAAGCGGCTCGCAGGGCGAAAGCCTTGCAGTGACCCCCTTCCCACGTGCGAAAGCATGTGGGTTTTTCTTTGGGATGCAACATACAGAAGGAGGCTGATCCTTATGTTTCCATTCCTGAGCGCCGCGTTCGCGGAAGAAGCGGCACAAACTGCTGAAGAAGCGGCGGAGGCTGCCGCGAAAGCCGGCCCCGCCTGGACGGAAGAACTGGTATCCAAATTCGGTGAAACCCCCGTGGGCAACTGGGTCGCTTTGGGGACGCTGATCATCCTGGGCATCATCCTGCTGACCGTGACCCGATCATCAAAGAAATGGAATGCCAAGATGATCGCTTTCGGTTCCCTTGCCATCTCGCTGTCCTTCGTGCTGTCCTGCATCCGGCTGTTCAGAATGCCCACCGGCGGCTCCGTCACTCCCGGCAGCATGCTGCCCCTGATGCTCTTCTCCGTCAGCTTCGGCGTCGTCCCCGGCATGATGGCCGGGCTGGTGTACGGCGTACTGCAATACATGCAGGGCGGCTGGTGGCTGAACGTGTGGCAGTTCATCCTGGACTATCTGCTGGCTTTCGCGGCCATCGGCCTGGCCGGCATCGCCCACAAAAAAAAGGAGGGCTGGCTGTATCTGGCGATTCCCGTGGCGGCGCTGGGCCGCGCGGTGTGCGCCACATTGGCCGGGATGATGTGGGTGGCCGACACGGCCGTGGAGGATTTGGTCATCGGCGCAATGCACTTCAATTCTCCGCTGCTGTATTCCATCGTGTACAACGGCGCGTATCTGCTGCCCGACACCGCCATCTGCCTGTTGCTGGCTTTCCTGACCGCGAGGCCGCTGCTCAAGATCATGAACGCCAAATAACGCAGATCCTTTTACAGGCTGTCGAAATTCTTTTCGACAGCCTTTTGTTATCCCCTCTCCGCGGCGATTTCCGGGCTTTCCTCCAGCACGCGGTACATTTCAGCGGCGTTTTCCTTGCGCACCACCTCGCGCACGTCGGTGATCTCATAGCGGCCCACCCGGTTGCCGAAGCGGATCTCCATGACATCCCCTTCCTTCACTTCCGCCCCGGCCTTGCTCACTTTGCCGTTGATGGTCACCCGGCCGCCGTCGCAGGCTTCCTTCGCTACCGTGCGGCGTTTGATGATACGGGATACTTTCAGGTATTTGTCTAAACGCATGGTCGATTGAACTCCTTTATAAGCAACGAAAGCCGTGCCCGAAGGCACGGCTGATATAAAAACCGAATCAGTTGAGGCTGTCCTTCAGGGCTTTGCCGACCTTGAAAGCAGCGGTCTTGCTGGCGGCGATTTCAATCGCTTCGCCGGTGCGGGGGTTGCGGGCGCTGCGGGCAGGGCGTTCCTTGGCTTCAAAGGTGCCAAAGCCAACCAGCTGCACTTTGTCGCCAGCCTTAAGGGTTTCAGTGATCACGTCCACAAAAGCGGACAGGGCCTTTTCGGCATCCTTCTTGGACAGTTCAGCCTTCTGAGCCAGAGCGGCAACCAATTCAGATTTGTTCATGGGTAAAACCTCCACTCAACTAAAATGTGTGCAGCGCCCTTCCCATTCACTGTTCCGGGCGTTTTTTGCTACGTTCCCAGTATACATCCATTTCTGATAATGTCAAGTCCTGAAAGCGTTTTCCATCGCGGAAAATCGCATTTTCCATGGAAGAAAATCGGGAAATGAACTTCTCGGTGGCTTTTTGGAGGGCATTTTCCGCGTCAATACCCAAATGGCGGGAAAGATTTACGCAGGAAAAGAGCAGGTCTCCCAGCTCTGTTTCCAGTTTTTGTTTGTCTCCCTCCAATTCCGCCTGGACTTCCCGCGCTTCTTCCACGACTTTTTCCATAGCGCCGCCGGGGCTTATCCAGTCAAAGCCCACGTCCCGCGCTTTCTTTTGCACCTTGGCCGCGCGCATCAGCGGCGGCAGGCCCACGGGCACGCCTCTCAGCACGTCGGTCTGGGTCCTGTAGCCACGCTCTTCCTTTTTGATCTTCTCCCAGTCGACCAGCACCTCCTCCGCGGTCTCGCAGTGTTCGGAGCCGAAAACATGGCGGTGCCGGTCGATCATCTTGCGGCAGATGTGGGAGGTGATGTCAGAGAGCTGGAAGGTGCCGTACTGCCTGCCTATATTGGCCTGGAACACCACCTGCAGGAGCACGTCGCCCAATTCGTCCGCCGTGTGGTCCCAGTCCTCCTCCGAGATGGCGGCGGCGGTTTCATAGGCTTCCTCCACCAGATACATTTTCAGCGTCTCGTGGGTCTGTTCCTTATCCCAGGGGCAGCCGTCCTCGCTCCGAAGAATCTCCATCACCCGCACAAGATCGTAAAAATCAAAGCGCTTTCGCTCCGTCAGCGGCACAGGCGGCAGCAGCACGGCGCAGGTGTGGTCATATCGGGGCTGGCGGTCAATGTCCGAAAGGGGCATCCGGACGTATGTCCGATCCGGGCTGTCGCTGGGCGGGAAGAACAGCGCGGGCTGGTCCGGATCATACCAATCCAGCAATTGCAGCTTGCATTCCCCCATCAGCATCCTGGAATCGCATTCCAGGATCAGCAGCGGGTTCTGGATGGCCGTGACGCCCAGGCTGCTGGCCGTCTGGATCTCCACGGTTCCCCGAACGGGCCGGGCGGCCAGGAAAGGCGCGGACAAAGGCACGCCGGGCAGCACGACGGTTTCCGGCGCTTTTTCCCGCAGGGCAGCCACGGTCTCATCGGCGGCGGCGTCAAATACCGCGTAGCAGACCGGCCCGCGGGACGCCTTTTCGAGCAGCACTTCCGCGGCCTTTTCAATCAGCTCGTCAAAATCCTCGCATGCTTCATGCAGGCCGTCCAGCGTATCAAAAGCGATCCCGATTTCCCGCAGGTAATCCGCCGCGTCGCACCGCAGGGCAGTCCTCAAAACCACCGTCTCCGCTTTTTTCAGCGTTTCCACCGCACCCAGCGTCAGGTATTCCCGAGGGCCCGGGCCCAAAGAAACCACGGTAATGGCGCTTTTCCTCATTTGATGAACCTCCTGACTTTGGCGGGCAGGTCGTTTTTATCGACGGCTTTGGTTTTCAGCGCCAGGAAGCCGTATACCGCCACGCCGACGAACAGGCACAGCAGGATGCCGGCGGTCAGCTTCAGCCCGTTCAAATGGCCCGGATAGCCAAAGCCCAGCGTCCACACAGCGTACACGGCGCAGCCCATCGCAGCCGCGCAGCCCAAGGGCTTGGCCACCACGTCCAGGACGTTGAACCGGTAGCCGGTATATTTGCTGACAAAGTATAAATTAGGGATCATGCTGGCCGTGTAGCACAGGAGCGAAGCCCAGGGCGCGCCATGGATGTCCACGCCGGGGATGCGCACCAGGGTGTAATTCAAGGCAATTTTCATCGCCACGCCTAAAACCAGCGTATACATAGGGATACGCTGTTTGCCGGCGCCCTGCAAAATGCCGCTGGTGGCCTGCACCATGGTAAAGAGCACGATGGTCAGGCTGGAAATGCGCAGAAGTTCCGCCGCCACGTCCAGCTGGGCGGCGGTATAGCTGCCCCGATAGCACAGGTACAGGATGGGCTGGGCCAGCAGGCTCATGCCCACGGAGCAGGGAAAGCCGATCACCGCCGCCATGCGCAGGCCCACGCCCGCTTCCCTCGCCACATATTCCTTTTCACCCCGCGCCAGCCCCGCCGCGATGTCCGGTACCAGGTTGGTGCTCATGGCCATGGCCAGGGCGGTGGGCACGTTGATCAGGGTCAGCACCGGCCCGGCATAGGAGCCGTAGCGCACCAGCGCTTCCTCCGCCGCCATGCCCGCCTGCTCCATCAGCTGGGTGAGCATGATGCTGTCGATGAACCCAGCCAGGGGCACGATGCACGCGCCTAAGGTAATGGGAATGGAAATATACACCAGCCGCCTGGCAATCACGCCGCCCGGCAGCGGATCCTCTTCCTCCCGCTGGTTCACGAAATCCAGCGCCTGGTCGGCCTTGCGGTGGCGCAGGAGCATAAACAGCAGCGCCGCGCCCTCAGCAGTGGTGCTGCCCGCCAGGGCCCCCGCCGCGCCCAGGGCCACGCCGCCCCGCTGCATCCCGAAATACGCCAGCGGCAGGGCGATGAACACACGCCCGATCTGCTCGATCAGCTGGCTCACCGCCGTAGGCACCATGTTCCTCTGCCCCTGCAAAAAGCCCCGAAACGCGCTCATCACGCACACGAAAAACAGGCTGGGGGCAATGGCCATATAGCCCGCCTTTGTATCCTGGGTGCCCTGCCAGGCTGCCAGCCTGCCGGAAAACACCAGCATCAGCAGCGTGGTCAGCAGGCCCAGCACCAGCAGCATCCGCATGGCCATGGAGAATATCCGGCGGGCATTGCGGGGGTCCTCCCTGGTCAGATAATGCGCCACCATGCGGGAGATGGCCACCGGCAGCCCGGCGGAGGAGATGGTGAGCAGCAGGTTATAGGCGGGGTACACCTTGTGGTACACCCCCATGCCCTCCGGCCCGATGAGGTGCGCCAGGGGGATGCGGTACAGCACCCCCACCACCTTGCAGATGATGCCGGCCACACCCAGGATGGACACGCCGCCCACCAGGGTTTTCTGTTTTGTCGTCACAGGAAGTCTCCTTTATTGCTTCAGCCAGTCCAGACTGTCGGGATACATGAAGTAAAGCCCGTTTTCGATGCAGTACTGTTCGGCATAGCTGCCCCGGGCAACGGTGACCGTCAGGTTGTCGCAGTAATCAAACGCATTCTCCCCGATGGCGGTTACGCTGGCCGGGATCGTGATACGGGTCAGGCAGGTGCATTCGCCAAACGCGCCTTCCCCAATCGCGGTCACGGTGCCGGGGAGGGTGACCTCGGCCAGGCTTTCACACCTGTAAAAGGCGTACCTGCCGATCGTTTCCACGCTGCCGCCGATGTCCGCGGTTCTCAGGTTGTTGCAGGCGTAAAACGCGCCGTCGCCGATGACGGTCACATTCCCGGGAATGGTGACGGTTTTCAGGCTGAAGCAGCAGTTAAAGGCGTTGTTTTCGATGGCAGTCAGGCTTTCCGGAAGGATAACGGCGGCCAGGTTTTCAGCGTCCTCAAAGGCGCTTTCCCCGATGATCTTTATGCCGTCCGGCACCCGGTAGGTGGTTCCGATGATTCCGGAAGCGGCGGAAATCAGCCGTTTGTCCGGCTTGGAGAACATGACGCCGTCGATCCGCGCCAGGACCGGATGGTCCGGCAGAAATACGATCCTGTCCACAGCGTAGTTTTCCGCCACTTTTGTCATGCTGTTGGGAATGATCACAGAGGTGGCCCGGGCCGACCAGGGAATCGCGTTTTCCGCCAGGGAAGATACCGTATGGCCGTCCAGCGCGTCCGGGAGCCGTATATGGGTCTGTTCTCCATTGAACCGGGTGATTTCCGCGGTGCCGTCCTCCAGCAGGATGTATTCATAGTCGCCGCTGGTAAAGGTTTCCGGTTCGGTTTCCTCCGCCTGCGCAAAGGCGCACAGCGCGGCCATCAGCAGCGCGCAGACGAGCATACGAAGCAGGTGTTTCATGGGAATCCTCCTTTTCCGGTTTGTTCTCTCCCGGGGAAAAACGCAATAACCAAAGGGGCCCTCCCCGTCATGTGAGGAAGGCTTATATGCTTTGGCGTCAGATGTCGCTGCCCTTTTCAGGCTCAGCGGGGGTTTCTTCGGGCTGTTCCTTTTCTTCGCCCAAGTCCGCGGGGAAGGCATCCTCTTCCTCCGGTTCTTCCTCTTTTTCCGCCCGGGCCACGGCCACGATGCGGCTGCCCTCGTTGACGCGCATGAGGCGCACGCCCTGGGTGGCGCGGCCGCAGAGGCGGATGTCCTCCACCGGGGTGCGGATCACGGTGCCGTCATCGGTGATGAGCAGGATATCTTCGTCCGGATGCACCATCAGCTGCGCCACCAGCCAGCCGGTCTTTTCCGTCAGGTTCATGGCGATGATGCCTTTGCCGCCGCGGTTGGTTTCCCGGTAAGCGTCCGGCTCAGTGCGCTTGCCGTAGCCGTTCTCGGCGATGGACAGCACGTGGCAGTCCTCCTCGATGACGCACAGGTCGGTCACTTCGTCGCCGCTGTCCAGGTTCATGCTCTTGACGCCGTGGCTCACGCGGCCCATGCAGCGCACGTGGCGCTCGGCGAAGCGGATGGCCTTGCCCTTGCGGGTGCCCAACAGCAATTCTTCCCCGTCGCGGCACATTTCAACCCCGATCAGCTCGTCGCCCTCGTTCAGCACGATGGAGATCAGGCCGGCCCGGCGCAGGTTCTGGAATTCGGACAGGGCGGTCTTTTTGATGAGCCCCTCCCGCGTCGCCATGATGAGATACCGCCCCTCCGCCATTTCGGGCATGGGGATCATATTGGTCACCTTTTCCCCGCCGGACAGCTGCAGCAGGTTCACGATGGCGGTGCCCCGGGCCGTGCGGCTGGCTTCGGGGATCTGGTAGCAGGTCAGGGTGTACACCCGGCCTTTATTGGTAAAGAACAAAATCGGCTCGTGGGAGTTGACGATGCGGATGTTCTCCGCGTAGTCGTCCTCCCGGGTGGTCATGGCGGAAACGCCCTTTCCGCCCCTTCCCTGGGCCCGGTAGGTGGACTTGGATAAGCGTTTGACGTAGCCGTAATGCGTCAGCGTCACCACCATGTCGTCCACGGCGATCAGGTCGGCGATGTCGATTTCACCCTCGATGGCGGAAATCTCCGTGCGGCGGGGATCGGCGTACTTGTCTTTGATTTCCAGCAGCTCGTCCTTCACCACGCCCAGCAGCTTATGCTTGTCGGCCAGCAGGGATTGGAGGTATTCGATGGTTTTTTCCAGCTCCCGGTATTCCTCCAGCAGCTTTTCCCGCTCCAAGCCGGTGAGGCGGGCCAGGCGCATATCCAGGATGGCCTGGGCCTGCTTGTCGGAGAACGCGAACCGCTCCATCAGGGTCTGCTTGGCGGTGGGCGTGTCGGCGCTGCTGCGGATGATGTGGACGATCTCGTCAATGTTGTCCAGGGCCTTGAGCAGGCCCTCCAAAATGTGGGCCCGGGCCAGGCTCTTGTCCAGGTCGTATTTCGTGCGGCGGGTCACCACGTCCTCCTGGTGGAGGATATAATAATACAGCGCGTCGCGCAGGGACAGCACCTTCGGCTCCCCGTTCACCAGGGCCAGCATGATGACGCCGAAGGTGTCCTGCAATTGCGTGTGCTTGTACAGGTAATTCAGCACCACCTGGGCCTGCACGTCCCGCTTGAGCTCGATGACGATGCGCATGCCGTTGCGGTCAGATTCATCGCGGATATCGCTGATGCCGTCCAGCCGCTTTTCATGCACCAGCTCGGCGATCTTTTCCACTAAGCGGGCCTTGTTTACGGCGTAGGGGATTTCGGTCACGATGATCCTGTCGCGGCCATTGGACATGGATTCGATCTCGGACTTGGCCCGGGTGATGATGCGGCCCCGGCCCGTGTGGTAGGCCTCCCGGATGCCGCTGCGGCCCAGGATGATGCCGCCGGTGGGGAAATCCGGGCCCTTGATGTGCTCCATGAGATCATCCAGGGTGGCTTCCGGGTTGTCGATCAGGCACACGCAGCCGTCGATGACCTCCCCCAGGTTGTGGGGCGGGATGTTGGTGGCCATGCCCACGGCGATGCCGCTGGTGCCGTTCACCAGCAGGTTGGGGAACCGGGAGGGCAGCACGGCGGGCTGCATGAGGGTCTCGTCGAAGTTGGGGTAAAAATCCACCGTGTCCTTGTCGATATCCTGGAGCATGGTGGTGCAGATTTTGCTCATGCGGGCTTCCGTGTAACGCATGGCTGCCGCGCCGTCGCCGTCCACGGAGCCATAGTTGCCCTGGCCGTCCACCAGCATATAGCGCATGTTGAAGTCCTGGGCCAGGCGCACCATGGCGTCGTATACGCTGCTGTCCCCGTGGGGGTGGAACTTGCCCAGCACGTCGCCCACCAGGCGGGCGCTCTTGCGGTAGGGCTTATCCGGCGTCATGCCCAGCTCGTTCATGTCGTACAGGATGCGCCGGTGCACGGGCTTTAACCCGTCCCGCACGTCCGGCAGCGCCCGGTCCACGATGACCGACATGGCATAGCTGATGAAGGACTGGCGCATTTCGTGTTCCAGATCCGTTGGAATCAAACGGTCTTTAATGTCGCTCATGGAAGGTACTTCCTTTCAGGAGAAAATCTTGTTCATGATGTCAGGGATTCCAGCGAGAAGCGGTTTCAATGCGCAACAGAGAATTGAAAAAGGAATCGTTCGTTGCTGTCCAATCCATTTTCTGCGTCACATAACCGGTGGCGATTACAGCCCCTTCATGAATGGTAAATACCACGGCTAAACCGTAGTCCCCAAAATCGAGCCATGTAATCGTATCTTCTTCTAAACTGTAAGGCTGAAAATAAGCGGTTTGGCAGGTCATGTTCTTAAGAATCATGCGATCATCGGCGCTGTCAATGCCGGAGTAAAAATACGTGTTGAAATAACTGCTGTATATATTATGAATGATCCATTGCGACAGTCCGTGAGATGCCATTTCATCCAGCACATCCGCTGCTTCGGAGGAGGAAGAAAGGGCGAAAATATCTTCAGGAAGCCGGACAATGACCAACCGGGATAACTGATCAGGCTGTTTTGAAAAATCGATTGTGCGTATTTCGCTTTCCAGTTCCCGAATACGGGGACTGACTTCGTAAGCAAATCCCAAAGCGTTGTCTGAGGCAATGAGGTTTTTCAGTAATTCGCCGGTTTTCAGCGTCTTATCCCATAACCAGGCGTTGCGGTCCTGCTTGTTTTCCGCTAAAGCGCAGGGAATAATCAGAAATAAACAGAGAACAACAGAAATCAGTTTTTCCACGAAGCACCTCCTGCATGTTTATGAGAATGGAACCAGCCAAAAGCCTCTTCATCGCAGACAATATCGTTTACGTAAGGAGCAACGATCCCAACCAAGATACTTTGATGCAAGAAACCAACACTGTCATCCTGAGCGGAACGGAGCCAGAGGCGAAGTGGAGTCGAAGGATCTGAAAGCTGGATAGCATCATGCTTGGCTTATCATGTTGCTGTGAGATCCTTCGACTTCGTTCCGCTCTCGCTCCACTCCGCTCAGGATGACACAATTGCTATAATGGTAAAAATATCTGCTTTGTTGAAATTGTCTATCCTAAAGTTGCCAACATCGCCCTTGCAAGAGAATGCTATTTCTGAATCAGAAATCCAAAACCGCCAATTCGCTGTTCTGCTCAATAAATTCTCTTCTCGGCTCCACCTTATCACCCATAAGCAGCGAAATGATCTCGTCGGCGGCCATGGCGTCCTCCATGGTGACGCGCATCATAGTGCGGGTCTCGGGGTTCATGGTGGTGAGCCAGAGCTGTTCTGAGCTCATTTCGCCCAGGCCCTTGTAGCGCTGGATCTCGGCCTTGTTGTCCCGGCCCAGCTGATCCAGCAGCTGCTGGAGCTCCTTGTCGTCGTAGACGTAATGCTCCTGCTTGCCCTTGGTCACCTTGTAGAGCGGCGGCATGGCGATATAGACGTAGCCGTTCTCGATAAGGGGGCGCATGTAGCGGTAGAAGAAGGTGAGCATCAGGATGCGGATATGCGCGCCGTCCACGTCGGCGTCCGTCATGCACACGATGCGGTGGTAACGCAGCTTGTCCAGGTTGAATTCATTGCCCACGCCGCAGCCGAAGGCGGTGATCATGTTCTTGATTTCGGCGTTGATAAGGATCTTGTCCAGCCGCGCCTTTTCCACATTCAGGATCTTGCCGCGCAGGGGCAGGATGGCCTGGTAATGCCGGTCGCGCCCCGTCTTGGCGCTGCCGCCGGCGGAGTCTCCCTCCACGATGAAGATTTCGCACTTGGCGGGGTCCCGCTCGGTGCAGTCCGCCAGCTTGCCGGGGAGGGAGGCGGATTCCAGCACGGTCTTGCGCCTCGTCAGGTCCCGGGCTTTCCGCGCTGCTTCCCGGGCCCGGGCCGCGCCAAGGCAGCGCTCCAGGATGATTTTGGCTTCCGCGGGGTGTTCCTCCAGGAAGGTGTTCAGCCCTTCGGACACCAGGGAATCCACAATGGGCCGCACCTCGCTGTTGCCCAGCTTGCTCTTGGTCTGGCCCTCGAACTGCGGCTCGTGCATCTTCACGCTGATGACCGCCGCCAGGGATTCGCGGGTATCCTCGCCCTTCAGGTTGGCGTCGGCTTCCTTCAAAATCTTGTACCGCCGCCCGTAATCGTTGATGGCGCGGGTCAGGGCGGTCTGGAAGCCCATCAGATGGGTGCCGCCCTCGGGGGTGTGGATGTTGTTGGCGAAGGTGTAGATGTTTTCGTTATAGCTGTCGTTGTACTGCATGGCCACTTCCACCGACACGCCGTTTTTCACGCCCTCCACGTAAATGGGCTCGGGGAAGAGCACTTCTTTGTTTTTGTTCAGGTACTTGACGAACTCCCGGATGCCGCCCTCGTAGTGGAAGGTGCGCTCGACGGGCTCCTCCGGCCGCTCGTCCCGAAGGACGATCTTGATTCCCTTGTTGAGGAACGCCATTTCCCGGATGCGGGCCTTGAGCACGTCAAAAGAAAAATCAATGCCGGGGTCGAACACCCCGCCGGGGTTTTCGGCGGAGCGGATATCGGGCCAGAAGCGCACGGTGGTGCCGGTCTCTTCCGTTTCGCCGATGACGCGCAGGTCGTATTCGATCTTGCCGATATTGTATTCCTGCTCGTAAATCTTGCCGTCCTGCCGCACTTCCACCCGCATGTGGCGGGACAGGGCGTTGACCACGCTGGCGCCCACGCCGTGCAGCCCGCCGGAGACCTTGTACCCCTCGCCCCCGAACTTTCCGCCCGCGTGCAGGATGGTCAGGCACACCTCCACGGCGGGCCGGCCCATCTTGGGATGGATGCCCACGGGGAAGCCGCGGCCGTTGTCCCTGACGGACACGGAGCTGTCCTTTTCGATGGTCACATGGATTTCCGTGCAGAAGCCCGCCAGCGCTTCGTCGATGGCGTTGTCCACGATCTCATATACGCAGTGGTGCAGGCCCCGGGCATCGGTGGAGCCGATATACATGCCGGGGCGTTTGCGAACGGCCTCCAGCCCCTCCAGCACCTGAATCTGCGTTTCGTCATAATGGGTGGAGCTCTGCAGCTCCGCGCCGTTTTCATTCAGATTGTTTTCCTGATCCTGCGCCATAGCGTCCTCCCAAAATTCCTGTCCGGTCGATGCTTCCGTCATTTCTTCATTACGCATCTATTATATCACAAATCAGCGCAAATTGGAAGAGTTTCTTCTTATATATAGTGGCATTTTTCAATGGATAAATACGATAGATTTTGACCGGTTATGCCATTCCTGGAAAGAAATATGGAAAGAAGGGGCACATGCAACCTCTGAGAACGCGGAAGAAGGCGTATTCTTTGTAAGTGTTATGCAAGAACGCAAAATGCAGGCTGCAGCCGATTTGAAAAAACAGTTGACAACCATGAGCATTTATGTTAGAATACTCACGTTTTCCGGTGAAGGGGAATGGTGTAATGGTAACACGTGGGTCTCCAAAACCTTTGTTGAGGGTTCGAGTCCTTCTTCCCCTGCTGAACAGAGAAGCCTTGAAACGCCGATGTTTCAAGGCTTCTTTCATTTGCACATTCAGGATCGCGTTTCCTCAATCCCCCTTCACGCCGTAAACGCGCAGGTTCGCGTATTCTCCCGCCATGGGCGCCAGCTGCCTTAGGCCCACGCATCCGCCCTGAAGCAGCGGCCCGTATTGCGCGCCGTCGTCGTGAAAGCGCAGCACTTCCAGCCCATTGACGGCAAAGCGGACGTCGGGCCCCTTTTTCAGCAGGGACAGGGTGTAGAATTCCTCCGCGTCGTCCGCGTCCGGAATGGGGTCCGCGCCCTGGGCCACCAGGTAAAAGCCGTAGCTTTTGCGCAGATTGCAGGTGTGGAAGCTGCGCTCATCCTTCTCCTTGCGGCGGAAAAAGGACAGGTGGAAAGCGTTGATATCCCCGTGGTGGTACTGGACGTACTCCCCGGTGCGGGTGGCCAGCGACGGGTCGAACAGGCTTTGCCCCTCCCTGCCGGAGGCGGAAAAAAACAGCATGGCCAGGCCCGGTTCCCGCAAAGGGCGGAAGTCGATCTCCAGCAGCATGTCGGCGGGAAACACTTCCTTGCACCAGAGCACATAATTGGCTTTCTGCCCCAGCTGTTCGCTTTCCGCGTTTTCCAGCCTTAGCCTGCCATCGGGAAAACTGATCAGCGCCTTTCCCTCCAGAACGAATTGCTCAAGCGCTTTTGGATCTGAAAGCGCGTTTTCGTATATCAGCTCACCGCGGACATTGTTCCATACAGACATTGTGCAGCCTCCTTTGATCGTTTCATCGTTTCCATTCACATATCTGGCGGAAACCATTCTTTGCTTTCCGGGCGCTTCGGCCCCAAAGAAGGTTTCCCCCAGGCCCCTTTCCAAGAAAGCCATAAAGAAAAACAAACACAGTAGGCTGTTTCTTACAGTAAAAGCCTTTCCTTCTCTACAGCCTTTCTCGGAGGGGGCTGGGGGAACCGCTCTTTGGGCACCAAAGAGCGGTTCCCCCAGAAATACATGAATCGTAACGTTTCATCAATTCAATATACCATGAAAGCCGCCGTAAATCCAGCCTTTTTTCGTGTTGCATCCGCAGATTTTCCCGTATATAATGGTATGCGTCCAAGCAGGAAAAGGAGGAAGACAGCGCATGCGGATTCATCTGATGGAGAACCGCCCGGCAAAAGGCTGGGCCGTGTTTGGCGGATACTGGCCCCGCGGCAGCGTGCAGGGGGATGCGTTCCGCCTGACGGGCGAAGACGGAAACCATGTTCCGATGCAGAGCGAGGTGACGGCCCGCTGGCCGGACGGATCCGCCAAATGGAGCCGCCACACGGCAAACGCCGGGCAAATCGGCGCGGGCGGCGAACTGGCGCCGGGCGAAGCAGCGCTTTTTCAGGGACTGTCCGTCACGGAAACCCGGGAAGGCTGGACGGTGGCCGGCGGCAGGATCAGCCTGGAGGTTCCCAAATCCGGCGGTTCCATCGCGGTGAACTGCCGCAGGCAGGGCGTGGGCGCTTTTGACGCGGCTGCCCCGGTGCTTAAGATATGCCATATCAGCGAAAACGCCGACGGCTCCACGGCGATGACCCGAAGCCTGCCCTGCGCCATACACGGGCGTACGCTGGAAACAGCCGGCCCGCTGGAAACAGTCTTCCGCTTTGAAGGCGCGCATACGGAGGACGGCGCGGAGAAGATGCCGTTCCTGATCCGCATGAGCGTGCGGGAAAACGGGGAGATACAGTTTGACCACACGTTTTTCTTTCAGGGCGATCCGGAGCGGGACCGGCTGGCAGGCTGGGGCCTGCGGTTTGAAGCCCGGTTCGGCGGACGCCCTTACCAGCGGCACATCCGCTTCCTCACCGACGGGATCACGTATCACGACCATCCCACCCAGCTGTTCTATTGGAAAAAGCATCTGGATCCCGCCCTGCTGGAAGCCCAGAGCCGCGGGGAAACGGTGGCGGCTACGGCGGAATTGGACGCGGTGGCAAACGACCTGCCGCGCTGGGATCATTTTTTCCTGAACCAGGATACCGCCGCCCATTTCTGCATCCGAAAGAAAGCCTGGGAAGGCGGCTGCTGGCTGGACGGCGTCCACGGGCACCGCGCCCCGGGCAGCATGGCGCTGAGCGACCCGAAGCGCACCCTGAGCTTTCACCTGCGGGAATGCTGGGAAAAGCATCCCGCCGGCCTGGAAGCCCGGGATCTCTCCGGCGACAGGACGGCATGCACGGTCTGGTTTTTTTCCCCTCAGGCCGAACCCTTTGATTTTCGCCATTATGACCGGCGCACGTACCCCATGGGCAATTATGAGGGCTTCGACTATATGCTGCCTGATCCCAACGGCATCGCCGTGACCTGCCGGGTTTCCGTGGTTCCGGAAAACGCCTATCCCTCCGATGACGCGCTCAAAGCGCTTTCTCAGGCGGTCAGGCGGCCCCCGGTCTATCTGGCCTCCCCTGCCTACTACCACGCGCACGGGGCTTTCGGCTGCTGGAGCCTGCCGGACAGGGAGACGGAGGTGGGACGGTGGACAGAAGACCAGTTGGAAGCGGCTTTTTCCTTCTACGAGGCCGAAGCGGAGGCCAGAAGCTGGTACGGGCTCTTCAACTACGGGGACTTCATGCACACCTATCAGGCCTGCCGCCACATGTGGCGGTGGGACGTGGGCGGCTACGCCTGGGACAATACGGAGCTTGCGCCGACCTATTGGCTGTGGCTGTATTTCCTGCGCACCGGGAGCGAGCGGGTGTTCCGCCTGGCCGAAGCCCTGAGCCGCCACGCGGCGGATGTGGACATGTACCATTTCGGGCCGATGAAGGGCCTGGGCTCCCGGCATAACGTGCGCCACTGGGGCTGTCCCTGCAAGGAGCCGCGGGTGTCCATGGCGGGCCACCACCGGCCGCTGTATTACCTGGCCGGGGACCGGCGCATCGGCGACTGCATGGCGGACAGCCTGGCTGCCGCGGATTCGCTGGGCGTGATGCCATGGTACACGCGGGAAGGCGGCGCTGTGCGCCTGCGCAGCGGGCCGGACTGGGCTGCGCTGGTGTCGGATTGGATGACCGCTTATGAGCGGACGCTGGACCCCGTTTGGCGTGAAAAGATCGAAGCCGGGATCGAAGACCTTTGCAAAACGCCGCTGGGGCTCACCTCCGGGCCCCTGTTCGGCTTCGATCCCCAGACAGGCCATCTGCAATATGAAGGCGAAGCGCAAAGCGGCAGCATGCACCTGCAGGCCTGCATGGGCGAAACCGAGGTTTGGCTGGAAACGGCGGAAATGCTGAAAAACAACGGCCTAAAGGACATGGTCGCCCGGAACGGAATGTACTTCTTCCTCTCGCCCGAGGAACGCCATAAGCGCTCCGGGGGACTGCTGGGCGGCAGGCAGTTCGGCAGCCCGATCTATTCCGCGGAAATGCAGGCATGGGCGGCCAGGGAAAGCGGGGATCAGGCCATGGCGCGGACTATCTGGAAGAATCTGCTCGCTTTGCTTTACGCACCGGACAAGCGGTCCGGATTCCTAACGACTGCGTACGGCGTGGGGGAAGACGGCTCCCCGCTGCTGGAAATCCCCTGGATCTCCACGAATTTTACCGCCCAGTGGTGCCTGAAGGCGATCGTCGTTTCCGGCCTCATCCCTGAGGCCCGGCCCGAAACCTTTGAGGAGTTGGATACCCAGCTCCGCCTCCATCCCTCTCCATACGGCCTGTACGGGGCCTGAACGCTGTTCTGCGCGCTGCGGATCCAGGGCGCAGAACGTTTCTATGACAGCAGATAAGAAAAAAGACACGGACTGCACCCGGCTGAAACCTCCCGCCGGCTGGGTCCGTGTCTTTTTCTGCTTAAATCGTATTAAGCAGCCTTGTATTTGGGCAGCTCGCTGGTGCAGTGGGGGCAGCGGGTAGCTTCCTTGGCGATTTCAGAGCAGCAGAAGGGGCAGGTGCGGGGCTTTTCCTTGGGCGGTTCGGGCTTCTTGGCCAGGTTCTGGGCAGCGTTCATGGCCTTGATGATAGCGAACAGCACGAGGGCGGTGAGCAGGAATTCCACCACCACGCCCAGGAAGCTCATGATGCTGCCGGCAAAGCCGGTGCCGCCCGCTTCCAGCTTGGGCAGGGAATCCAGCAGGGGCTGGAGGAAAATATCGATCACGGCGGTGACTACCTTGCCGAACGCGGCGCCGATGATGACACCGACAGCCATGTCGATGACGTTGCCGCGCAGCGCAAATTCCTTGAATTCTTTCAACAGCTTTTTGATCATACGTATATCCTCCCTGTTTCATCTGGGTTTTTGTTTACATGTATTATAGCACGCACTGTGCCGCAAATCAAGCAACAGCGCCGGAAAACCGCAAAAAATCCATCAAAAATACACAGCGGCGTTACTATTCACCTATTTAGAAGAGACCAAGCAGCATTTCCGGCGGGAGGTGTCGGGGGAGCTCCCCCGACTGTAATCCGCAGGCGGCGGCGTGTACGTCGCCGGGGCCCGAAGCGCCCGGAAAACCTGCCCTTGGGCCGGTTTTCAGCGTAGGGCGGGCCGGAAGGCCCCGGGCAGGCAACAGAATGT